>NZ_AKIW01000034.1 GCF_000282635.1 Variovorax sp. CF313
CCCGCTGCCGGCGATGTAGAGCTCGCCCGCGACACCGGGCGGCACTGGCTGCAGGCTGTCGTCGAGCACGTACAGGCGCGTGTTCCAGACCGGCCGGCCGATGGACGGCGGCTCTTCGGCATTCAACGGCGCGCTCATGCTCGCGCAGATGGTGATTTCCGTCGGGCCATACGCATTGATCATGCGGCGGCCTTGCGACCAGCGCGCGGCCAGCGCGGCGGGGCAGGCATCGCCGCCCACCACCAAGGTTTGCAGGTGCGGGAATTCGCCATACGGCAGGGTGGCGAGCGCGGCGGGCGGAATCAGCGCGTGGCTCACGGCCTGCCTGTGGAGCAGGTCGGCCAGCTCCGGTCCCAGCAGCTGCTGCGCCCCCGGCAGCACCAGCGCGGCGCCAGCGTGGAAGGCCATCAGCAGGTCCATCACCGAAGCGTCGAAGCCGCTGGAAGAGAACTGCAGCACGCGCGAGTCCGGGCCGATGGCGAAGCGCTGCGCCATCGCGGCGCCGAGGCTGCTCAGGCCCGCGTGCGGCACCACCACGCCCTTGGGCATGCCGGTGGAGCCGGAGGTGTAGATGACGTACGCGGCATCCTGCGGCTCGGCCGCGCGCGCATGCGCCGGCGCGGCGTCCGGCTGGATCGCCAGCGCGGCGACCGTCTCGTCGCTGTCGAGCGCCAGGCAATGCGCGATGCCGGCGAGTTCCGGCAGCAGCGATGCCTGGGTCAGCACGCAGGCGGGTGCCGCCTCCTCGAACACGAAGGCGCTGCGCCCGGTCATGTGGTTCGGATCGATGGGCAGGTAGGCTGCGCCGGCCTTGACGATGGCCAGGTGCGCCACCACGAGGTCGAGCGAGCGCGGCAGCACCGCCGCGACGATGGCGCCGGCGCCGATGCCCCGGCCCCGCAGCAGGTGTGCGAGCCGGTTGGCGCGCGCATCGAGTTCGGCATAGCTGAGCGTTGCATCGTCGAGCACCACCGCCGCCGCATGCGGGCGCTCGGCGGCATGCGACGCCACCATGGCAGCCAGCGATAGCGGCGCGATGTCTCGCGTGCTGCCGCTCCAGTCGGACAGCAGGCGCCGGCTTTCCTCGGCGCTCAGGATGTCCAGGCTGCCCAGCGCGGTGTCAGGCGCCTCGCAGGCCTGTTCCAGCAGGCGCACCAGGCGCTCGGCGATGGCCTCGACGGTGCTGCGCTCGAACAGGTCGGTGCTGTACTGGATGCCGCCGGCAATGCCGCCCGGCAGGCCGTCGGCGCCGCGCTGCTCGTCGAGGATGAAGGACAGGTCGAACTTCGCCGTGTCGACGGCCACCGGCTGCGGCGTGATCGACAGGCCGGGCAAGCTGAAAGACAGGCGGCTATTGCTGCTCTGGAATCCCAGCATGACCTGGAACAGCGGCAGGTTGGCGCCCGAGCGCTCCGGGCGCAGCAGCTCCACGATGCGGTCGTACGGGAACTCCTGGTTCGCGTACGCGGCGAGGTTGGTGGCGCGCACCCGCGCGATCAGCTCGCGCAGCCCCGGCTGCCCCGAGGCATCGGTGCGCAGCACCAGCGCATTGACGAAGCAGCCGATCAGGTCGTCCAGCGCATGGTCGCTGCGCCCGGCGACCGGCGTGCCGATGACGATGTCGTCTCCCGCGCCCAGCCGGTTCAGCAGGCCCGCCAACGCCGCCTGCAGCACCATGAAGACGCTGGCCTGGCCGTCGCGCGCCAGCTGCAGCATGCGCTCGTGGACGTGCGGCGGAATGTGCATCGGCACCACGTCGCCGTGGTAGCTGGGAACGGCCGGATGCGGGCGGTCGACCGGCAGGCTCAGTCGCTCGGGCAGGCCGCGCAAGGTCTCGCGCCAGAACTCGCGCTGGCGCCCGGCCATGCTCTCGGGATCGTCCTCGCTGCCGAGCAGGTCCTGCTGCCACAGCGCGTAGTCGGCGTACTGCAGCGGCAGCGGCGCCCAGCTAGGCGCCTTGCCTTCGCTGCGCGCGGCGTAGGCAATGCTCAGGTCGCGCGCCAGCGGCAGCAGCGACGCGCCATCGCCGACGATGTGGTGCGTCAGCAGCAGCAGCACGTGCTCGTCGGCCGCCAGCCTGAACAGATGGGGACGCAGGGGCGCCATGCTGCCGAGATCGAAGCCCAGGCGGGCCGCTGCATGCAGCTGGGCAGCGATCTCTTCTTCGCTGCTGTCCGCTTCGGCCAGCACCGCGCGGGCCTGCGCGCCGTCGAGGATGTGCTGGTACGGCAGCCCGTCCTCGTTCGGATAGATGGTGCGCAGGCTTTCGTGGCGCTGCACCAGGTCGTCGAGCGCCGCCTGCAACGCCGCGCGGTCGAGCACGCCCGACAGGCGCAGGGCCAGCGGCATGTTGTAGGCCGGGTTCGCGTTCTCGAGCTGGTTCATCAGCCACAGGCGGCGCTGCGCGAAGGACAGCGGAATGCGCGCCGGGCGCGGCATCGGCACGAGGCTGGGCCGCGCGCCAGAGGCCTGGTCGAGCAGCTCCGCGAGGCCGGCGATGGTGGAGACCTGGAACAGCGTGTCCAGCGGCAGGTCGATCATGAACTGCTGCCGGATCATCGAGATCAGCTGCACGATCATCAGCGAGTGCCCGCCGAGCTCGAAGAAGTTGTCGTCGATGCCGACGCGCGGCAGGTGCAGGGTCTCGGCCCAGAGCCCCGCCAGGATCTTCTCGGTGGGCGTGCGCGGCGCGGCGTAGGGCGTGGCCGCCTGCAGTTCCGGCGCCGGCAGCGCCTTGCGGTCGAGCTTGCCGCTCGGGCCGAGCGGCAGGGCCGGCAGGCTGACGAAGGCAGAGGGCACCATGTACTCGGGCAGGGCCTGCGCGAGGTGGTCGCGCAGCTCGGCCGCCTGCGGATCGGCCGCATCCGCAGCCACGACATAGGCCACGAGGCGCTTCTCGCCCGCCACGTCCTCGCGCGCGATCACCGCGGCCTGTGCGACCAGCGGATGCCGCAGCAGCACCGACTCGATCTCGCCCGGCTCGATGCGAAAGCCGCGGATCTTCACCTGCTGGTCGGCGCGGCCCAGGAAATCGAGGCTGCCGTCATTGCGCCAGCGCACCAGGTCGCCGCTGCGGTACATGCGGCTGCCGGGTTCGCCGAAGGGGTTGGCGATGAAACGCTCGGCGCTGAGCAGCGGGCGATTCAGGTAGCCGCGCGCCAGCCCGCTGCCGGCGATGTAGAGCTCGCCCGCGACACCGGGCGGCACTGGCTGCAGGCTGTCGTCGAGCACGTACAGGCGCGTGTTCCAGACCGGCCGGCCGATGGACGGCGGCTCTTCGGCATTCAACGGCGCGCTCATGCTCGCGCAGATGGTGATTTCCGTCGGGCCATACGCATTGATCATGCGGCGGCCTTGCGACCAGCGCGCGGCCAGCGCGGCGGGGCAGGCATCGCCGCCCACCACCAAGGTTTGCAGGTGCGGGAATTCGCCATACGGCAGGGTGGCGAGCGCGGCGGGCGGAATCAGCGCGTGGCTCACGGCCTGCCTGTGGAGCAGGTCGGCCAGCTCCGGTCCCAGCAGCTGCTGCGCCCCCGGCAGCACCAGCGCGGCGCCAGCGTGGAAGGCCATCAGCAGGTCCATCACCGAAGCGTCGAAGCCGCTGGAAGAGAACTGCAGCACGCGCGAGTCCGGGCCGATGGCGAAGCGCTGCGCCATCGCGGCGCCGAGGCTGCTCAGGCCCGCGTGCGGCACCACCACGCCCTTGGGCATGCCGGTGGAGCCGGAGGTGTAGATGACGTACGCGGCATCCTGCGGCTCGGCCGCGCGCGCATGCGCCGGCGCGGCGTCCGGCTGGATCGCCAGCGCGGCGACCGTCTCGTCGCTGTCGAGCGCCAGGCAATGCGCGATGCCGGCGAGTTCCGGCAGCAGCGATGCCTGGGTCAGCACGCAGGCGGGTGCCGCCTCCTCGAACACGAAGGCGCTGCGCCCGGTCATGTGGTTCGGATCGATGGGCAGGTAGGCTGCGCCGGCCTTGACGATGGCCAGGTGCGCCACCACGAGGTCGAGCGAGCGCGGCAGCACCGCCGCGACGATGGCGCCGGCGCCGATGCCCCGGCCCCGCAGCAGGTGTGCGAGCCGGTTGGCGCGCGCATCGAGTTCGGCATAGCTGAGCGTTGCATCGTCGAGCACCACCGCCGCCGCATGCGGGCGCTCGGCGGCATGCGACGCCACCATGGCAGCCAGCGATAGCGGCGCGATGTCTCGCGTGCTGCCGCTCCAGTCGGACAGCAGGCGCCGGCTTTCCTCGGCGCTCAGGATGTCCAGGCTGCCCAGCGCGGTGTCAGGCGCCTCGCAGGCCTGTTCCAGCAGGCGCACCAGGCGCTCGGCGATGGCCTCGACGGTGCTGCGCTCGAACAGGTCGGTGCTGTACTGGATGCCGCCGGCAATGCCGCCCGGCAGGCCGTCGGCGCCGCGCTGCTCGTCGAGGATGAAGGACAGGTCGAACTTCGCCGTGTCGACGGCCACCGGCTGCGGCGTGATCGACAGGCCGGGCAAGCTGAAAGACAGGCGGCTATTGCTGCTCTGGAATCCCAGCATGACCTGGAACAGCGGCAGGTTGGCGCCCGAGCGCTCCGGGCGCAGCAGCTCCACGATGCGGTCGTACGGGAACTCCTGGTTCGCGTACGCGGCGAGGTTGGTGGCGCGCACCCGCGCGATCAGCTCGCGCAGCCCCGGCTGCCCCGAGGCATCGGTGCGCAGCACCAGCGCATTGACGAAGCAGCCGATCAGGTCGTCCAGCGCATGGTCGCTGCGCCCGGCGACCGGCGTGCCGATGACGATGTCGTCTCCCGCGCCCAGCCGGTTCAGCAGGCCCGCCAACGCCGCCTGCAGCACCATGAAGACGCTGGCCTGGCCGTCGCGCGCCAGCTGCAGCATGCGCTCGTGGACGTGCGGCGGAATGTGCATCGGCACCACGTCGCCGTGGTAGCTGGGAACGGCCGGATGCGGGCGGTCGACCGGCAGGCTCAGTCGCTCGGGCAGGCCGCGCAAGGTCTCGCGCCAGAACTCGCGCTGGCGCCCGGCCATGCTCTCGGGATCGTCCTCGCTGCCGAGCAGGTCCTGCTGCCACAGCGCGTAGTCGGCGTACTGCAGCGGCAGCGGCGCCCAGCTAGGCGCCTTGCCTTCGCTGCGCGCGGCGTAGGCAATGCTCAGGTCGCGCGCCAGCGGCAGCAGCGACGCGCCATCGCCGACGATGTGGTGCGTCAGCAGCAGCAGCACGTGCTCGTCGGCCGCCAGCCTGAACAGATGGGGACGCAGGGGCGCCATGCTGCCGAGATCGAAGCCCAGGCGGGCCGCTGCATGCAGCTGGGCAGCGATCTCTTCTTCGCTGCTGTCCGCTTCGGCCAGCACCGCGCGGGCCTGCGCGCCGTCGAGGATGTGCTGGTACGGCAGCCCGTCCTCGTTCGGATAGATGGTGCGCAGGCTTTCGTGGCGCTGCACCAGGTCGTCGAGCGCCGCCTGCAACGCCGCGCGGTCGAGCACGCCCGACAGGCGCAGGGCCAGCGGCATGTTGTAGGCCGGGTTCGCGTTCTCGAGCTGGTTCATCAGCCACAGGCGGCGCTGCGCGAAGGACAGCGGAATGCGCGCCGGGCGCGGCATCGGCACGAGGCTGGGCCGCGCGCCAGAGGCCTGGTCGAGCAGCTCCGCGAGGCCGGCGATGGTGGAGACCTGGAACAGCGTGTCCAGCGGCAGGTCGATCATGAACTGCTGCCGGATCATCGAGATCAGCTGCACGATCATCAGCGAGTGCCCGCCGAGCTCGAAGAAGTTGTCGTCGATGCCGACGCGCGGCAGGTGCAGGGTCTCGGCCCAGAGCCCCGCCAGGATCTTCTCGGTGGGCGTGCGCGGCGCGGCGTAGGGCGTGGCCGCCTGCAGTTCCGGCGCCGGCAGCGCCTTGCGGTCGAGCTTGCCGCTCGGGCCGAGCGGCAGGGCCGGCAGGCTGACGAAGGCAGAGGGCACCATGTACTCGGGCAGGGCCTGCGCGAGGTGGTCGCGCAGCTCGGCCGCCTGCGGATCGGCCGCATCCGCAGCCACGACATAGGCCACGAGGCGCTTCTCGCCCGCCACGTCCTCGCGCGCGATCACCGCGGCCTGTGCGACCAGCGGATGCCGCAGCAGCACCGACTCGATC
>NZ_AKIW01000035.1 GCF_000282635.1 Variovorax sp. CF313
GGTGATGGACACGTTGCCCGTGAGTTGCGCGCTCGCGAGCATCGGCAGGGCGGAAAAGGCGGGAAGAACGAGCATCGGCAGGGCGATGCGGAGAATGTTTTTCATCGAAGAATTCGCTGACGGATGGAGGAGCCGGCAGCGTATGGGCGGGCGTCTAAACACCGCGTAAAAACTGCAGCGCGCGGCGCAAAAGTTTCGTCCCGGGCATCGTCATCGCGACCACGCCAGTGACCACGCAGGCCAGCCCGATCCACGCCGTGGGCGCCAGCCTCTCGGCCAGGAACGTCGTGCCGATCAGCACGCCGATGGGCACGCGCAGATAGGCCTGCGCGGCGGTGGACATCGGCCCCAGCGTCTTGATGAGCCGGAAGTAGATCGTGAAAGCCAGCGCCGTGGAGAGCGCCGCGAGCGCGAGCACCGCCGCCATCGACGCGGCCGACGGCGAGAGCGTCCACGGCCTGTCGATGACGATGCTCGCGGGCAGCAGCATCGCCGCGCCGCTGACGAGCGAACCAGCGGCTGGCACCATCGGGTCCAGCCCCTTGAACACGCGCCCGAACATCGCGGCGCAGCCGTAGCAGACGGCGGCCGCCACCAGCGCGAGCTGCGCGAGCAGCGAATGCCCGAGCCCGTTCAGCGCCTCGAAGCCCACGATCAGGCAGATGCCCGCCAGCCCCGCGCTCACGCCGAACAGGCGGCGCAGCGTGGGCTTGTCGGAGCCGCCGAGGCCCAGCCCCAGCAGGAAGATGAAGATCGGCGAGGTCGAGTTGAGGATGGTCGCCAGGCCGGCATCGACGCTGCGCTCGGCCCAGGCGATGAGCGTGAAGGGCAGCACGCTGTTCAGGCAGGCCTGCAGTGCGAAGCGGCGCCACGCAGTGGCGTCCTTCGGCAGTTTCACGCCGCGCATGTGCAGCACCGCGAGCAGCAGCGCTCCGGCGATTAGCGTGCGCGCCGCGATCAGCGTGACGGGCGGGATCGTCGCCACGCCGATCTTGATGAAGGTGTACGAGGCGCCCCAGCAGGTGGCGAGCACCGCGAGCAGCGCCCATTCGAAGGCCAGGTTGGCGCGGGGCTTGTCGATGGAGGAGGGTGTGGATGCGTGCATGGTGCGCCGATCATTCCCCGACCGGCGCGGCCACACTTCGGCCGCGAGCGAAGCGTGGATGCCTCAGTGGTCGTGCGCGTGCGGCTTGCTGCCCTTGTTGCCGCTGCTGGTGCCGCCGCCGTTCAGCAGCGTCGCAAGGTCCACTTCCTGCTCGGCCGCAGCGCCCGCGATCACGCGCTGCTCCAGCTCGTCCAGATGCTCCAGCGCTACCGCCAGCGCCTTGTCGAGCGATTTGCCCGTGGCCAGCGCCTCGATGATCTGCTCATGCTCGCGCGGCGCGCAGCTCGCGGCCTCGGCGGAGTCGTAGAGTGCCTTGTAGAGCTCGGTGTTCGAGATCAGCCGCCGGATGTACGACAGCAGCTCCTCGCTGTCCGCCATCTGCGCCAGCAGCAGGTGGAAGTCGCCCGCCAGCCGGACCGCGTCCTCGCGCCGGCCTTCCTTGAAGGCCTTCTGCTCCGCCTGCACGTGCTTGCGCAGCGTGGTCACCTGCTCGCGTGAGAGATTGCCGAAGAGCGTGGTCACCAGCCCCGCCTCCACGATGCGGCGCGCGCGGTAGATGCCGCGCATGTCGTCGATGGACGGGTTGGGCACGAAGGCGCCCCGGTTGTGCTCCAGCACCAGCCGTTTTTCCGAGCCCAGCCGCGCCAGCGCCTTGCGCACCGCGCCGCGCGTGCAGCCCAGCGCTTCGGCCAGCGCGCGCTCGCGCAAGGGCGTGCCGGGGCGCAGCTTGCCGCTCAGCAAGGCCTTGGAGACTGCGCCGTAGACGCGTTCGTCCACGTTCGGATCGTCGGCTTCGGTGGGCTCGGGGGAGGGGGCTGTCGCTGGGGACTTGCGTGCGGCGGAGGGCATAGGCAACCGGATTATTGCCTGCGGACCGCACCCTCAGGGAAAGCCCCCGGATTGACTCGGCCCCGTGCACTCCGTACCATCCGCTTCCGTTTGGTTAACCAAATAAAAATGTATGGTTAACCAAAATTCCAGAAAATCACAACCCGAGACAAGAATCGAGGCTCCCATGAAATCCGCCAAATGGCTTGCCGCGCTGCCGGTCGCCGCCTTCTTCAGCGGGGGATGGCTGTCCTCCGTCGCTCCCACCTTCGTGCTTGGCATGCCCTTCCTGATGGTGTGGAATGTCAGCTGGCTGGTGCTGACCTCGCTGATCATGGTGGTCATCGACCGCGCCGAAGGCGACATCGATGCGCCTTCTTCCTCCACCGGAGGCGCGCGATGAACGCGGCACTCGGCGTCATCGCCCTGTTCGTCATCGGCGCGCTGGGCCTCGCCGTGCTCGCGCGGCGCGGCCGCACCATGAGCCTGGAGCAATGGGCGATCGGCGGGCGCGGGCTGGGCGCCATCATGGTGTTCCTGCTGATGGCGGGCGAGTCGTTCTCCACCTTCACCTTCCTGGGCGCCAGCGGCTGGTCTTACAGCAAGGGCACGCCGGCCTTCTACATCCTGGCCTACGGCGGGCTGGCCTATCTCATGGCCTTCTGGATGCTGCCGGCCATCTGGCGCTACGCCACCGCGCACAAGCTGGTGTCGTTTTCGGACTTCTTCGCGCACAAGTACGACAGCCGTGCGCTGGGCGTGCTGGTGTCCATCGTGGCGCTCATGGGCATGGTCGCGCTGCTCACCATCCAGCTGCGCGGGCTCGGCATCATCGTGTCGGAGGCCTCGTACGGCTCCATCGCGCCGCAGGTGGCGATCTGGATCGGTACGCTGGTGATGGTCAGCTACATCCTGTTCTCGGGCATCCACGGCTCGGCCAGCATCGCCATCGTGAAGGACATCCTGATCCTCGCGCTCGCGATGTTCCTCGGCATTTACCTGCCGTGGCACTACTACGGCGGCGTCGCGCCGATGTTCACCGCCATCCACGCCGCCAACCCCGGCTTCTTCGAGTTCCCGAAGGAGGGCCTGAACCTCACCTGGTACAACTCGACCATCCTGCTGACGGCGCTGGGCTACTACCTGTACCCGTTCAATCTCACCTCAGTGTATGCCGCCAAGAGCGCGAGTGCGGTGCGCCGCAACACCATCCTGATGCCGCTGTACCAAGTGGTCATCGCCTTCCTGTTCCTGGTCGGCTTCGCGGCCATCCTGCAGGTGCCGGGGCTCAAGGGCTCCGACGTCGACCTGGCCCTCTTCGGCCTGGTGAAGCACACCTTCGACCCGTGGTTCGTCGGCGTGATCGGCGGCACCGGCGTGCTCACCGCGCTCGTGCCGGGCTCGATGATTTTGCTCACCGCATCCACCGTGATCGGCAAGAACGTCTACAAGGAAGGCTTCGCGCCCAACGCCACCGACAGGCAGGTGTCGCGCGTGGCGCGCGGCGTGCTGCCGGTGTTCGCACTGGTGGCGGTTTACTTTGTGCTGCGCGGCGGCACCACCATCGTGTCGGTGGCCATCTTCGCTTCGAGCCTGCTCACGCAGCTGCTGCCCTCGCTGCTCTTTAGCCTCATGAAGAAGCCCTTCGGCAACAGGCACGCCGCCTTCGCCGGCATCCTGGCGGGCGGTGCGGTGCTCGGCTTCATGATGACCACCGGCTCCAACCTGGGTACGCTGTTCCCGGCCGCGCCGGTCGTGTTCAAGTCGCTCAACACCGGGCTCGTGGCGCTGGCGACGAATGCGCTGGTGTTCGTCGTGGTGGCGCTGCTCACCCCGAACACGACCCGCCGCGCCATCGCAGCCCAGCCCGCTTGATGCCCAGACCAAGATAGAGAAACGGACCGCCCCACATGCCATCGCTCCTGATCCGCAACGTGCGCCCCGGGGGCGCCTCCCCCGTCGACGTGCTGGTGCAGGACGACCGCATCGCCGCGCTCGGCGCGGAGCTTGCCGCGCCGGTCGGCGCCACCGTCGAGGAAGGCCACGGCGCCTTGCTGCTGCCCGGCCTCGTCGAAGGCCACACGCATCTCGACAAGACCATGTGGGGCATGGACTGGTACCGCAACGAGGTCGGCGTGAACCTCATCGACAAGATCGAGAACGAGCGCGCGTTTCGCCACGCCAGCGGGCATGACGCGGCCGCGCAGTCGCTGGTGCTGGCCAAGGCCTTCCTGGCGCTCGGCACCACGCGGCTGCGCACGCACGTCGACGTCGACACCCAGGCCGGCCTGCGCCATCTCGAAGGCACCATCCGCACGCGTGAGGCGCTGAGCAAGCTGCAGCAGATCCAGATCGTCGCATTCCCGCAATCGGGCCTGCTGGGCCGGCCGGGCACGGCCGAGCTGCTCGACCAGTCGCTGGCGCTGGGCGCCGACGTGCTCGGCGGCCTCGACCCCTGCGCCATCGACGGCGACCCGGTGAAGTCGCTCGACGTGCTGTTCGGCATCGCCCACAAGCATCAGCGCCCCATCGACATCCATCTGCACGAGCCCGGTGCCATGGGCGCGTTCTCGCTCGACCTGATCCTGCAGCGCACAGAGGCGCTGGGCATGCAGGGCAAGGTGGCCATCAGCCATGGCTTCTGCCTGGGCGACGTGAGCGAACGCGAGCGCGAGGCATTGCTGGCGCGCATGGCGAAACTCGGCGTGGTGCTCATCACCAGCGCGCCGCCTTCGCGCACCGTGCCGCCCCTCATGGCCTGCAGGCAGGCCGGCGTGACAGTGCTCGGCGGCAACGACGGCATCCGCGACACCTGGTCGCCTTATGGCAACCCCGACATGCTGGAGCGCGCCATGATCATCGGCCTGCGCTACAACCTGCGCCGCGACGACGAGATCGCGGTGGCGCTCGATACCGTCACCCACTCGGGCGCGCGCGGCTGCGGCTTCGAGGCCTACGGGATCGAGGCGGGCTGCCGCGCCGACCTGGTGCTGGTCGATGCGCAGACCGTCGCGCACGCCGTCGTCTCGCGGCCCGTGCGCAAGCTGGTGGTGGCGGGCGGCTGCATCGTGGCGCGCAACGGCGTGCTGCAGGCGGATGTGGCGTCTCTGTGAGGACAGGGCGCAGTCGTGACGGAGGCATCGCCTTCGCGATCATCATCGTGCTGGTGGCGCTGAACCTGCGCGCCTTTCTCACATCGAGCAGCCCGCTGCTCGAACCCATCCGCCTTGCAACCGGCATCGGCTTTCATGCGGTGGCGCTGCTCACCGTGCTGCCGATGTTCGCCATGGGCGCCACTTCGCTTTTCGGCGCGGCGGTCGGCCAGCGCATTGGCGCGCGCGGCGGCGTCGCGCTCGGCTTGGCGGCCATCGCTCTGGCTTGCACGAGCCGATACGTGGCCGGTGGCGCGGCGGCACTGCTGTGGAGCGCCGCGCTCGCCGGCGCTGGCGTGGGCCTGGTCCAGGCGCTGATGCCCGGCGTGGTGAAGCAGGCTTATCCGACACGCATCGGCGTCATGACGGGGCTGTATTCCGCCGCCATCATGGGCGGCGGCGGCCTCGGCGCCATGGCCAGCCCGTGGGTCGCGCATGCATTCGGCGGCGCGCAGCCCGACTGGCACGCGGGCCTGTCCATCTGGGCGCTGCTTGCCGTCTTCGCACTGCTGTACTGGCTCAACATGCGGCGCATGGAATTCACCGCCGATGCGCCAAGACAAAGCCTCTCGTGGCTGCGCTGCTTCGCAAGCCGCCGCGCGTGGCTGCTGGCCGCGTGCTTCGGCCTCATCAACGGCGGCTACACCAGCCTCGTCGCGTGGCTGCCGCACTTCTATGCACAACAAGGCTGGACCGCACAGCAGGGCGGATCGGTGCTCGCGCTGATGACCGCCGCGCAGGTGGTTTCAGCACTCGCGATGCCAGCCATCGCCCGCAGTCGCGGCCGTGATCTGCGCCCCTGGCTGGTGCTCACGCTCGTTGCGCAGCTCGCCGGCTTCTGCGCGCTGACCTTCGACGCACCCGTGCCGGCAGTCGCCATCGCCGTCGTGCTGGGCTTCGGCCTCGGCGGCGCGTTCTCGCTGTGCATGGTGCTCGCGCTCGACCACCTGCCCGACCCCGCACAGGCCGGCGCCCTCGCCGGCTTCATGCAGGGCGTGGGCTTCATGATCGCGGCGCTCGCGCCCTTCGTCACCGGCTGGGTGCGCGAGCACACCGGCGGCTTTACGCTCGCGTGGGCCTACCTTGCCGCCGTCGTGGTCGCGCTGCTGCCGCTCGTGCTGTGCTTCGACCCGCGCCGCTATGCAGCGGCCACGGCAGGCCTGTTCGATTCGCGCGCGCCGCAGACTGATGCACCATCTCTCTCCGCGCTCGAAGGCGCGGCCACCAGAAAGGTCTGAGCACCATGTACCAGGAACACTTCATGCAAAGGGCATTGGCCCTTTCTGCCCAAGCCCTGCAGGAGCCCGGCACCGAGCCCTTCGGTGCCGTCGTCGTGAAAGACGGCGTGATCGTCGGCGAAGGCTTCAACCACTCCGTCGCCCACCACGACCCCACCTCGCACGGCGAAGTCGAAGCCATCCGCGATGCATGCCGCAAGCTCGGTACCGTGAACCTGTCGGGCAGCGAACTCTACACCTCGTGCGAACCCTGCGCGATGTGCGTGGCGGCAATGCACATTGCGGGCATTGCGAAGTTGTACTACGCGGCTTCGCTTGCGCAGTCGGGCGAGGCTTTCGAAGGCGTGACCGTGGCGGCGCGGCATCCCATTGACGTGGAAGTCCTGCGTACCGAGGCTGGTGCTGCGCTGGGGCAGCGCAGCCTGCCCGCCGAGCAGAAGATGGACCGCGAGGCCGTCCAGATCCTTTCCGATTGGGCCGCGCCGCGCCGGGGTTCATGAGCCCCGGCTGACCGCTGCCCGGTCGGCGGGGAGTCTGCGGCGTGTGCCGCGGATCGCTCAACTGAGCGGCGTTTCGAATGCGTCATCCGGATTCACGACGATGTTGTTACTCCCCGCTGCGCGCTCCTCTGAATAGAGTGCACTCACGGCGCCACGCGAAGCGCGCCGCAGCAAGGAGTCGGCAATGATCTTCATGAGAAGCGACGAGGGCGCGAAAGGGCAGGCCTCGGCCCGCGTCGCACGCGCACTCGAAATCCATCGCAGCGTTGTCGCATGCCACGAGCACATTGCGCACGGCAGTGGCGTTCACTCGCTCACCGCGGCACTGATGCTGCCTTGCTACAAGGCCGAGTTCCGCACCCTCGCACTCGCGATGACCTCGCAAGAGGAGCGCGAACTCAGGTACGCGCTCGATTCGGTTTGCGAACCCGCGGCATGAAGACGACTGCCTTCGCAGCAACTTTTGCTCCGCGACGTTGCTCCCGCCGGCCAGGCGAACTATGGCAACAGCTTCGTGACCGCGTCGGTGAACGACGGAACATCGGTGCCGATGTGCGTCGTCGAATACGTCGTTTCCGTGGCCACCAGGCCCCGGTACGAGCGGGCCAGGAGCCGCTTGTACATCCCGCCCACGGGCTCGAAGTTGCACTCCGCGGGGTTGCCGCAGCGCGTGAGAAAGAGCGTGGCGGGCAAGGGCTTGCCGCCGAGCGCGTCGTGCATCTTTTCTTCGAGCGCCTGGTGCCGGTCCGCCTGAACGCCGAACGAGCCCTCGAACGACAGGAAGTGCGAGAACGTCAGCTGGCCCGCCGCGCCCTCCAGAAACAGGGCGATGCCGGCCATGCTGCCGCTCAGCGACAGGCCCGTCAGCAGGCGCCTTCGCGCATCGGCGCGGTATCGCGCTTCGATGAAGGGCACGAGCTCGAGCGCGAGGAAGTCGTGGTACGCAAGGGCCCCGGGCAGCAGGTAGTCCCTTCCGCGTCGGGCCGAACCGCCGATGCCCACGAGGATCGCCTGCGTGCGGCGTGCCTCGAGGACGGCCCTGAAATTCGCGAACCGCGTACCGGGCGGATTGAAGACCGCATCGCCATCCAACGCATAGATGACCGGATACGCCGCCGAGCCGCCGTCGTAGGAGGCGGGCAGGTAGATTTCGAGCGGATAGGTCGCGCCGGTCCTGGCCGAGGCGATGGTGCCGGAGACGACGCGGCTGCTCGCCGCGGGCGGTGCGGCCGGCGCATCGGGAATGGCCGCGCCACCGCCGCTCCACATGCCGAACGCAATCAGAAGCGCGCAGCTTCCGGCCCATGCGAACGCGCGCAGCCAGCGTTCATGCCGCATCGGATGTCCTCCATCGCCTGTGTAGTTTGAAGATGCACCTCTCTTCAGAATGCCACGGGCTGCCGCGATCGCGGCCCAGGCCTGGGTAGACGAGACCCTGAAACAGTCGTATCAATCCCCGGGGCGGGCGACAAGCCGGCCTTCGAGACGAGGCTTGCGGCACCGGCTGCAACCATGTAGAACCATGGCGTTAAAGGCTAAAGCTCACAGGCAATCCCGGAGCAGTTCGCTGCTCCAAAAAAAGGAGGTGAAGCATGTTGGCAGCCGAATGCGCATGGGCCATCCTGCACGCCGAGCACGCCCGCACCCGGGAGTTGTTGGCTCGACTCGATACGGCGATGAAGACAGGCGACGGGACGCGCACCGGACAACGCGCGGCGTCTGCCATCGAAGTCATCGAACGTCTCCAGGACTTCGAAGAAACGACCCACCGCCCCAAAGGCGTCGTCATGCTGAACATGCTGCGCGGAAGGTCGAGCGAAGCCGACGAGCTTCTCGATGAACTCGACTCGGAGAGCGAATGCTGCAACGGCCTCCTCTCGCAGGCAAAGACCACCTTGAAGCGCGCCGAAACCGGCGACGCGAGAGCGGCCGCGGAGGCCGAGGCCCTGTTGCAGCGGCACCGGCAGTTCATGAACGTGCACCTGGACAAGGAAGACACGCTCCTTCACTCGCAGACGGCGCTGCTGCTCACGGCAGAGGAATGGGCCGCCGTGGTCTCGTCCATTTCGAAGGAGGTACGCACCGCGAAGGAGCGTGCACGACGACGCTCCCATTGAGCGCAGCGGCGGCTTCAGGGCAGGGGAAGCTCGCGCATCAGGTTGCTGCGCACCCACGTGAACGCGCCGGACTGCACGTTGTCCGCTTGCCAGCGGCGGAATTCGGGGTCGGCCGACAGAGGGTCCGTGACCTTCGCGTATGCGGCCGCGTTCTCGAACTGCACGGTCAGAACATAGTTGCCCAGTTCGCCGGCGGCCACGCTCCAGAGCTGCGGGTCGGGCGCACCGTGCTTCTTCCAGAGCGCCGCGCCCACCTTCAGGGCTTCGATGACGGCGCCGAGATCGGCTCCGGGGTTGGGTCGCAGGACATATCGCGCTTCGTAGGCCATGGAAGTCTCCTTGGTCATGGCAGGAGCCGACATTGAAGCACCGGAGTGCCTGAGGGGCAAATCGATCGATGCGGCCCACGGCGCCGGCAGGCGCAGGCGGCCATCGGCGCGTGATGCCGCGCCTGCACGCATGGCAGGAGACGCTGACGATCAGTCCCAGGCCGGCGACAGACCGGCCGGGTCTGTCAGGCGCTCGTTGCGGTCGAGCGCCGCAACCTGCGCCATCTCGGCATCCGTCAAGCGCAGCTGCTGCGCCTTCAGGTTGCCTTCGAGGTTCGCGCGCCTGGTGGACGACGGAATCACCGCGTAGCCCAGCTGCATCGCCCACGCCAGCACCACCTGTGCGGCGGTGGCGTTGCGCGCCTTGGCAATCGCCTCGACGACCGGATCGCCCAGCACCTTGCCGTAGGCCAGCGTCATGTAAGACGTGATGTGGATGCCGGCGCTCTTCGCGAATTCAGCCACCTTGCGGTTCTGCAGGTAGGGGTGCAGCTCGATCTGGTTGGTGGCGATCTGCTCCGCGCCCACGGCCGCAATGGCTTCCTTCATCAGCGCGATGTTGAAGTTCGACACGCCAATGTGCTTCGTGAGCCCCTGCGCCTTGGCCTCGGCCAGCGCACCCATGAACTCGGCCACCGGCACCGCGTTGCCGGGCGAGGGCCAGTGGATGAGCGTGAGGTCGACATGGTCTGTGCGCAGCTTGGCGAGGCTGTCTTTCAGGCTAGGCACCAGCTTGTCTTTGGCGTAGTTGTCCGTCCAGATCTTGGTGGTGATGAAGAGGCTGCTGCGGGCCACGCCGCTTTCGGCAATGGCCTGGCCCACCTCGGCTTCGTTGCCGTAGATCTGCGCCGTGTCGATGGCGCGGTAGCCCACGTCGAGGCCGTTCTTCACCGAGTCGATGACCACCTGGCCCTTCAGGCGGAAGGTGCCGAGGCCGAAGGCGGGAATGGGGTTGTTGTTCGTCTTCATGGCGTTGTCCTTGTGTGTTGAAAAAAGAGGGGGAGGTTCAGTGACCGACCGGCACCGGCCCCGAAGCGCGAACAGGAATGCCGGCACGCCGATCAAGCGAGCCGCTCCACTGCGTGAGGGCCAGTGACACCATCACCACCAGCGCGCCAATCCACGGCGTGTGCATCAGCCCAAGGTGCGTCACGATCAGCCCACCGATCCAGGCCGCGCCGGCAATGCCGAGGTTGAAGGCCGCGATGTTCAGGCCCGAGGCCACGTCCACCGCCTGCGGCGTGAAGCGTTCGGCCTGCTTCACCACATACACCTGCAGCCCCGGCACGTTGCCGAAAGCCACCGCGCCCCACATCAGCACCGCCAGCAGAGCCAGCCACTTGTGCGGCGCTGCGAAGTTGAACAGCAGCAGCACCGCGGCCAGCAACGCGAAGATGATCTTCAGCGCCGGAATCGGGCCCTTGCGGTCGGCCAGCTTGCCGCCCCAGATGTTGCCCACCGCCACCGAGATGCCGTACACCAGCATCACCCAGCCCACCGCGCCGGCGCTGAAGCCAGACACGTCGGTGAGGATCGGCGCGAGAAACGTGAACGGAATGAACGAGCCGCCATAGCCGATGGCCGTCTTCGCATACACCAGCAACAGGCGCGGCTCGGCCAGCACCTTGGCCTGCTGCGCCAGCGAGGCCGGCGGCGTGTGGCGGATGTTGCTGGGCACAAAGATCCAGCTGCCGATGAAGGCGATAACGCCCAGTGCCGACACGGCCAGGAAAGTCTCGCGCCAGCCGAAGTGCTGGCCGATGAACGTGCCCAGCGGCACGCCCGTGACCAGCGCCACCGTGAGGCCCGTGAACATGATCGCGATGGCGCTCGCCGCCTTTTCCTTTGGCACCAGGCCGGTGGCAATCGTCGAGCCGATGGAGAAGAACACCCCGTGCGCCAGCCCCGTGAGCACGCGGGCGGCAATCAGCGATTCATAGCTCGGCGCCTTCCACGCCAGCAGATTGCCGACCGTGAACAGCGCCATCAGCCCGAGCAGCAGCGCCTTGCGCGGCAGCTTGCCAGTGAGGGCGGTGAGCACCGGCGCACCAATGGCGACGCCCAGTGCATAGAGGCTGACCAGCAGGCCGGCCGAGGGAAGGCCGATGCCGAGGTCGGCGGCCACAGTGGGAATGAGGCCAACGATGA
Source organism: Variovorax sp. CF313 (assembly GCF_000282635.1). Classification (GTDB taxonomy): domain Bacteria; phylum Pseudomonadota; class Gammaproteobacteria; order Burkholderiales; family Burkholderiaceae_C; genus Variovorax. Next base: position 11,418 of record NZ_AKIW01000035.1, read on the forward strand.
CGAACTCGGTCGTCCCGATGGCGAAGGCGCTGAGAGTCAGCGCGAGCAAGGCGATTGGCATGAGAGCACTCCTTCTTGGATGTAGAGGAGTGTCTTGCGGTTACCTTTGCGGATAAATGGGGGTTGGGGCAGAAGATAGTTGTGTTGTCGTCAAGTATCGGTGGCGCTCGGCTCGCGATTTCCGTGCATGCAAACTCTAGAAGCGACGGCTGCAACGGATGAAGCGCTGCGACAGAACATCGGCAGCACCCAATAGCATCGGCCATGCGCCCCGACAACGGGTACGCGCCAACCGGCAACGCTGCGCATTCCGCTTTTCTTCTCCTCCCCACAACAAAACCAATGCCAGCTCCGCCCGTCGCCGACAACAAGCCCGAGGCCATCCCCACCGCCGCCTGGGCCCGTCTGCGCGACATGGTCGCGGCGCGAACCCCTGCGGACGGCCGCACCGATGCGCTGTATCCGGGGCTGCGCTGCTACCGGTTCTCGCGCCCGGTGCGTTACGAGAAAACCCAGCGCCTCACGCCGGGCGTGGTGGTGGTCTTGCAGGGCCGCAAGACCGCGCACCTCGGCGGCGATCGTCGTTCGCTCGACTACGGCGCCACGCAGTGCCTGGTGCTCGGGGCCGAGGTGGCGTGCCTCGGCACGGTCGTCGGGGCGAGCGCCGAGCATCCGTACCTCGCGATTCATCTCGACCTGCCGCCCGACATGCTGGTGAAGTCTTTTGTCGCGCTGGCAGAAAGCGGCACGCTGGCCGAGCCCGCCCGAGTGACCGAGAACTTCACGGCTGCGGTGGGGCCGGAGGTGGTCGAGGCTTTTGCCCGCCTGCTGCTGGCGGCCGACGACCCGGTGGATCGCCACACGCTCGCGCCGCTGGCGGTTGAAGAAATCGTGCTGCGGCTGCTGCGCTCCGAGGCTGCGGCCGCCATCCGCAGCGCGGGCGCCGTTACCAAGGCTGGCGCACGCATACAGACGGCCATCGCCTTCATGCGTCGCCATCTGGGCCGGCCACTGTCTGTGGCCGAGATTGCCAGCCACGTGCACATGAGCCCTTCGCACTTCGCGCACAGTTTTCGCGAGGTGGCCGGGGTCACGCCGATGCGCTGCATTCGCGACCTGCGCCTGGAAGAGGCGCGCATGCTGATGCTGGGCGCGGGGCTGCGGCCCGGCGATGCGGCCGCGAAGGTGGGCTTCGAGAGCGCGGCGCATTTCCATCGCGCGTTTCGCAGGCGGTTCGAGGCGACGCCCGCCGAGTACGTGCGGCGCGTGCAGGCGGGTTGATGGGCTGAAGGGCTGATGTGGGGGATGGCCGGTCGCATCCTTCGCAGCCATGGTCAATTTCTTCGCAGCTTCGCGCCTTGGCGCGGGAGAGGGCGCTGGCTAACCTGCGTTCTTCCTTTTTCTTCAAGCCAGCGACAAAGAAATTTCCATGAACCCGATCAACGTCATCATCACTTTCGAAGCCAAGCCCGAGCGCGCATCCGCGTTCGCTCAACTCATGCAGCAGGTCAAGCAGTCGCTGCCATCGGCGGATGGATGCCGTGGCGTGCGGTTGTATGGGCACGGCGACAACGTCTGCATGTTCACGCTGGTCGAGTCGTGGGAGTCTCGGAGCAAGCATGAGGCGCATATCGCAGGCGTGGTGTCGTCCGGTGCTTGGGACACGATGGCGGCTGAGCTGGCTGGGGCGCCTGTCAGTAGCTATTGCAACGAGCTTTGATTTGAGGGCGGCAGCAGGAAGCAATCAGGCAACTGGTGCGGCCGCCCCCTCCAGCAGCCACTTCCGAAACGCCATAGCCCGCGAGTCCTCCGCGCTCCCCTCAGGGCACACCAAGTAGTACGCATTGAGCTCGGATAGGCGGACCGGAGCTCACGTCGATCACGGACGCAGATAACGAGCTTGCGCAGGCTGCGTCAACGAGAGGGGCAGTCTTGAAGTGACACTATGATTTCGTGAGGGCCATGTTGGCGCTCCGCCGAGTTGGCTAAGACAAAAAATAGTGGCGCCGTCGGCGACTCAAGCATGAGCCACTGTAAGAAATCAAGGGAGTTGAAATGGCCAATGAAAACATGTCTATGAGCGCCAGCGGGCGTGCCGAGCTTCGCCGTCGCGAGGATGTTCGCCTTCAGTACTACAACGATCTGGCGAACAACTGCACATTTGGAGTCGGCGCTCTCGCGCATCACGGTCCTTGCACCGCAGAAGAACTGGTACGCCCCGTTACAGCCGCGCAGGTCGATGCCCAGTTGGCAACCAGACTACACACCGCCGAGGCCGGTGTCCGCCGGCACGTGAACAGGCAGACGCTTACGCAAGCCCAGTTCGATGCGCTGGTGAGCTATACCTTCAACCTCGGTGTGACGGGCGCAAGGTCGGTGCTGGACGCGGCCAACCGGGGTGCTGATGCCGATGTTGTGACTCATATGAATAACAACGTTTTTGTGCGTCCCCGCGATGCCCGGGGTCGTCGTTTGCGGGCCATCCGTTCGCAGGGTCTGGCAAACCGTCGGCGTGAGGAAACAGCGCCGTTTCAGCCTGCACAACCCACCGCTCGGCCTGCACGATGAAGCGCGTAGCGGCTCTATTGCTGGGGGCACTCGCGATTGCAGGCGCGGCCGCGTCTTCGTCCCCCCCGAAGTACCAGCCCGGCCCCGAAGAGGTGGTGGCTGCATTGGCGCATCGCTCCGGGCTGGCCGAAGACGCGCTGCGTGGCCTCCTGTCCAACTGCGATGCCAGTCAATCTGCAATGAACATCTGTGCATACCGTGACGCTGTCGCGGCGGAGCTGGTTCTTCAGCACGCTATCGCCAACAAGGCAGAGCAGTTGCCGGCCTGCAAGGACCGGCTCGAAGCCACGATTTCCCGCTGGGCAGCCGTGCGTGATCGCGGTTGCAAACGCAGCGCCGCCAAGGCCTATGGTGGCGGATCGCTCGAGCCGATGGCCATGTCGATGTGCGTGCAGCATGAGAACGAGCAAATGGCCAAGAAGGTCGAGCGCCAGCACAGCTGCGATCGCTAGGTACTTCTGACGCCCTTCACGCAGGGGGGCGTGCCGGGCCCCGTCTCAGCGCGCAGGTGCTTGGGTTTCCACGGGAGACGTGTCGATCATCTCTACAGCCAATGGCTCGGTGAAGATCCGCTTGAGGCGCTGCCCCGTCCACAGATAGTAGAACTTGCCTTCCGGAGGCTTCTCATTGAAGCTGCCGGAGATGATCAGCAGCCGGCTGTCGAGCCGGAAATCCACCCGCTCATCGCCGTTGCCCATGGCGCCCACGATCGCATCGACGTTGGGAAGGGTGTAGGCCTGGCCCGTGTTCTGGTCGAGTACCGCGAAGTTGCGGCAGTCGGTGCCGCATCCCCAGGCTGCCACCCGCAGATGGCCGGCGAAGTTGGGCGGCTCGTTGTAGGCGTGGTGGATGACGGTGGTGTAGCGCCGGGCCGTTCGGGTCGTCAGCCGCAGTGGTGGGTGTGAGCCTGCAAGGGGCTGATCGTGCGCGGTGGTCGGGTAGTCGGTGAACTGCGGCGGCGCTTTCGGTGCCGCGGCGGCGGTGGCCGGGCACAGCAGGATCATCGAAAGCGCGGAGGCAATCGCCAGGCCTTGCGGGAGTGTGAAGCGTCTTGCACTCGGGGCGGATTGAATCGTTGGGCTCATGGGTCTTGCCGATGAAAAAGGCGGGAGGTGCGGCGGGGGGAGTTCGGTGGCGCCGGGCATGAGCTGAAGATACATGTTCGGGTCGCAGCCCATCGAAGTCATCGATGCCGGCCGCGGCCACATAGGAGGGCATCCGGCGATCACGGCGAGCAAGCGGGCACTTCGTGAAGTCGTCCACGTTCGAGCTGTGCGCGGTGCTACTTTTGGGTGCTTACGCGAAGGCTGCAGCGCCTTACATAATCGAACAAAGCTCGCCCTGGTCCACAGCGGCGGTCATTTGCAGGGAGATCCCATGTCCATCCACGACGGCGTGTGTGCACGCACGTCCTTGTCGCCATGACGCGGCGCGTCATCATCGCCACGCCGGCAGGCGATGCGCTTCAGTTCCATCGCCTGGCCGGCCGCGAAGCACTCAGCCAGCCGTACACCTTCGACGTCGATCTGCTGGGCAGCCACAACGCCATCGACCCCAAGGCGCTGCTCGGGAAAAGCGCCTCCGTCGCCATCGAGACGGAGCATGGCGACACCCGCCATCTCGGCGGCATCGTGACCAGCTTCGGGCTGTCTCAAGAAGACAGCCGGCAGTCTTTCTACAAGATGCGGCTGCGTCCCTGGCTTTGGCTGGCAACGCGCAGAAGCGACTACCGCATCTTTCAGGACCAAACGGTTCCCGACATCGTGACGGCCGTCCTCGGGCGCTACGGCTATCCCATGGAGCAGAAGCTCAGCCGCAGCTACCGCGCCTGGGACTACTGCGTGCAGTACGGGGGGCCGACCGGCGGGGAAACGGACTTCGAGTTCGTCTCGCGCCTGTGCGAGCACGAGGGCATCTACTACTTCTTCCGCCACGAGGCCGGGCAGCACACGCTGGTCTTCGCCGACGACATCGCGAGTTCCCATGGCCCGCTGCCCGGCGGCGAAGAGCTTCGCTACCACCCCGACGAAAAGGCCGGCATGACCGGTGGCCTGGAGCCTGCCGAACGCGTCACCGAATGGATGCAGCACGAGAGCGTGCGCCCCGGCCGGCACCAGCGCCGCCACTATGACTTCGAGAAGCCCAAGGCCGACCTGACCACCCAGCGGCAGATGCCGCCCGGCCACGACCACGACGGTTTCGAGCAGTACGAATGGCCTGGCAACCACACCGAGCTCGGCGATGGCGAAACCTATGCGCGCGTGCGCAACGAAGAGCAACTGAGCGAGCGCAGCCGTGCGAGCGGGCGCTCGAACCGGCGCGACCTGGCGCCGGGCTTCACCATGCGCCTGGCCAGCCATCCCCGCGCCGACCAGAACCAGCAGTACCTGCTGCTCGGCGTGGACTACGACCTCCAGGAAAACCTCCAGGCCAGCGAAGGCGCGAGCGCCTCCGAGGGCTCCGTCCAGCGCTTTGCCTTCGACGTGCAGCCCACCACCTACGCATGGCGGCCGAAGCGCAGCACCGTCAAGCCGCGCACACGGGGGCCCCAGACCGCCGTGGTCGTCGGCCCGGCCGGCGAGGAGATCTGGACCGACAGGTACGGGCGGATCAAGGTGCAGTTCTTCTGGGACCGCCTGGGCCAGCACAACGAAAACTCCAGCTGCTGGCTGCGCGTGTCGCTCGGCTGGGCCGGCTCGACCTTCGGCATGGCCGCGTTGCCGCGCATCGGCCAGGAGGTGGTTGTCGATTTCCTCAACGGCGACCCGGACCACCCCATCGTCGTCGGCCGGGTGCACAACGCCGACGAGATGCCCGCCTGGCAGTTGCCTGAGCAGAAGCACCTGGCGGGCCTGCGCAGCCGCGAGCTCAAGGGCGGCCAGAGCAACCACCTGGCGCTCGACGACACGGCCGGCAAGATCCAGGCGCAGCTCAAGAGCGACCATCAAAGCTCCAGCCTGAGCCTGGGCCACATCGGGCGCATCGACGACACCGCGGGGCGCAAGGACGATCGAGGCCAGGGCTTTGAACTGCGCACCGATGGGCATGGCGCCATCCGGGCAAAAGCGGGCCTGCTCGTCACGACCGAGCCGCGGCCCAACGCCCAGGCCCACATCACCGACATGCGCGAGACGGTGGGCCGGCTCACGCAAGGCCGTGACCTTCACGAGAGCCTTGCGGAAGCGGCCAAGGGTGCCAAGGCACACGAAGCGGGCGATCAGGACGAAGTCGCCAAGGGCCTCAAGGAGCAGAACGATGCGATCAGGGGTAGCGGCGGCAACGCGGCCCAGGGCGAATTCCCCGAGTTCCAGGAGCCGCACCTGACGCTGGCGAGTCCGGCCGGCATCCAGGCCACGGCACAGGGCTCCACGCACATCGTGAGCGTCGAGCACACGGCCATCACCAGCGGGGCGCATGCCAGCTTTGCCACCGGCAACAGCTTCCTGGTGAGCGCCAAGGACGCGGTGCGCATGGTCGCCTTCAACAACGGCATCCGCATGGCGGCCGCGGCCGCCGACATCGACATCACGGCGCTGAAGGACAGCATCAACGTACTGGCCAAGCTCAACGTCAAGATGGAGGCCAACCGGATCACCATCACGGCGAAGGAAGAGGTTCTTATCAACGGCGGCTCCAGCTACACGCGCTGGAATTCCGGCGGCATCGAGAGCGGCACCAACGGGCTGTGGCGCGCGCATGCCGCATCGCACTCGCTGGTAGGGCCGAAGAGCGACGGACAGCCCCGGTTGCCCCAGCCGACGCAGCTGCCGCGGGGGCAGCTCGACCTGTACCACCAGTACGTCAAGGCCGACGGCGCCAAGCGCCAGGGCGTGAAGCAAGGCGACTACACGGTGGTCGACTCCGACGGCGGCACGCACACCGGCAAGCTCGACGCGAACGGCTTCGCCTCCGTGGCGGGACTTCCGCTCGGCCAGGCCAAGGTCACGTTCGGCGGCGATCCGAGCGATCCATGGGATACGGGCAGCTACTTCGGCCTGCCGAACCGCTGGCCCGCCCAGCCCGCGAGCGACAAGTCCATCGATGCGGGAGGTGGCGGATCGAGCTTGCTCGGCAGCGCAGCAACGGGCCTGCTGGGCCAGGCTGGTGGAGCGCTGGGCAGGGCGGGCGGCCTCGTGAGCCAGGCCAGCGAGGCGGCAAGCACGGCGCAGCAGGCCGTCGGCGCCGTGCAGGCCATCCAGCAAGGCGGCGCCAAGGCATTGCTGGGCCAGGTCGGCCAGGCGGCCGGCGGCATGGCCGCGCAGACCGTGGGCGCCATGGTGCCCAAGCTGCCCGCGCCGCTGCCTTCGATGCCGACGCTGCCGCTCGGCCAGACGCCGGGCTTCGCGGGCTGATCGCCGGCGCCGCTCGACGACGACCACCAGAGAACACGGGAGAGATTCGCGAATGGCTGACCAGGCCCCCCAGAACGACGCGCAAGCCAAGGAGCGCGAGCGCCAGACCGCGGTGGCGCCGCTCAACACCATCGGCGAGGAAGACATCGGCGCCGGCGCCGCCAAGATCGACAAGTGGCTGCGCAAGCTCACTAACGACTACGTCACGCTGAACGTGCTGACAACTTTCGCGGGCAGCCTGCCGGTCATCGGCAACATCATGGCGCTCATCGACGCGGTCTGGGACCTCGTCGAGATGGTCACCAAGAAGGCGTACAGCGACGTGCTGCAGTGGGTGAGCCTGGCCATCAACCTGCTGGGCGTGATCCCGTTTCCGCCCGCCACCGGCGCGGCGCGCATGAGCCTGCGGCCCATGCTGCACCTGCTCAAGCAGGAGATCGCCAAGTCGGCCAGGAACGTGGTGCCGAACATCGGCGAGGCGTTCATCGCCGTGCTCGTCACCCACCTGAACGACACCATTGCCGGCACGCTCGACAAGTTCGTGGACGAGGCGCTCGGCCAACTCGACGGCTTCCTGCAGTCCTGCGCGAAAAAGGTCGACGGCATCGCCGACGCGCTGATCGGCGCGCTGCAGGTGGCGCTGGGGGAGAAGCCGGTGTTCGCGACGGGTGTCGCCGCCGAAAGGAACACCTACGACCCCAAGACCCAGAGCACCTGGAGCCGCATGATGGCCGCCGCGGCCGAGGCCGCGAAGAAATCCGCCAACTACGTCGCGGCGACCACGAGCCACTATGCGCTGCCCGACAGCGCCAAGGCGATGATCCGGGACACCGTCGCCAGTTTGACCGACCTCAAGGGCATGGCGCGGCGGCAGATCATGCGGCTGGGCGACGAGGGCCTGCAGTACGGCATCAAGTGGATGATCAAGATCCTCAAGGATGCGTTGCTCAGGCGCAAGGGAAAGCACAGCGCCAACATTTCCGCGAACAACGGAACGCAGGTGGAGAGCAAGAAGCCCGGCGGTGAACAGGGCGCCACATCTGCCCAGGTGCCGGCCAGCGGCGACCCCAGCTGCAAGAACTGCACGAAAGCCGCCGCGGGCGGCGCCATCAGCCTGGCCACCGGCTGCGAGAGCTTCGGCCACACCGACTTCGTACTCGGCGCGCCTCTGCCCATCACCTGGACGCGCACCTACCGCAGCGACCTGGCCGCCTTCGACCAGGGCAGCCTTGGCGCGCGCTGGATCACGCCCTACAGCACGCGCGTGGACGTCGCCAAGGCCGCCAAGGGCCGCCGCCAGGGCCAGATGAGCCTGATCTATCACGGCGCCGACGGCCGCAGCCACGCCTTTCCGCTGCTGGCCGTGGGACAGAGCCATCGCAACCCGATCGAGGAGATCACCCTCACACGCCTCAGCGAGCGCCTGCTGGCGGTCGACTTCGGCAAGCCCATGCCGGCCGGCGAAGCCGCCGACTGGCGCGAGACCTACGAGCTCGTCGACACCATCGCCGCCAAGGCCGGCTCGCAGGGCAAGCAGCACTTCCGGCTGGTGGCGCAACACACGAACAGCGGCGCTGCCATCGGCCTGCGCTATGACCACGTGATTGCCGCCACCGGCGAGCAGGTGCTGAGCGACATCGTCAGCAGGCAGGGCGAGGCCATCATCGCCCACGTCGGCACCCAACCCGATGCGCAGACCGGCCTCATCAAGGCCCTGTGGGAGCTGAAGGACGGCCGCGTCGTTCGCCAGCTGGCCGCCTACACCCACGATGGCGAAGGCGACCTCGCCACCGCGCAGGACGAGAACGGCGCCGGCTGGCACTACAGCTACAGCCACCACCTCGTCACGCGCTACACCGACCGCACCGGCCGCGGCATGAACCTGCAGTACGACGGCACCGGCGCCGACGCCAAGGCCGTGCGCGAGTGGAGCGACGACGGCAGCTTTGCGCTCACGCTCGAGTGGGACAAGAACATCCGCCTCACCTACCTGACCGACGCCCTCGGCGCCGAGACCTGGTACTACTACGACGTGCTGGGCTACACCTACCGGATCATCCACCCGGACAAGCGCGAGGAGTGGTTCCTGCGCGACGACGCCAAGAACATCACGCGCCACATCCATACCGACGGCACCACCGACGACTACGTCTACGACGCCAACGGCAACCTCAAGACCCACACCCGCGCCGACGGCAGCAGCGTCCATTACGCCTACGACGCGCGCCACCGCGTCACCGGCATCCTCGATGCCGAGGGCGGCACCTGGAAGCGCGACTACGACGCGAACGGCAACCTCACCGAAGAGATCGATCCGCTCGGCCACAAGACCGAATACGCCTACGACCCCGCCGGGCGCCCCGTGCGCATCACCGACGCCAAGGGCGGCGTCAAGACCCTCGCCTACACCCCCGACGGCCAGCTGGCCAGCCACACCGACTGCTCGGGTAAGACCACCCAGTGGGCCTACGACGGCCGCGGCCGCCTGGCCAGGATCACCAACGCCCTGGGCCAAGCCACCCGGTACCGCTACACCGAAGCCGGCGAAACCGCGCGGGCCGCGATGCCGGCGGACCACGCCAACCACCCGGGCCAGCTCGAGGAGATCGTCCACCCCGACAACACCAGCGAGCACTTCGCGCACGACGCCGAGGGCCGCCTGCTCGCCCACACCGACGCGCTGGGCCGCCGCACCAGCTACAGCTACACCCGCGCCGGCCTCGTGTCCCAGCGCACCGACGCGGCCGGCCACACCCTCAAGTACCACTGGGACCTGCTGGGGCGCCTGCGCGAACTGCACAACGAGAACGGCAGCCGCTACGACTTCCGCTACGACCCGGTCGGCAGGCTGCTCGAGGAAACCGGCTTCGACCGCAAGGCCACGCAGTACCGCTACGACGAAGCCAGCGGCGTGCTGGCCGAAGTCATCGAAGCCGGCCACAGCACCCGGCTCGAATTCGACCCCCTGGGCCGCCTGAGCGAGCGCCAGGCCGGTGACCAGACCGAGCGCTTCGCCTACGACCGCAACGGCCGCCTGGTCGAGGCCACCAACGCCGAGGCCAGGCTCCAGTGGTTCTACGACCGCGCAGGCAACCTCGTGCGCGAGCACCAGCACTACCTGGACCATGGCCACACGGCGGTCTGGCAGCACGGCTACGACGAGCTCCACCAGCGCGTTGCCAGCGTCCGTCCCGACGGCCACATCACCCAATGGCTCACCTACGGCTCCGGCCACGTGCACGGCCTGCTCGTGGACGGCCAGGACATCCTGAGCTTCGAGCGCGACGACCTGCACCGCGAGATCGGCCGCGACCAGGGCAACGGCCTGCACCAGGGCTCGAAGTACGACCCGGCCGGCCGGCTGCTGGAGCAGCAGATCTCGCAGACGAAACCCGGCGCGATCGAGGCCGTGGGCATCCGCCGCAGCTATACCTACGACAAGGCCGGCCAGCTGGTGGCCATCGGCGACAGCCGCCGCGGCAACCTGAGCTACCGCTACGACCCCGTGGGGCGCCTGCTGGAAGCCCACAGCCGCCTGGGCCGCGAGACCTTCGCCTTCGATCCGGCGGGCAACATCGGCGACCCTTCCGACCTGGACGCCAACACGCAGCCCGCCGGGCGCGTCACCACCCGCGTGGCGGTGCGCCTGGGCGGCGACGGCCGCAGCATGGCCAGTCGGCTGATGGACAACCTGCTCAAGGACTATGCGGGGACCCACTACACATGGGACGAACGCGGCAACCTGGTCGAGCGGACCTGGAACGGCGAGAAGACCGTGTTCACCTGGGACGGCTTCAACCGCATGCGCAGTGCGAGCACCTACGGCAAGACCACGAGCTTCAGCTACGAC
>NZ_AKIW01000036.1 GCF_000282635.1 Variovorax sp. CF313
CCAACCCCCTTGCAGGGGGCAATACCTGCGGCCCGGCAAAGCCGGTTCCGCGGTATTCCTGAAAGAACTCCGGAGACAGTTCAGATTCGAGTGTCGGGTGACCTCGCTCAGGCCTTGCGTCGCACCACGCGGTCGAAGGCCTCCTTGGCCTTTCGGCCGAACGCCCTGGCCTTCAGCGCCTGCAGCTCGCGCATGAGGCGCGCGCGCTGCTCGGCCGACAACGCCGTGCCGAAGCGCCCCAGCGCGGCTTCGAGCGCCGCGCGCTGCGCCTCGACGCGACCCTGCCGGCCCTCGGCCTCGGCCAGCCATTCGCAGGCATTGGCGACGCGTTCGCGCAGTGCGGCATCGCCTGTATCGCCGAAGCGCGCAATGAGCGCGCGATACGCCTTGGCCTGCCCCACGGGATCGCCGAGCTTGTCGAGCGCCTTGGCCTTGTTGATCATCGACTTGGCGGCCCACAGCTGCAGCGTGCCTTCCCTCGCACCGGTGGTGCGAGCGATGGCCTCGTCGTAGCAGTCCACGGCCGCCTTGAGCTGGCCGGTCTGGCGCAGCGTGGCGCCCTTGCGGAACAGCGCACCGACCACGCGCCCGCGCAGGTCCGGCAACTCGGAGTTGCCCCAGCGCGCGACGATCTGGTCGTGCACCCGCATCCCGTCGTCGTGCAGGCCGAGGCGGTCGAGCGCGGTGCTCTTGTATTGCAGGCACAGCGCGACGGTCTCCTGCATCTCCGTGGACGGGTCGGCGCCGTAGCGCGCGTCCATCGCATCGGCGGCAACGACCACTTCGGCGAAGCGCTCCAGCGCGACCAGGCAAAAGGCCTTGTGGACCAGCGCCCGCGCGCACTGCCGGCGCAGCTCGGGGTGCGGCGACGCGCCATGCGCGGCCAGCACCTCGTCGAACAGCGCGATGGCCTCGTTCGATTCGCCGGCATCGCCATGCTTGCGGCCCTGCCTGACCTTGTCGCGCACTTCGTCGCGCAGCTCGGACGGCAGTTCCGGCAGGTTGCCGGCGGCATCGGCCTTGCGCAGCCGCTTCAGGCAGGCCTGGCGGCCGGCGGTGGCCTTGTCCAGGGTGTCCTGCAGCTCGGGCGTGAGAGCGCCCCGCAATTGCTTCGCGAGCTGCTCGTACACGGCGAGCGCCTCTTCGGCCCGGCCGAGCCGTTCGAGCAGCACGAAGCCCTTGTTGAGCAGCGCGCCCGCCACGGTGCGCTGCACCCCGGCATCGGAGTCTGCGCCGAAGGTGGCGAGCAACCGCTCGCAGGCGGCCAGCGCGGCCTCCCCGTCATCCTGCTCGCGCAGGCCCACCGACCAGTCGTAGGCACGGCGCACGGCCATGCGGCGTACCTGCGCCGAGGCATCGCGGCCGTAGCGCTCGAGCAGCCAGTCGACCAGCTCGGCGCGGTTCGCATGCTCGTCGATGCCGAACCCGTCAAAGAACAGGGTCAGCGCCCGCACGCCCTCGATGCGCAGCTCGGGCGCCGCGTCCTCAAGGCCGGCCTCGATCTGGTCGGCCACCGCCAGGCACATCACCTGGGCCTGCGCATGCTGCGCCAGCTCGCGCAGGTTCAGCACCGAGGCCAGGCGCGCGCGCGCCACGCGCAGCACCACGCCCGGGTCGGTGCTGCCGTCGAAGCGCTCGATTACCGCATCGAGCGTGGCCAGTGCGTCCTGCGGCAGGCCGCGGTGATGTTCGATCTCGGCCTTGAGCAGCCGGGCCTCCGCGCGCCAGGCGTCGAGCGCGGCATCGGGCTGGCTGTCGAGCAGTTCGCTCATGGCGTCGCAGGCCTCGCAGCGCGCCGCGGGCTCGTCGATCCACCAGGTGCGCTGGTACAGCACATGGGCGATGTGCTCGCGGATCCCTGGCTCGCCGCGCTGGCCGTGCGCGGCGATCAGGCGGTCGAGGGTGGCGAGCGCATCGGCGGGGCGGTGCATCTGGCGCAGCATGTGCGCCAGCAGGCGCAGCGCCTGGCAGCAGGGCACGACCACGCCGGCCTCGGGCATGGCCGCGAATTCGTTGAGCAGCCGGGTGCAGCCGGCCAGCGCCTCGTCGCGGCGGCCCAGGTCGTTGAGCAGTTCGACGCGCCGGAAGCTCGCGGCTGCGCGTTCAGCGGGGTGCTGCAGGCGTTCGAGCAAGGCTTGCGCCTCGTCCAGTTGCCGCTGCGCGGAGGACTCGACTACATTCACATTCGCTTCCTTGTGTGGCGTGCCCTGCGGGAAGCGGGGCAGACTGTACGAATCGGCACGGATTCTGCCCGCGATCGCGCGGCTTTCCAGCGCTGGCTCGGTCCTTCTCTCTCCTCTTTGCTCGGGCGTAGGCCTTTCGTTTCTCTCATGCGCATTCTTGGCATCGACCCCGGCTTGCAGACCACCGGTTTCGGCGTGGTCGACGCGGACGGCCATGCGCTGCGCTACGTGGCCAGCGGCACCATCAGCACCCGGCACCTGGGCACCGGCAACCTGCCGGCGCGCCTGAAGGTGCTGTTCGACGGCATCGCGGAGATCACGTCGCGCTACCAGCCCGATGCGTCGGCGGTCGAGATCATCTTCGTCAACGTCAACCCGCAGTCGACACTGCTGCTGGGGCAGGCGCGCGGCGCCTGCGTGACCGCGCTGGTCAGCAACAACCTCTCGGTGGCCGAGTACACCGCGCTGCAGATGAAGAAGGCCGTAGCGGGCCACGGCCAGGCCGCCAAGGCGCAGGTGCAGGAGATGGTGCGGCGGCTGCTCGACCTGCCGGGCCTGCCGGGCGCCGATGCGGCGGACGCGCTGGGCATCGCCATCACGCACGCGCAGGTGGGGCGCTCGATGGCGCGGCTCGCGGAAGCGGCCCAGCTGTCGAAGACCCACGCCGGCACCTACCGGCAAGGGCGTTCGCGCTGAGTCAGCGCACGATGTAGCGCAACTCGCCGAGCCGCGTGCGGCGCTCGCGCACTTCGGCGGCCACGCACGCCGCATCGCCTTCGAGTGCACGCGCGATCCAGTCGGCAAGCTGCGGCATGTCGTCGGGCGTGAAGCCCAGGCGCACGATCTCGGGCACGCCGAGCCGCAGGCCATTGATGTCGCCCTCCACGGGCGCGATCGGCAGGCCGATGCCGCAGGCCAGCAGGCCGCCTCGCGCGAGCTTCTTCGCCGCATGCTGCCCGCCGCCCCAGCGCGCTGCTTCAACCGCAAGCTGGTGCGACTGCGTGAAGCCGCGCGCCTTCGCGAACACGGGCAGGCCTTGCGCATCGAGCGCGCGCGCCAGTGCCTGCGCGGTCTCGCGCATGGCAGCTGCATAGGCTACGCCATGCGCCTTCCAGTCGAGCAGCCCGCGGGCCAGCGCGGCCGTGCGGCCCGCATCCGAATTGGCCGTGAGGCCGGGGTATGCGATGGCGTCGATGCGCTCCATCAGCGCCGCGTCATTCGACACGATCAGGCCACCCGCCGGGCCGCCCAGGCTCTTGTAGGTGCTCATGGTGATCGCATGCGCACCCTGTTCGAGCGGCTGCGGCCACGCCTTGCCGGCCACCATGCCCGAGAGGTGTGCCGCGTCGAACAGCAGCTTCGCGCCCACGCCATCGGCGATCTCGCGGATCTCGGGCACCGGATGCGGAAACAGGTTCAGGCTGCCGCCGATGGTGATGAGCTTCGGCTTCACTTCGCGCGCCAGCCTGGCCAGCGCGATGGTATCGACCGTATAGCCATCGGCATCGACGGGCGCGGAAACCGGCTTCAGGCCATAGAGCCCGGCCGCGCCCGCCGCATGGTGCGTGACGTGGCCGCCGATGCTGGGCGGCGGCACGATGATCGTGTCGCCAGGCTGGCAAGTCGCCATGAACACGTAGAGATTCGACAGCGCGCCGGAACTCACGCGCACTTCGGCGAACTTCGCGCCGAAGACCTCAGCCGCGAGTTCGGCGGCGACGACCTCGATCCGCTCGATGGCCTCCAATCCCATCTCGTACTTGTCGCCCGGATAGCCGAGCGAGGGGCGCGAGCCGAGCCCGCGCGACAGCAGCGCCTCGGCGGCTGGGTTCATCACGTTGGTAGCGGGGTTGAGATTCAGCCCGTCGATGTCGTGGATGCGGTGGTTGTCGGCCACCAGCCGCTCGATCTCGGTGGCGACGCCCGCCGCATCGCGCGCGGCGGCGTCGGCGGCAATGGAAAGCACGTGGTCTTCGCTGGCGGCGGGAACCCAGGGGCGGCGTTGCAGGGCGGCGGGCATTCGGTGGATCTCGCTGGAAGTGATGGATGGGCGCATCGTCGCCTGCAGTGCGCGGCCGGGCAAACCGGATAATCTGGGCCTGAGCCCTGGAAAAACTTGGCCTGGAAGACCCTCGCATGCCGCTCGCACCGCCCCGCCCTCGCCTGCCGCCGCACACGGCCGTGCGCGCTTTCGAGGCGGCCGCGCGCCACGGCAGCTTCGCGCGCGCGGCCGAAGAACTGTTCGTCACGCCGGCCGCCGTCGCGCAGCAGATCAAGGCGCTGGAAACCTGGGCCGGCGGCGCACTGTTCGAGCGGCACAGCCAGGGCATTCGCCTCAGCCCGCACGGGCGGCGTGCCTTGCCTGCCCTCAGCGCGGCCGTCGATCAGCTCGGCCTTGCGGTGCAGGCACTGCGCCACGAGACCCAGACCGCCGCGCGCCGCAGCACGCTGCAGGTGGCTGCGCTGCCGGCCGTGGCGCAGCTTTGGCTGTCGCCGCGGCTCTCCCGGCTGAAGGCCGCGCTGCCCGGCGTACAGGTGTCGGTCACGGCGTTGGAGCAGCCGCCGAATTTCCGCCGCGAGCCCTTCGATCTCGGGCTGTTCTATGCACGGGCCGGCGAGCACATCGAAACAGCCGTTGGCGCGCAGGCGATCCCGCTGGTACGCGACCGGCTGCTGCCGGTGTGCAGCCCGCGCCTGCAGCAGCCATCGCCCAGCGGCAGGCCGCGCTCCCTCGATGACCTGACGGAACTGCTGGCGCGCTGCGGCGGCCTGCACGACACCGTCTGGCGCGACGACTGGCCGCGCTGGCTGCAAGCCGTGCGGCCCGGCACCACGGCGATCGAAGCCGACGCGCTCGCGGCCGGCCCCGACTTCTCGCTCTACAGCCTCGCACTGCAGGCCGCGCTCGATGGCGAAGGCGTGCTGATGGGTCGCGAGCGGCTGGTTGCGCCAATGCTCGCGCAAGGCAAGCTGCATGCGCCCTGGGGCAGGCCGAAAGCAGTCGGCGACACAGTCATGCTGCTGGTGCCCACACACCGCAAGGGACCGCTGCTCGCGCAACAGGTGCAGGCGTTGCAGGCGCTGGCCACCTGACGGGCCAATGCACGAAGCCTGGGGGCGAGCCCAACTACACGACGCGTTCGGCGATCAGCACCGCGAAGAAGCCGAACGCCGCGAGCAGCGTCCACTTCAACACGATCCATCCGATGCGCCGGTACCTGGCCTGCCCCGTGCCCGCATAGAACGCGAAGCACACGCCCGCCACCAGCAGAAGCAGCAGGATGGCCCAGCGGAAAAGAAGCATCGTCGGGGCGACGCCTACCAGGCGCGGGCGACTTCGCCGAAACCGCGTGGCGCGCGCTTCTCGTCGTCGAAGGTCACGACTTCGTAGGCGTCGCTGTGCGAGAGCAGTTCGCGCAGCAGCTTGTTGTTGAGCGCATGGCCCGAGCGGAACGCGGTGTAGGCCGCCAGCAGCGGCTTGCCGATGATGTAGAGGTCGCCCATCGCGTCGAGGATCTTGTGCTTCACGAACTCGTCGTCATAGCGCAGGCCGCCGGCATTGAGCACCTTGGTGTCGTCCATCACGATGGCGTTGTCCAGCCCGCCGCCGAGCGCGAGGCCCTTGCTGCGCATGTACTCGACCTCCTTGGTGAAACCGAAGGTGCGCGCACGCGCGATGTCGCGGCTGTATGAATCGGTGCCCAGGTCGAACTCCACGCGCTGGCCGGTGGAGTTGACGACGCGGTGGTCGAAGTCGATCTCGAAGCTCAGCTTGTAGCCGTGGTACGGCTCCAGGCTCGCCCATTTCTCGTTGGCGCCTTCGCCCTCGCGCACCTCGACCTTGCGGGTCACGCGGATGAAGCGGCGCGGCGCCTTCTGCAGCGCGATGCCCGCGCTTTGCAGCAGGAACACGAAGGACGAGGCCGACCCGTCGAGGATCGGCACTTCGTCGGCCGTGATGTCGATGTAGAGGTTGTCGATGCCCAGGCCCGCGCAGGCGGACATGATGTGCTCGACGGTCTGCACCTTCGCGCCGCCGGTGGAGACCGTGGACGCGAGACGCGTGTCGGTGACCGACTCGGCGGTCATGCGGATCTCGACCGGCTCCGGCAGGTCGACGCGGCGGAACACGATGCCCGTGTCGGCCGGGGCCGGACGCAGGGTCAGCTCCACGCGTTGGCCGCTGTGAAGCCCCACGCCCACGGCGCGGCTGATCGACTTGAGGGTTCGTTGTTGCAGCACGCCGGGGATTTTAGGCGCGCGCCGGGCGTGGGCCCCTAGGCCCTTCGCTATGGCACCGATAGACATGGGTCCTATCCATTAAAGCCCCGACGATGGACGCAAGGGGCACGAAGTGAACGCAGCGCCTAGGGTCAGGGGAAGTCCCTTTCAGGTCCCCCCTGCGCCCCTTGCGAACCTTCGTGCCCTCTGCGTCTATAGGCCGCTTCGCGAAACACCGAGGATCCGGCTCCGCCGGTCCTCAGGTGTTGCCCCCGGCAGGGGGAAGGCGAAGCGACACGAAGTGCGCGCAGCCTGGGGGCGAGCCGATATCAGTCGGCCTGGCGGCGCAGGAAGGCCGGGATCTCGAAGTCGTCCATGCCGCCCGAAGACAGCGCGTCCACCTTCGCGGCGGCCATCGTGCGGTTGGTGCGCCACACGCTGGGAACGGCCATGCCGTCGTAGTTGGGCTGGCTGCCGCTGCCACCGGCATGACCCATGCCACCGAGCGTCGGCACGGTGAACGGGATGTTGTCGGTACCGGTGCGGATCACTTCGAGCGTGGGGGCCTGACGGCGGGCATCGGCACGCGAGAGGCCGGTGGCCACCACGGTCACGCGCATCTGGTCGCCGAGGCTGTCGTCGTAGGCGGCGCCGTAGATCACGTGCGCGTCCGGCGAAGCGTAGGCGCGGATGGTGTTCATCGCGAGCTTCGACTCGTTCAGCTTCAGCGAACCCTTCGACGCCGTCACCAGCACCAGCACGCCCTTGGCGCCCGAGAGGTCGATGCCTTCGAGCAGCGGGCAGGCCACGGCCTGTTCGGCGGCGATGCGCGCGCGGTCCGGGCCCGCGGCGGCGGCCGTGCCCATCATGGCCTTGCCGGGTTCGCCCATCACGGTGCGCACGTCTTCGAAGTCGACGTTGACGCCGCCGTACTCGTTGATGATTTCCGAGATGCCGCCCACGGCGTTCTTCAGCACGTCGTTGGCGTGCGCGAAGGCTTCGTCCTGGGTGATGTCCTCGCCCAGGACGTCGAGCAGCTTCTCGTTGAGCACCACGATCAGCGAGTCGACGTTGGCTTCGAGTTCGGCCAGCCCGGCGTCGGCGTTGGTCATGCGACGGCCGCCTTCCCAGTCGAAGGGCTTGGTCACCACGCCCACGGTGAGGATGCCCATTTCCTTCGCGACGCGCGCGATCACGGGAGCGGCGCCGGTGCCGGTGCCGCCGCCCATGCCGGCCGTGATGAACAGCATGTGTGCGCCGTCGATGGCCGCGCGGATGTCGTCCACCGCGAGCTCGGCCGCTTCACGGCCCTTGTCGGGCTTGCTGCCGGCGCCCAGGCCGCTGGTGCCGAGCTGGATGATCTTGTGCGCGCTGCTGCGCTGCAGTGCCTGTGCGTCAGTGTTCGCGCAGACGAACTGAACGCCCTGCACGCCGCGTTCCATCATGTGGGCGACCGCGTTGCCGCCGCCACCGCCGACACCGATCACCTTGATCTGCGTGCCCTGGTTGAACTCTTCGACTTCGATCATTTCGATGGTCATTTTTAACTCCTTGAATCTTGCAGTTGCCGTTGTGTATCTATGAATTTTTCTTGTGCCGTGACGGGATCAACGATGAGACCGTCACGATGGTGGACCTGTGCGCCGCCATCGCTCGTTGAAATGCAATGGAGGGCTTCCACGCGCGAGCCAGAGTGGGGAATGGATCATGGTCAGAAGTTCCCCACGATGAAGTCCTTGAAACGTCCGAATGCAGTCTTTACCGACCCATTCTTCTGCGCGACCTTGAAGCCGCGCATGCGCGCGAAGCGAGCTTCTTCGAGCAGACCCATGACTGTCGCCGCACGGGGCTGCGCGACCATGTCGGACAACGCGCTCGAATACTTCGGAATGCCGCGCCGCACAGGCTTCAGGAAGATGTCTTCCCCAAGCTCGACCATGCCCGGCATCACCGCGCTGCCACCCGTGAGCACCACGCCCGACGACAGCACTTCCTCGTAGCCCGACTCGCGCACCACCTGCTGCACCAGCGAGAAGATCTCTTCGATGCGCGGCTCGATCACGCCGGCCAGCGCCTGCTTGCTCAGCATGCGCGGGCCGCGATCGCCCAGGCCCGGCACTTCGACCTGCGTGTCGGGGTCGGCCAGCAGCTGCTTGGCATAGCCGTTTTCGACCTTGATGTCTTCCGCGTCCTTCGTCGGCGTGCGCAGCGCCATCGCGATGTCGCTCGTGATGAGGTCGCCCGCGATCGGGATCACGGCCGTGTGGCGGATCGCGCCGTTGGTGAAGATCGCCACGTCGGTGGTGCCCGCGCCGATGTCGACCAGCACCACGCCCAGTTCGCGTTCATCTTCCGTCAGCACCGCCTGGCTCGAGGCCAGCGGGTTCAGCATCAGCTGGTCGACCTCGAGGCCGCAGCGGCGCACGCACTTGATGATGTTCTCGGCCGCGCTCTGAGCGCCGGTCACGATGTGCACCTTGGCTTCGAGCCGCATGCCGCTCATGCCGATCGGCTCCTTCACGTCCTGGCCGTCGATCACAAACTCCTGCGGCTCCACCAGCAGCAGGCGCTGGTCGCTCGAGATGTTGATGGCGCGCGCCGTCTCCACCACGCGGGCCACGTCGGCGGGCGTCACTTCCTTGTCCTTCACCGCCACCATGCCGCTGGAATTGATGCCGCGGATATGGCTGCCGGTGATGCCGGTGTAGACGCGGCTGATCTTGCAGTCGGCCATCAGCTCGGCCTCTTTCAACGCCTGCTGGATGCTCTGCACCGTGGCGTCGATGTTCACCACCACGCCGCGCTTGAGCCCATTGCTCGGCGCGATGCCGAGGCCGGCCAGCTTGAGCTCGCCACCGGGCAGCACCTCGGCCACCACCACCATCACTTTGGCGGTGCCGATGTCGAGTCCTACGACCAGGTCTTTGTATTCTTTGGGCATTGATATGTCCTCGATTTCTCGGTATTCGCTACTTGATTTTTCTTGGGGCCTCTGGCGAGACCGTGGTGACGCCGCGCAGCCGCAGTGCATACGCGTCGTTGTGGCGCAGATCGGCGCCCTCGACGTCGGCCATCGTGCGGCGGTACTGCCCCGCGACCTGGGTCACGGTCTTCAGGAACCGCTGCAGGCGGGCCGTCACCTCCTCGCTCTGGCCGCGGCCGAGTTCAATCTCTGCGCCGCTGTCGAGCACCACCTTCCAGCTGCCCCGGCTCGACAGCGTGAGCTCGTCGACGGCCAGGTCGTAGGGCTGGAACTGCGGCTGCAGCACGCGGTACATGCCCAGCACCTGGCCCGCCTGTTCGATCGGGCCATCGAGGCGCGGCAGGTTGTCGTCGACCTCGGCCACGTTGGCCTCGAACACGTCGCCGAAACCATTGATCAGTTTCGAGCCCGCCTCGTCGCCCCAGTTGGCCACCGGCACCTGCTCGGTCAGCGTCACACGAAGCTTGTTCGGAAACTCGCGCCGCACCACCGCGCTGCGCACCCACGGCACGGACTCGAAGGCGGAACGCGCGCGCGCCAGGTCGATGGTGAAGAAGTTGCCCGACAGCTGCGGTGCCACGTTGGCGCGCAGCGTGACCGCGTTGTTGTGCGTGACCTCGCCGTCCACCTTGATCCCGGCGAGCGGGAAGAACGGCTGCCGAAGCACCCACCACGCGCCCGCCGCCAGCAGCATGAGCGCCACCATCGCGAAGGCAATGTTCGCGACGATGTTCATGAGCTTGACGTCGAAGGGAGCGGGGATGCCGTCGGCCATGGCTATTGCGCCCCCCCCGTGGCGTCGAGCGCGGCCGAGGCCAGCACGCGCAGGCACAGTTCTTCGTACGCGATGCCCGCGGCTCGGGCCGACATCGGCACTAGCGAATGGCTGGTCATGCCGGGCGAGGTGTTCATCTCCAGCAGGAATGGCTTGCGGTCGCTGGCGCGGATCATCACGTCGGCGCGGCCCCAGCCACGGCAACCGAGCGTGTGGTACGCGGCCAGCGTGATGCGCTGGATCTCGTGCTCCTCGGCCTCGGGAAGGCCGCTCGGGCATTGGTACTTCACGTCGTCGGTGAAATACTTGTTCTGGTAGTCGTAGGCGCCCTCGGGCGCGGCGATGCGCACCACCGGCAGCGCGCGCGCATCGAGCCCCTGGCCGAGCACGGCACAGGTCACTTCCTCGCCCTCGATGAACTCCTCGCAGAGCACATCGGCGTCGTATTTCGCGGACAGCGTGACCGCGTCCTGCATCTGGGAGTAGCCCTCGACCTTGGTCACGCCGATGGACGAGCCCTCGCGCGGTGGCTTCACGATCAGCGGCAGGCCGAGCACGTCGGGCACCACCATGACCTGCTCGCGGCTTTGCTGGTCGAAGGCCAGGCGCACGTACTTGGGTGTGGGCAGGCCGTCGGCCTGCCAGATGCGCTTGGTCATGACCTTGTCCATGGCCACGCTCGACGCCATCACGCCCGAGCCGGTGTAGGGAATGCCGAGCAGTTCGAGCGCGCCCTGCACGGTGCCGTCCTCGCCATGGCGGCCATGCAAAGCGACGAAGCAGCGCGCGAAGCCTTCGCGCTTGAGGTCGGCCAGCTCGCGCTGCGAAGGATCGAAGGCGTGCGCGTCGACACCGCGCGAACGCAGGGCTTCGAGCACGCCGGTGCCCGACATCAAAGAGATTTCGCGTTCGGCGGAACTGCCGCCGAACAGCACGGCAACCTTGCCGAAGAGTTGAGGATTCTGAAGGCTCATGAGGCCCTCCCTTTGCGCGAACCGCGCTCCGATGTTGAGGGTGCCGCAGCCACAGCCGCGCCGAGTTCGACGACCTTGCCCGGCACCGCGCCGATGGACCCGGCGCCCATGGAGAGCACCACGTCGCCCGGACGGGCGTTGTCGAGAATGGCCTGCGGCATGGCCGCGATGTCGTCGACGAACACCGGCTCGACCTTGCCGGCCACGCGCAGCGCGCGCGCCAGCGTGCGCCCGTCGGCCGCCACGATGGGTGCCTCGCCCGCGGCATAGACCTCGCCGAGCAGCACGGAGTCGGCGGTACCGATGACCTTCACGAAATCCTCGAAGCAGTCGCGCGTGCGGGTGTAGCGGTGCGGCTGGAAGGCCAGCACCAGCCGACGGCCCGGGAACGCGCCGCGCGCGGCCGCGATGGTGGCCGCCATCTCGACCGGGTGATGGCCGTAGTCGTCGATGACGGTGAAGGTGCCGGCTGCATGGCCCCCTTGCACGGCCACGTCGCCGTAGCTCTGGAAGCGGCGGCCCACGCCCTTGAAGTCCGCAAGGCCGCGCTGCACGGCCTCGTCGGGAATGCCGAGCTCCACCGCCACCGCGATCACCGACAGCGCGTTGCGCACGTTGTGCTCGCCCGGCAGGTTCAGCACGATGGGCAGGTCCGGCAGCGTCACGCCATTGCGGCGCTGCGCGGTGAAATGCATCTGGCCGCCGACCGCGCGCACGTCGACGGCGCGCACCTGGGCGTCCTCGCCGAAGCCGTAGCTGGTGACCGGGCAGGTCACGTTGGCCACGATCTCGCGCACCGCCGGATCGTCGGTGCACAGGATGGCCACGCCGTAGAAGGGCATGCGGTGCAGGAAATCGACAAAGGCCTTCTTGAGCTTCGCGAAGTCGTGCCCGTAGGTCTCCATATGGTCGGCATCGATGTTCGTGACCACCGCCATCACGGGCAGCAGGTTCAGGAACGACGCGTCCGACTCGTCGGCCTCGACCACGATGTAGTCGCCGCTGCCGAGCTGCGCGTTGGCACCGGCGCTGTTCAGGCGCCCGCCGATCACGAAGGTCGGGTCGAGTCCGGCGGCGTCGAGCACGCTTGCCACCAGGCTGGTGGTGGTGGTCTTGCCATGCGTGCCGGCAATGGCGATGCCCTGCTTCAGCCGCATCAGCTCGGCCAGCATCAGCGCGCGCGGCACGACCGGAATGCGCTTCTCGCGCGCGGCCAGCACTTCGGGGTTGTCCGACTGCACGGCGGTGGAGGTGACGACCGCGTCGGCCCCGTCGATGTGCGCAGCAGCGTGACCGACGAAGGTGCCGATGCCCAGGCCCGCGAGCCGGCGCAGCGTGGCGCTGTCGGACAGGTCGGAGCCCGTGATCCTGTAGCCCAGGTTGAGCAGCACCTCGGCGATGCCGCTCATGCCAGAGCCGCCGATGCCCACGAAATGGATGTGACGAATCGCGTGCTTCATTTGGCAAGCTCCTCGCAGGCTTGGACTACGGCTTCCACCGCCTTCGTCTTCTGCATGGTCTTGGCCTTGACGGCCTTCTCTATCAGCGCGTCGCGCCCGGTTTTCTGTAGCAAATCAGCCAGCAATTCAGGAGTGAGGTCGGTCTGCTGCACGAGCCACCCGCCGCCCGCGTCCACGAGGAAGCGCGCGTTGGTGGTCTGGTGGTCGTCGACCGCCGAGGGGAAAGGCACGAACAGCGCTGCTGCGCCGACGGCCGCGATTTCTGTGACGGTACTGGCACCGGCGCGCGCGACGATGATGTCGGCGTCGGCATACGCCTGCGCGGTGTCTTCGATGAAGGGCGTGAGCTCGCCTTCGACGCCGGCCGCCGTGTAGTTGGCGCGCAGCTCGTCGATCTGCTTGGCGCCGCTCTGGTGCAGCACCTGCGGGCGCGTCGCCGGTTCGATGCGGGCCAGCGCCTGCGGCACCACGGTGTTGAGGCCGCGCGCCCCGAGGCTGCCGCCCACCACCAACAATTTGAGCGGCCCGGTGCGGCCCGCGAAGCGCACGGCCGGATCTGGCTTGGAGGTAAACGCCGCGCGCAGCGGATTGCCCACCCATTGCGCCTTCTTCAGCACGTTCGGGAAGGCCGTGAACACACGATCGGCGACGCCTGCCAGCACCTTGTTGGCGAGGCCGGCCACCGAGTTCTGCTCGTGCAGCACCAGCGGCTTGTTGAGCAGCACGCCCATCATGCCGCCCGGAAAGGTGATGTAGCCACCCAGGCCCACCAGCACGTCGGGCTTCACGCGGCGCACCACGCGCAGGCTCTGCCAGAAGGCGCGCAGCAGCTTCAGCGGCAGCAGGAACAGCGTGAGCGGGCCCTTGCCGCGCACGCCGCCGAACTGCACCGGCTCGAAGGCGAAGCCGCGCGGCGGCACGAGCTTTTCTTCCATGCTGCCGGGCGCGCCCAGCCAGTGCACCTGCCAGCCGCGCTCGCGCAGGGCCTCGGCCACCGCGAGTCCGGGGAAGATGTGGCCACCGGTACCACCGGCCATGACGAGTGCGGTACGGCCGGTCATACGCGGCCTCCACGCATGAGGACACGGTTTTCGTAATCGATGCGCAGCACCACGGCCAGCGCCACCAGGTTCATCAGGATGGCCGAGCCGCCGAAGCTCATCAGCGGCAGCGTCAGACCCTTGGTCGGCAGCGCACCGAGATTCACGCCCATGTTGATGAAGGTCTGGAAGCCGAGCCACACGCCCACGCCCTGGGCCACGAGGCCCGAGAACACGCGGTCGAGCGCGATCGCCTGCCGGCCGATGTGCATGATGCGGCGCGTGAGCCAGAGGAACAGGCCGATGATCAGCAGCACGCCGACCAGGCCGAATTCCTCGCCGATCACGGCCAGAAGGAAGTCGGTGTGCGCCTCGGGCAGCCAGTGCAGCTTCTCGACGCTGCCGCCCAGGCCCACGCCGAAGATCTCGCCGCGCCCGATGGCAATCAGCGAGTGCGACAGCTGGTAGCCCTTGCCGAGCGCGTGCTCTTCGCTCCACGGATCGAGGTAGGCAAAGATTCGTTCGCGGCGCCACGGGCTGGTCGCGACGATGGTGCCGAAGGCCACCACCACCAGCGCGGCGATCACGAAGAACATGCGCGCGTTCACGCCGCCCAGGAACAGGATGCCCATGGCGATCACCGCGATCACCATGAAGGCACCCATGTCGGGCTCGGCCATCACCAGCATGCCGACCACCACCACCGCGATGCCCATCGGCAGCACGGCGCGGAAGAAGCGCTCCTTGATCTCCATCTTGCGCACCATGTAGCTGGCGGCGTAGAGCACCATCGCGAGCTTGGCCAGCTCCGAGGGCTGGAAGCGCATGAAGCCCATCGGCAGCCAGCGGCGCGCACCGTTCACGTTGATGCCGATGTGCGGAATGAGCACGGCCACCAGCAGCAGCAGCGAAGCCACGAAGAGCCATGGCGCGGCGCGCTCCCAGGTCTTCATGGGGATCTGGAAAGCCAGCAGCGCGGTGATGAACGCGAAGATCACCGAGGCCGCATGCCGCGTGAGGAAATACGAGGCGCTGTAGCCGGCGCGCGCAAAGCGCGGGTTGTCGGGCAGCGCGATGGAGGCCGAATACACCATGACCAGGCCCCACATCAGCAGTGCGACCGTGACCCAGACCAGCGCCTGGTCGAAACCCAGCACGCGCATCGGCGTGGCCTTTGTCTGCGCGACGCCGGCGCCGCCCAACCGCACAGGCAGGTGCACGGGCAGCGAGTCGATCCCGCTGCGGGCGCGCCTGAACCAGCCGCCGAAGCGGCCGGTGGATGCGTTGGGCGTGGCGCCCGAGGCGGCAGAGTTCAAACCGTGTCCTCCGTCGAATC
This sequence comes from Variovorax sp. CF313, assembly GCF_000282635.1. Lineage (GTDB taxonomy): Bacteria > Pseudomonadota > Gammaproteobacteria > Burkholderiales > Burkholderiaceae_C > Variovorax. The sequence goes on from NZ_AKIW01000036.1 coordinate 14,973, forward strand.
GCCCATGCCGCGCGGGCTGTCCTCGAAGGCCTGCACGGCCTCGCGGAACACCTCGGCGCGGTGCGCGTAATCCTTGAACATGTCGAAACTCGCACAGGCCGGTGACAGCAGCACGGCATCGCCGGGGTTGGCGCGTGCGGATGCGAGCTTCACGGCCTCGTCCATCGAGCCGGCATGCAGCAGCGAAACGCCGGTCTGTGCCAGCGCGGCTTCGATGAGCGGCGCGTCGCGGCCGATGAGCACCACGGCGCGCGCGTACTGGCGCACGGGTTCGGCCAGCGGCTCGAAGTCCTGTCCCTTGCCTTCGCCGCCGAGGATCACGACGACGCGGCGCTCTTCGCCGAGACCGGTCAGCGCGGCCACGGTGGCGCCTACGTTGGTGCCCTTGCTGTCGTCGAAGTACTCGACTTCGTCCACGATGGCGATGGGTTCCACGCGATGCGGCTCGCCGCTGTATTCGCGCAGGCCGTAGAGCATCGGGCCCAGCGGGCAGTCGGCGGCACTGGCCAGCGCGAGCGCGGCCAGCGCGTTCATGGCGTTGTGGCGGCCGCGGATGCGCAGCGCATCGGCGGGCATCAGTCGCTGCAGGAAGATTTCTTCCTCGACCACTGCGCCGCGCTTGCGCTTCTGCGTTTCGTCGGCTTCCAGCGCACGCACCAGCCAGGCCATGCCGTTGACGCGCTCGATGCCGTAGTCGCCCGGGCGCAGCGGCATCGCGCTGCCGAAGGTGATGTGCGTGCGGATCTGCGGGCGCTGCAGCTTGACCCTGACGGGTGCGGGCAGCATGGCCATCACGCCGTCGTCGTCACGGTTCAGGATCATCAAGCCCCGTGAACCGAAGATGCGCGCCTTGGCTGCGGCATAAGCCTTCATGTCGCCGTGCCAGTCGAGATGGTCCTGCGTGAGGTTGAGCACCGTCGCAGCGGTCGGCTCGAAGCCCTGCACGCCGTCGAGCTGGAAGCTCGACAGTTCGAGCACCCACACGTCGGGGAGTGTGCCGGCATCGATGTGCGCGGACAGCGTATCGAGCAGCGTCGGGCCAATGTTGCCGGCCACGGCCACGGTCTTGCCCGCGCGTTCGACCAGCTGGCCGGTGAGCGAGGTCACGGTGGTCTTGCCGTTGGTTCCGGTGATGGCGAGCACCGCGGGCGTATAGCCCTTTGGCGCTTCGGGCTCGACGGGAGGCGCCAGTTCGAGCTGGGGCGACTCTTCCTCCACCGCGGCCGAGGCCGGATTGGTGGCGGAGATCTCGGCGATCTTGGCGACGAACTCTGCAGCCTCCCTGGCGGCGGTCGGGACGTAGGGCTTGCCTGTGGTCGGGAGGCGGGAGACGGTGGCGGGTGCAGCCTTGGGCGCATCCGCCGCCTCCGGTGCTGCTTGCACTGCGCCGTCGGTCTGCTCAGGTTCGGCCTCGACGGCTTCCGTCGTCGTGATGACTTCGGCGGGTGCGGCCTCCGAAGCTTCCGACGGCATCGGGGCGGCAACGCTCATCGACGGGTCGCGCGGCATCGCTTCGGCCATCGCGGGGACGGTCGATTCGGGCTGCGCTTCGACAGGTTCAGCAGCTTCGGCCGGGGCCGGGGGTTCGACCGCTTCTTCAACCGGCGCAGGCTCCTCCAGCGCCAGCTGCGCCTGAGCTTCGGGCTCGGCCGGTGCTTCCGCTTCGGCGGCGGCTTCGGGTTCAGGCTCCGGCCCGGCTTCCACCACCGGCACCTCGACCGTGCGCAGATCCAGCAGCGCGCGCGCGAACAGGTCCAGTTCGCCACCGACCGGCAGGCCCATGGCCCGCGCCGCATCGGCCACCGGCGCGATGGTTTCGGGCGACAGGCCCGGCGAGCGGTACACGGCGCGAATCGGTGTGCCCTCGACCAGCGCGGCCGAGAACGGCCCGCCGACAAAGCTCACCCCGGGCAGTTCCGCCCGCAGCGTCGCCAGCAGCGACGGCGCTTCGCGCGTGTCGGCCACGGTCACGACGGCACCGTGGCGCGCGCACCAGCGCGTCATCGCCAGCCCGGACGCACCGAGGCCGAGGACGAGGACGGGGAGGTCTTTCAGATGCCGCATGTTCCTGTCACCGCAGCTTCAGCGTCGAAAGGCCCACGAGGCACAACAGCATCGTGATGATCCAGAAGCGCACCACGACCTGCGTCTCGCGCCAGCCGCTCTTCTCGAAGTGATGGTGCAGCGGCGCCATCTTGAGCACGCGGCGGCCTTCGCCGAAGCGCTTCTTGGTGTACTTGAAGTACATGACCTGCGCCATCACCGAGATCGCCTCGACCACGAAGATGCCGCCCATGATGAAGAACACGATCTCCTGGCGCACGATGACCGCGATGGTGCCCAGCGCGCCGCCGAGCGCCAGCGCGCCCACGTCGCCCATGAACACCTGCGCCGGGTGCGTGTTGAACCAGAGGAACGCAAGCCCCGCGCCGGCCATGGCCGAGCAGAACACCAGCAGCTCGCCCGAGCCCGGGATGTTGGGGAACAGCAGGTACTTGGAATACACCGCGCTGCCCGTGACGTAGGCGAACACGCCCAGCGCCGAGCCCACCATCACCACCGGCATGATCGCCAGCCCATCGAGGCCGTCGGTCAGGTTCACCGCATTGCTCGCGCCCACGATCACGAGGTACGTGAGGATCACGAAGCCGATGCCGCCGAGCGGGTAGCTCACTTCCTTGAAGAAAGGCACCAACAGGTTGATCTTGGGCGGAAAGTCGAGATCGAAGCCCGAGCGCACCCAGGCGAAGAACAGCTCGAGCACGCGCCAGTTGGAGCTTTCGGAGATGCTGAACAGCAGGTAGAAGCCCGCGAGCAGGCCGACCAATGACTGCCAGAAGTACTTCTCGCGCGAGCGCATGCCTTCCGGGTCCTTGCGCACCACCTTGCGCCAGTCGTCGACCCAGCCGATGGCACCGAAGCCCATGGTGACCCACAGCACGATCCACACGAAGCGGTTCGAGATATCGAACCACAGCAGCGTGGCGAAGGCGATGGCGAACAGCACGAGCACGCCACCCATGGTGGGCGTGCCGCTCTTGGTCAGGTGCGTTTCCATGCCGTAGCCGCGCACGGGCTGGCCGATCTTGAGCGCGGCAAGGCGGCGGATCACGTAAGGGCCGGCCACGAGGCCGACCACGAGCGCGGTCAGCGCGGCCATCAGCGCGCGGAAGGTGAGGTACTGGAAGACGCGCAGGAACCCGAACTCGGGCGAGAGCGTCTGCAGCCATTGGGCCAGGGTCATCAGCATGTCGTTTCGCGCGGCTCATGCGTCATGACCGGCCTCCTTTTGTTGTTGTGCCTCGATGGCTTTCACCACGCGCTCCATCTTCATGAAGCGCGATCCCTTCACAAGCACGCTGCCGACCTGCGGCAGGCGCGCGAGCACGGCCGCGCCGAGCGCGTCGAACTCGTCGAAATGGCGTCCGTCGCGTCCCCCGCCGCTCTCCTGGAAAGCGGTGGCGGTGTGCATCGTCGCCGCGCCCAGCGTGTAGACGGACTCGATGCCGCGCCGGCGCGCCCACGCGCCGACTTCGGCATGGAACTCGGGCGAGCGATCGCCCACCTCGCCCATGTCGCCGAGCACCAGCAGGCGCGGGCCCGGAAGGGCGGCGAGCACGTCGATGGCTGCGATCACGGAATCGGGATTCGCGTTGTAGCTGTCGTCGACCAGCGTCAGCGCATGGCCGCCGGCCAGCACGATCTCGCTGGCGCGCGAGCGGCCCTTGACCGGCTCGAAGGCCGACAGGCCTTCGGCAATGGTCTCGAGCGACACGCCGGCCGCGAGCGCGCAGGCGGTGGCCGCCAGCGCATTGACCACGTTGTGCCGGCCCGCGATGTGCAGGCGCGCGTCAAAGGCGCCGAGCGGCGTGCGGATGCGCACGGCCCAGGCGCCCTGCTTCCATTCGGCGCTGTCGAGCGAGATGTCGGCGTCTTCGGACTCGCCGAAGGTCATGCAGCGTCGGGCGCCGGTGGCATGCGCCATGTCGGTCCACAGCGAGGTGAAGGGGTCGCCATGGGGGAACACGGCCGTGCCGTCATCGGGCAGCACCGCGAACACGGCGCCGTTCTCGACGGCGACCGCCTCGACGGTGGCCATGAATTCCTGGTGCTCGCGCTGCGCGTTGTTGACGAGCGCGATGGTCGGGCGCGAAACGGCGGCCAGCCGCGCGATCTCGCCCGGATGGTTCATGCCCAGTTCGAGCACCGCGAGCTGGTGCTGCGCGCGCAGGCGCAGCAGCGTGAGCGGCACGCCGATCTCGTTGTTGAAGTTGCCGGCCGTGGCCAAGGCACGTTCCCCGCGCGCGGCGAACAGCACGGCCGCGATCATCTGCGTGACCGTGGTCTTGCCGTTGCTGCCGGTCACGGCGATCAGCGGCAGCTCGAACTGCGCGCGCCAGCCCGCGCCGAGGGCGCCCAGCGCGGCCAGCGTGTCGGGCACCTCGAGGCCGGCGAGGCCGACGGCTTCCAGGCCGCGGTGCGCAATGGCGGCCACGGCGCCCTGCTTCTTCGCATCGGAGAGGAAGTCGTTGGCGTCGAAGCGCTCGCCCTTGAGCGCGACGAACAGGTCGCCCTGCGCAAGCGTGCGCGTGTCGGTGTGCACGCGCGCGATGACGGTCGAGGCGTCACCCACGAGGCGCGAACCCGGAATCCATTGCTGCACCTGGGCCAGCGTGATATTGAGCGGCGTCGTGTCGGTCATGCCGCGGCACTCCGCTTCGCCAGCGCCTGCAGCACGTGGGCCTTGTCCGAAAAGTCGATGCGCTGGCCGGCAATTTCCTGCCAGGCCTCGTGGCCCTTGCCGGCGATCAGCACGACGTCCCGCGGCGCGGCCTGCGCGATCGCGTCGGCGATGGCGATGGCGCGGTCGGGCTGCACCTGCGCAGCCTCGGGACGCGAGAAGCCGCGCAGCACCTGGCTGATGATCGCGTCGGGCTTCTCGCTGCGCGGGTTGTCGCTGGTGACGATCACGCGGTCGGCCTGGCGTTCGGCGACCGCGGCCATCATCGGGCGCTTGATCGGGTCGCGGTCGCCGCCGCAGCCGAACAGGCACCAGAGCGCACCGCCGCGCTGCCTGGCCAGCGGGCGCAGGCCGATCAGGGCCTTGTCGAGCGCGTCGGGTGTGTGGGCGTAGTCGACCACCGCCAGCGGTGCACCTTCGCCGGTTCCCGCGCGGTCCATGCGGCCCGGCACGCTCGTGAGGCTGGCACAGGCGGCCACGGCCTGGGCCAGCGTGAGGCCGAGCGCGCGCAGGGTGCCGAGCACGCCGAGCAGGTTGGCCACGTTGTACTGGCCGATGAGGCCGGTCGACAGCCGTTCCACCGCGGTGGTGCCGTGCTCGGCCACCGAGAACTCCAGGCCCTGCGCGTCGTAGCCGATGTCGCGCGCCATGAGGCGGGCCGGCTTGCCGCCGGCCGAGACGGTCCAGACGTCGAGCGCGCCGATACCGGCGTCGATCAGGTTCGCGCACAGGCTGGCGCCGTGCGTGTCGTCGATGTTGATCACCGCTGCGCGCAGGCCGGGCCAGCGGAACAGCTCGGCCTTGGCCTGCCAGTAGGCATCCATGCTGCCGTGGTAGTCGAGGTGGTCCTGCGTGAAGTTGGTGAACACGGCCACCGCGATCTGCGCACCGTCGAGCCGGCGTTCGGCGATGCCGATGGACGAGGCCTCGATGGCGCAGGCGCCGAAGCCGCGCTCGACCAGCGAACGCAGCTCGCGCTGCAGCATCACCGGGTCGGGCGTGGTCAGGCCGGTGTAGGTCAGCTCGGGCGGCACGCCGATGCCCAGCGTGCCCATCACCGCGCAGGGCGACGGCGCATCGCGCTGCACGGTGCCGTCGGGGTTCATCGCGCGCACGCCACCCGCCGCGCTCAGCGTGGAAAGCGATTCGGCCAGCCACCATGCGGTGGAAGTCTTGCCGTTGGTGCCGGTCACGGCCAGCACGTCGAGCAGGGCCGAAGGGTTGTCGTAGAAGGCCGAGGCGATCGGGCCGGTGGCGGCCTTCAAACCGGGGTAGCTCACGATGCGCTCGTCGCCCTCGAAGCCGAAGGCCTCCACGCCCTCGTGCTCCACCAGGCAGATCGCCGCGCCCTGCGCCAGCGCGGCCGCCACGTGCTTGCGCCCGTCGGTCGCGGCGCCGGGCCAGGCGACGAAGACGTCGCCCGCACCCACGGCACGGCTGTCGGCATGCATCGCGGCCTGCGATGCACGCTCCTTGAGCCAGGCCGCGGCCAGTTGGGGAGAAGTGAAGGTCAGCATGTTCAGAAACTCTCGTCGACGCCCTGCGTCATCACAAGCGGTTTGACCGCCAGATCGGGCGGTACGTTCATCATGCGCAGGGTCTGCTGCACGACTTCGCTGAACACGGGGGCCGCGGCGACGCCGCCGAAATACTGGCCGTCGCTCGGCTCGTCGATCATCACGGCGACGATGATGCGGGGCTTCTCAATAGGCGCCATGCCGGTGAACCAGGCCCGGTACTTGTTGCTCGCGTAGCCCTTGCCGACCTGCTTGTGGGCCGTGCCCGACTTGCCGCCGACGGAATAGCCGACCGTCTGCGCGCGCGTGCCGGTGCCGCCGGGGCCGGCGGCCATTTGCAGCATCTTGCGCACCGCCAGCGCATTCGACGGCGAGAACACGCGCACGCCGACCGGCGCCTCTGAATTCTTCAGGATGGTCACCGGAATGATGGAGCCGTCGTGTGCGAACGAGGTGTACGAATGCGCCATCTGGAACAGCGACGCCGACAGGCCGTAGCCGTAGGCCATGGTGGCCTGCTCGACCGGCTTCCAGGTCTTCCACGGGCGCAGCCGGCCCGTGACGGCGCCGGGGAACTGGATCTGCGGCTTCTGGCCGTAGCCGAGCGCGGTGTAGGTGTCCCACATCTCGTGCGGGGTCATCTTCTGGGCGATCTTGAGCGCACCGACGTTGCTCGACTTCTGGATCACGCCTTCCACCGTCAGCGTGCCGTAGTTGTGGGTGTCGCTGATCGTGAAGCCGCCGAGCTGGAAGCGGCCGGGGCTGGTTTCGATCAGCGTCGAGGGCTTCACTCGGCCGGCTTCCAGCGCCATGCCCACCGTGATCGGCTTCATGGTCGAACCGGGCTCGAAGGTGTCGGTGAGCGCGCGGTTGCGCAGCTGCTCGCCGGTCAGGTTCTGGCGCTTGTCCGGCACGTAGCTCGGGTAGTTGGCCAGCGCCAGCACTTCGCCGGTGACGGAATCGAGCACCACCACGCTGCCGGCCTTGGCCTTGCGCGCGGTCACGGCGTCGCGCAGCTTCTGGTAGGCGAAGAACTGCACCTTGCTGTCGACGCTGAGCTGGATGTCCTTGCCGTCGAGCGGTGGCACGGTCTCGCCCACGCCCTCGACCACGCGGCCGAGGCGGTCCTTGATGACGCGGCGCGAACCGGCCTTGCCGGCCAGCTCCTTGTTGAACGCGAGCTCGATGCCCTCCTGGCCGTTGTCTTCCACGTTGGTAAAGCCCACCACGTGCGCAGCGGCCTCGCCCTCGGGGTACTGGCGCTTGTATTCCTTGCGCTGGTAGATGCCCTTGAGGTTCAGGGCCGCGATCTGCTTGGCGACGGGCTCGTCGACCTGGCGCTTGATCCAGACGAAGGTCTTGTCCTCGTCCTCGAGCTTCTTGTCGAAGTCCTTCTGCGGCATCTCGAGCAGCTTGGCGACCTGCTTGAGCTTGGCGCGCACCTCGGGGTCATCGCGCTCGATGTCCTCCGGAATGGCCCAGATGCTCGGCGCCACCACGCTGGAGGCGAGGATGAGCCCGTTGCGGTCGAGGATGCGGCCGCGGTTGGCCGGCAGTTCGAGCGTGCGCGCGAAGCGCACTTCGCCCTGCCGCTGGAAGAAGCTGTTGTTGAGCACCTGCACGTAGGCCGCCCGGCCCGCCAGCATGACAAAGCCGAGCGCGATGCCCGCAACGATGAACTTGCTGCGCCACACCGGCGTCTTGCTCGCGAGCAAGGGGCTGGTGGTGTAGCGCACGCTGCGGTTGCCCCGGCTCATCGTGCGGCCCTCGCTGCGGTGGCCGGCTTCGTGGCCGGCTTGGGTGGGGCGGGTGCGGGCGCCACGGGCGCAACGGCCGGGATCACCGTGCCGTCGGGACGCACGTACTGCGTGATCGCCGGCGAGGTGGTGCGCATCTGCAGTTGCTCCTTGGCGAGCTTCTCGACGCGCAGCGGCGTGGCCTGCGCGCGCTTCTCGACCTGCAGGCGGTCGCGGTCGGTTTCCAGGCGGCGGGCATCCTGCTGCACGCGATCGAGCTCGGTATAGAGCTGGCGCGAGAGGTACTGCGTATGCACGAGGTACAGCGCCGTCGCAATGACGGCCATCAGCAGGAGCAGGTTGATGCGCGCCATGTCAGGGCGCCTCGGTGCGTTCGGCGACGCGAAGAATGGCGCTGCGCGAGCGCGGATTGCCTCTTACCTCGGCGTCGGAGGGCTTGATGCGCTCCAGGGCGCGCAGTTTCATGACCTTCGGGGCGGCAAACGGCGCACGGCGGTCGTAGACCTCCTTCGAGTGCTTGGCGATGAACTGCTTCACGATGCGGTCTTCCAGCGAATGGAAGCTGATCACCGCGAGCCGCCCGTGGGGCTTGAGCACGGACAGGCTGGCCTCTAGCGCCTGTTGCAGCTCTTCAAGCTCGGCGTTGATGAAAATCCGAAAAGCCTGAAATGTGCGCGTTGCAGGGTTCTGGCCCTGCTCGCGGGTTTTGACCGTGCCAGCCACGAGCTCGGCCAGTTCGGTGGTGGTTGAAATTGCGCCCCGTTCTTGTCTGCGAGCAACAATCGCCTTTGCAATCTGAACAGCAAACCGTTCTTCGCCATAGTCACGGATCACCTCTGCAATTTGTGGAAGTTCGGCCGTTGCCAGCCATTCGGCCACGCTCTCGCCGCGCGTGGTGTCCATGCGCATGTCGAGCGGACCGTCGAAACGAAAACTGAAACCGCGCACCGGGTTGTCGATCTGCGGCGAACTCACGCCCAGGTCCATCAGCAAGCCGTCGACGCTCGCATCGGGCAATTCGCCCAGCGAGCGGAATCCCTGATGGCGGATGGAAAAACGCGCATCGGAGATGCGCGCTGCTTCGGCCACTGCTTCTGCATCCTTGTCGAATGCGATCAGCCTGCCCTCCGGCGCCAGCCTGGAGAGAATTGCACGCGCATGCCCTCCCCGACCGAAAGTGGCGTCCACGTAGGTGCCGGTTGCCGCCGTGCTGCCGGAAAGAACGGCTTCCACCGCCTCGTTCAGCAAGACGGTCGTATGGGTCCATGCGGTGTTCACGTGAGCCCTCAGAACGCGAAGTCCTGAAACACATCCGGCATCTCGCCCTGGGTGGCCTCGGCCTCCTTGGCCTCGTAGGTGGCCTTGTCCCACAGCTCGAAGTGGTTGCCCATGCCCAGCAGCAGCGTGTCGCGCACGATGCCGGTGGCCGCGCGCAGTTCGGGCGACACCAGGATGCGGCCGGTGCCGTCCATCTCGACGTCCATGGCGTTGCCCAGGAAGACGCGCTTCCACCACTGCGCCGACATCGGCAGCGCAGCGATGCGCTCGCGGAATTTTTCCCATTCGGGACGGGGGAACACCATCAGGCATCCGTGCGGATGCTTGGTGATCGTGAGCTGGCCGCCTGCCGTCGCGCTCAGGACGTCACGGTGCCGGGTCGGCACGGAGAGCCGCCCCTTGGCATCCAGACTGAGCGATGAAGCGCCTTGAAACACGACCACGAAACCCCTGTTTTGGGAGTGCTGCGGCACCTGAAAGAGGCACTACCCGCACTTTTTCCCACTTAACTGCACTTTTTTGCACTGTAGCAGGAAACACTTCAGAAGCAACTGGCCGTTTGGGCTATTTTTTGTAATGGAATCAACGACTTAGCGCCGATTCCAAATCCTCGGAATCGGCGAATTTCGTTGAGAATGAAGTACTTAGCCCACGCAGTGAAAGTGATGCGTGAAGGATTCCCCCGTTACAGGGGGAGGAGAAGCGGCTTCAGAGGATGAAGCGCGAAAGGTCTTCGTCGTGACTTAGTGCCGCGAGGCGCTCGTCGACGTAGGCGGCATCGATGCGGATCGATTGCCCTTCGAGGCGGGTCGCGTCGAAGCTTACCTCATCCAGCAGGCGCTCCATCACGGTCGACAGGCGGCGCGCGCCGATGTTCTCCGTGCGCTCGTTCACCTCGAAGGCGATGGCGGCCAGCCGGTTCACGCCCTCGGGCGTGAATTCGAGCGTCACGCCCTCTGTGGCGAGCAGCGCCTGGTACTGCTTCACGAGCGAAGCGCGGGTCTGCGTGAGGATGCTTTCGAAGTCCGACACGGAGAGCGACTGCAGCTCGACGCGGATCGGAAAGCGCCCCTGCAGCTCTGGAATCAGGTCGCTCGGCTTGCTCAGGTGGAACGCGCCGCTCGCAATGAACAGCATGTGGTCGGTGCGCACCACCCCGTACTTGGTGGTCACGGCCGTGCCTTCCACCAGCGGCAGCAGGTCGCGCTGCACGCCCTGGCGCGACACGTCGGAACCCTGGGCTTCGCTGCGGGTGGCGACCTTGTCGATCTCGTCGATGAAGACGATGCCGTTCTGCTCCGCGTTGGTGATGGCCTGCGCGCGGATCTCGTCCTCGTTGACCAGCTTGGCAGCCTCTTCGTCGATCAGCAGGCGCATCGCCTCGGCGATCTTGAGCTTGCGCGTCTTGCGCTTGCCGCCGCCGAGCTGGCCGAACATGCCGCGCAGCTGCTCGGTCATTTCCTCCATGCCGGCCGGGCCCATGATTTCGAGCGGGGCGCGGGCCTCGGCGAGGTCGAGTTCGATTTCCTTGTCGTCGAGCTGATGCTCGCGCAGCTTCTTGCGGAACGCCTGGCGCGTGGGACTGGGGCCGTCCAGCGCAGGCGTTGCGCCGTCGGCGCCGCGCGCCGGGGGCAGCAGCACATCGAGGATGCGTTCTTCGGCGGCGTCTTCGGCACGCGCGCGCACCTTGATGCTCTCGGATTCGCGCGTCTGCTTGACCGCGATCTCGGCGAGGTCGCGGACGATCGAATCGACGTCCTTGCCGACGTAACCCACCTCGGTGAACTTGGTGGCCTCGACCTTGATGAAGGGCGCGTCGGCCAGGCGAGCGAGGCGGCGGGCAATTTCGGTCTTGCCCACACCCGTGGGGCCGATCATGAGGATGTTCTTCGGCGTGATCTCGTGGCGCAGCTTGTCGTCGACCTGCTGGCGGCGCCAGCGGTTGCGCAGGGCGATGGCCACCGCGCGCTTGGCGGCCGGCTGGCCGACGATGTGGTTGTCGAGCTCGGAGACGATTTCCTGGGGGGTCATGGACATGGTCAGAGCGCTTCCACCGTGTGATTCATGTTCGTGTAAATGCAGATTTCTCCGGCGATCGCCAGCGATTTGCGCACGATCTGCTCGGCCGAGAGCTCGGTGTTCTCGATCAGTGCCTTGGCCGCCGACTGGGCATACGCGCCGCCCGAACCGATGGCGATCACGCCGTCCTCGGGCTCCAGCACGTCGCCATTGCCGGTGATGATGAGCGAGGTGGTCGCGTCGGCCACGGCGAGCATGGCTTCGAGCTTGCGCAGCACGCGGTCGGTGCGCCAGTCCTTGGTGAGCTCGACGGCCGCCCGGGTCAGGTGCCCCTGGTGCTTTTCGAGCTTGGCCTCGAAACGCTCGAAGAGCGTGAAGGCATCGGCCGTGGCGCCGGCGAAGCCGGCGAGCACCTTGCCGTGATAGAGCCGCCGCACCTTGCGCGCCGTGCCCTTGATGACGATGTTGCCGAGAGTGACCTGCCCGTCCCCGCCGATGGCGACCTGGTCGCCTTGGGGGGTCTTGCGGCGCACGCTCACGATGGTGGTGCCGTGAAACTGTTCCATCGCAGCCATCTGGGGGTGTGCGGCGGCAATGCAACCGCCGAGAAGCGGTACCGGTTTAGTTTTTTCTAACCGCCACCGTGGCGTGATCGGCAATGCCTACCAGATTGAACAGCGCGGCGATGAGCCGATGCGCGTCGACGAACTGCACGCGCTCGCCGTTGGCATCGCGCGCACGCACCCAGCTCAGCAGCGTGCCGGCGGCGGCCAGGTCCATGCGCAGCAGCGCCGCGCAGGATATGACGGGCGCCGTGGTGTGGCGCAGGTCGTTGTCCAGCCGCTGCCAGTTCGACAGCGACTCTCCCCGCAGGTCGCCCGCCAGCGCGGCAAAACCGCTGTCGGTGGACGGGAAGCTCTCGGAATCACCGCCGACCGACAGCAGCGACCAGACCGAGTTGGACCGACTTGCGGGCGGCGCGGCCAGCGTGGTGCACTCGCCGCACGGGTCCTGCCAGGCGGGCGGCGACACCTCGTAGGTGATGCAGTAGTTGAGCGCGACCAGCTCGAAGTCGTCGGGCAGATGCATCATGCGCAGCGCCGCGAGGTGCAGTTGCCACCAGACGTCGTCGGTGCCGCGCTCGTTGTTGGGCGCAGCCTCGGACAACACGGCCAGCAGTTGCGCCGTGCCCATGAAGCGCAGCTGGACCGGCGAACCGGCCCAGTGGGCGAACAGCACGCGCAACGGCGCGGCCGCCTCGGGCTCGATGGCGTGCAGCCCGCGCCAGTCGAGCGTCCACACCGCGCCCGCCTTCGAGAGCGCACGGGTGAGCTCCATGAGGCCTTCGCGCGCCAGGCGCGCGGGGCAAGTCCAATCGGCATGGGCGGCGCCGCCTTCGGCAGCCGCCTCGGCGGCCTCTTCGCTGGCGGTCACGGCCTTGACGCTGCGGGCCAGCTCTTCGAGCGACACCCAGTCAGGGCCCATGCGCCGCATGCGTTGCGCGTAGCGCATGCGGGCGGCCGCGAACTTCGCGGCATCGCCCGTTGCGCGGTACAAATCGAACAGGGCGCGCCAGCGGCCGTCGTCGCGTTCGGCGGCGGGGTTGTCGTGGCCGTCCTCGGTGGCCGGCGCGCTCTCGGAGGCCAGGGCCTGCAGGAGGATGGCTTCGGCACCGGTGTCGTCGCCGTGCGCGAAGCGGATCACCGCTTCTTCCAGCGCGCCGTCGTGCGCGAGGCGAGACGACATCAGCGGCACGTCGCCGGCAGCCGCGGCCGGGCTGCTGCTGGCTTCAGCGGCCGCGGGGACAGGCAAGTGTCCGGCAGGCTCGGCCAGCAGTTCGTCGGTATGCACCGGCGGCAGCGTCTCGGCCCCGGCGTCGGGCGGCGGGTTGACCAGCGTTTCGCCGTTCGGGCCCCGCCCCTTCCACCACTGCTGCGACATCTGCTGCTCGATCTCGTCGATCTTCTTGAGCGTGAGCGCGCGGCCGTCCGATCCCTCGGAGGAACTGTTGAGGTTGAACGAGGACGGCGTGACCGTCGCCTCGAAGGCATGGGCCGCAGCTTCGCGCTGGCGCAGCTTGCGCAGCATGTCGAACTCGCGCCGGCGCACGAAATCGTTGCGCTGGCGCCGCTCGATCATCTCCTTCAGCATCTCGCGGCTGTAGGTCTGGGCGGGCAGCGAGGAGTCCGAGGTCGAGGCGGCGGCAGGGGCATCCAGCTCCGACCAATCCTTCAGGGGATTGCGGACAAACTTGGCCACCTTTGAGAAAAGGCGGCCCGATTCTTCCTTTGGCATTCGGCGAAGGCTATCGAAGACGCTGGTTTCTATCTACCTTGACCCCGTGTCAATCCCCGAACATCTTCTGCTTGAGCTCGCGGCGCTGCTGCGCTTCGAGCGACAGCGTCGCGGTCGGGCGGGCCAGCAGGCGGCCCACGCCGATGGGCTCGCCGGTTTCGTCGCAATAGCCGTAGTCGCCGGCGTCGATGCGCTGGATCGACTGCTCGATCTTCTTCAGCAGCTTGCGTTCGCGGTCGCGCGTGCGCAGCTCGAGGGCGTGTTCTTCCTCGATGGTGGCGCGGTCGGCCGGGTCGGGCACGACCACCGTGTCTTCACGCAGGTGCTCGGTGGTCTCGCCGGCGTTCTCGAGGATGCCGCGCTTGAGTTCTTCGAGCTTCAGGCGGAAGAACGCCATCTGCTTTTCGTTCATGTACTCGTCGTCGGGCATGGCGATGACTTCGGCATCGCTCAGCTCGGCGGGCGTCTTGGTCTTCCAGTTGTTGGCCAGCTTCGGGTCTTTCTTCACGGCCAGTGGCGGTGGCGGCACCAGCGCGTTGGAAGGCGCCTGCGAGAAGCTGGACTTGGCGGCGGTCGATGCCACGGATTGCGGCATCGAGGGCACGGTCAGTTGCGACAGCCGGGACACACGGCCACCACGCGCGGCGGGTGCGGGCGTGGCGGTTTGAGCGGGCATCGAGGGTGTCGCCGGGGCGGAAGTGGAGGCGGCAGCCGTTTTTTTCATGGGGATCGAGGGAGCAGAAGGAGCGGCAGCAGGGCGGCCGACGGGTTTGGATGACGATGAGCCCGCGCCTGCGGTCCTGGTGGCGGCAGTTGCAGGCTTGGCGGACTTCTTGGTCGCAGCGGTCACGGCCTTGGCCGGTGGTGCTGCGGGCTTTTTGGACGGCGCGCTTTTCTCCTTCGCGACAGGGCCATGTGCGGTGGCAGAAACCTTCTTGGCCGCAGGTACAGCCTGCTTCGCAGCCGGCGCCTTCTTTGCGGCGGGCTTGGGTGCTGGCGTGGCCTTGGCGGCGGGTTTCTTCACGGTGACTGGCTCCTTGGACGAACTGGAACGCGCTTTCACTGGGTGTCTCCTCCCATGGGAGCCCCTTGCAGCTTTCAGGCCACGCAGGCTCCCCGTTGTCGGGGTGCTCGCCAGCGGCGAACCCCGGGGTTATACCCCCGAAAGCCCCCCAGTAACGTATGGCGCCCCGTGCCGGAAGTCACATCTTGCCCATGGGAACTGGACATGGCTGCCGGAACAGGCGCGCGATTGTATAGAGAACTCACAGGCGTGGGCGATGTCCTGGCGTGCCGGCCAACTCCGTTAGCATCGCCCCGCGCTGCCTGAGGGGGCAGCGCGGGGCCCGAGCCTTTGCCCATATGGCGGCCGGGCTTATCCGATCATTCGCAAAAAGAAAGCAAGCCTTGAACAAGAAAGCAGTTTTGGGAGTCCTGGCCGCGGCCATCGCCGTCGCCTACGGCGGCAGCACCTGGTGGGCCGGTTCGCAGATCAAGTCGCGTTACGACACCGCATTCGACGAGCTGCCGAAGCAGACCGCGCTGGTGCGCGTGGCCGAGCGCAAGTACGAACGCGGCTTCCTCGGCGCCGTCAGCACCGTGACGCTGGAAATCGGCTGCGCGCCCGATGCCGCCGCGGCCGTCGCCAGCAAGCCCGCCGAGGGCGACGAAGCGGAGGAAGACGACGAGGAGGACGCCGGCATCAAGCCGCCGAAGCAGTTGCGCCTCACCATCCGCGACACCATCCACCACGGCCCGCTGGCCGGCGGCACGCTGGCGGCGGCCACCATCGACAGCGAGCTGGTGCTCGACGCCAAAGTGCAGGCCGATGTCGAGAAGTTCTTCGGCAAGACAAAGCCCCTGACCGCGCACACCAAGGTCGGCTTCAGCGGCGCCGTCACGACCGACCTGACCGTCGCGCCCGTCAAGCTGGCCGAGGAAGGCAAGGGCCGGCTCGACTGGCAAGGCGCGCAGGCCCGCGTGGAAGTGAACGCAGCACGCACCCAGGCGCGCTACGACCTCACCGTGCCCGGCCTGGACTTCAGCGACGCGCGCAGCGGCATCACCATGAAGATGGGCAAGCTCACCGCCAAGGCCGACATGGACAGCAGCGCCGGCTGGTTCCTTGCCACCGGCAAGAGCGAAGGCCGGCTCGACACCCTCGAATTCGCCATCAAGAAGAAGGCAGCCGCTGACGGCGCGGCTGCGGCCGAAACACCGAAGGCGCTGCCGACCGTCGTGCTCCAGGGCATCGACCTGCTGGCCGACGCGAGCATCAAGGACGGCCTCTACACGTCGAGCGGCACGCTCAAGGGCGCCGGCAAGATCGGCGAAACCAAGATCGACAAGTTCGAGCTGACCAGCAGCGCGCGCCGCATCCATGCCGCCGGCTACAAGAAGCTGGCCGACGCCTGGATGCAGTCCGGTGCCGTCAACGGCTGCGGCAAGGGCGGCAGCAAGGCCTCCCAGGCAGCGATGCAGGCGCTGGCCGAGCAGCTCGCGCCCGACCTCAAGGCCATGGCCAAGTACGCCCCCGAGGCCGGCCTCGACAGGATGCTGGTCGAGATCGACGGCAAGCGCGGCGAACTCGGCTACACGGTCAGCATGGCCGGCGTGACGGACGAAGACCTGCAACTGCCGGGCACCGCGCTGATGATGAAGCGCGGCGCACTCAAGGCCCATGCGCGCCTGCCCATGAAGTGGCTGGAGAAGCTGGCCGAAACCGGCGCCGAGAGCGGCCAGACGCCCCCGCCCGAAATGGTGGCCGGCCTGGTCGAGCAAGGCGAGGCCATGGGCTTCGTGAAGCGCGACGGCGACGACGTGACCGGCCAGGTCGAGTTCAGCGACGGCAGCCTGAAGGTCAACGGCAAGCCGCTGGGCGGCATGGGCAGCGCGGGCAAGTAAGCCGCGGTGTTTCTCCCTCCCCTCTGGGGGAGGGCCGGGGTGGGGGCACGACGGCCTCCGAAAAAAGCGCAGAGCCCGATCGAAGGCCTGCC
>NZ_AKIW01000037.1:0-5717 GCF_000282635.1 Variovorax sp. CF313
GGTGCCTTGCTCCGCGAATGTCCTCCGGCCTTCGGCCTCCCCCTTTATTTCGCTGCGCAAGGCACCCCGCCGGCGTGAGCGTTCAGCAGAGCGGTTGGACTGCCGGCGCTAGCGGAGCAGAACCCGAGCGCCTAGACGGCCCGCTTGTGCCGCTGGATGCAAACATCCAGCGTCTCTTCGCCGGCCCGTTGCCACCAATCGAGGTTCGAAAAGATCTCGACCTCGCTGAACCCAGCGAAACCCGCGTCCTCCACCCAGCCGCGGATCTTCTTCAGTTCGACCACGCCATCGCCCATCATCCCGCGGTCGGAGAGCAGGTCGCGCGTGGGCGTGAGCCAGTCGCAGACGTGGTAAGCCAGCAACCGCTCGCGGCCGGCGCGGGCGATCTGCTGCTGCAGCTTCGGGTCCCACCACACGTGGTAGATGTCCAGGGCCACGCCGAGCATGCCGGTCTTGTCCGCATCGAGTTCGTCGCACAGGTCGAGCGCGTGTTCCAGCGTGTTGATGCACGCGCGGTCGGCCGCCTGCATCGGGTGCAGGGGCTCGATGGCCAGCGGCATGCCGGCTTCGCGGGCGTATTCGAGCGAGGCTGCGATGCCGTCGTGCACCTCGCCGCGCGCGCGGCCGATGTCCTTGTAGGCGGCCTTGCCTTCGAGCGCACCGGGCAACGCGCCGACCACGAGTACGAGGCAGGGTGCACCGAGCGTCTTCGCTTCGTCGATGGCGCGGCGGTTGTCGTCGAGCGCAGCTTTCAGGCCTGCAGCGTCGGGTGCGGGAAAGAAGCCGCCCCGGCAGTAGCCCGACAGGCCGATGCCGTGCGCCTTCAACTGCTTGGCCACCTTGTCGAGCCCGACAGCCGTCACCTGGTCACGCCAGGGGCTGATGGCGCGGATGCCGCGTTCGGCGCACTGGTCGATGATTCGGTCGAGCGGCACCTCGGAGCCCGACTGCTTGCGGATGGTGGCGGTGTTGATCGACAGCCAGTCGTGGTTCTGCGAGAAATCGCGCATGGCCTTGCTCATCCTTCCACGCCGTGCAGTGCCAGCAGCGTCTTCATGCGCCGAACGGCCAGCTCGGGTTGCTCCAGCAGGTTCGCCGCATCGGCCAGCCTGAACAGTTCGGCGAAGTGCTGCAGCGAACGCGTGCTCTGCTGGCCGCCCACCATCGTGAAGTGCTTCTGGTGGCCGTTGAGCCAGGCCATGAATACCACGCCGGTCTTGTAGAAGCGCGTGGGCGCCGCGAAGATGTGGCGGGACAGCGGCACCGTGGGGCCGAGGATCGCGTGGAACTTCTCGGTGCGGCCCTGGGCCAGTGCGCCCAGCGCGGCGCTCGCGGCGGGAGCGATGGCGTCGAAGATGCCAAGCAGTGCGTCGCTCTGGCCGTGCGTCGGCTCATTTCCGAACCCGTCGCCCGCAATCAGCTCGGCGTAGTTGAAATCGTCGCCCGTGTACATGCGAACGCCCTGGGGCAGCCGCCGGCGCATCGCGATTTCCTTGTCCTTGTCGAGCAGCGAGATCTTGATGCCGTCGACCTTGCCTGGATGCGCCGCGATGATGCCCACGGCGGTGTCCATCGCTGCATCGACATCCTTCGTGCCCCAATAGCCGGCCAGCGCCGGGTCGAACATGTCGCCGAGCCAGTGCAGCACCACCGGCTGCTTCGCCTGGCGCAGGATGCGGTCGTACACGCGCTCGTAGTCGGCCGGGCTCTTGGCCACGCGGGCCAGCGCTCGGCTGGCCATCACGATGAGCTTGCCGCCGAGCGCCTCGATGGCGGCCATCTGCTCTTCGTAGCCGCGGATCACGTCGTCGGCGCTCTTCACGTCGTCGATGTTGAGGTGGTCGGTGCCGCAACCCGAAGCGACCAGCGCGCCCGGCACGTCCTTCGCGGCATCGAGCGAGCGTCGGATCAGCTCCAGCGAGGTCGGCCAGTCGAGCCCCATGCCGCGCTGCGCGGTGTCCATGGCCTCGGCTACGCCCAGGCCCAGCGAGAACAGGTGGCGGCGGTAGGCGATGGTGGTGTCCCAGTCGACCGCGCACTGCAGCCATGGGTCGATGGCCGCGAGCGGGTCGGCTACGACGTGCGCGGCCGAGTAGGCGATGCGGTTGAACTTGACGCACGCATCGGGCTTGACCGGTGCGCTGCCGCGCAGGGCGAAGGGCGCGAGGGTGCCGCTCGCGGTGGGGAGGGTCAGCGAAAGTGCCATGCTGCCTGCCTCAGACTTTCAGCGCGGGCACGTCGACCCAGCGGCGGTCCTTCCACGACTCGAGTGCGGCCTCGACCAGCTGCACGCCCTTGGCGCCTTCGGGCAGCGTCCATTTGTAAGGCTCGTTCTCGACCACGTGGCGAATGAAGTGCTCCCACTGGATCTTGAAGCCGTTGTCGTAGACCTGCGAATCCGGAATCTCCTGCCACTGGTCGAAGAAGTTCATGGTCTGCTTCTCGTCGGGGTTCCACACCGGGCGCGGCGTGGCGACGCGGCTCTGCGCGCGGCAGCTCGACAAGCCCGCGACGGCGGAGCCATCGGTGCCGTCCACATGGAAGGTCACGAGGTCGTCGCGGCGCACGCGCGTCGCCCAGCTCATGTTGATCTGCGCGATCACCGGCTCGCCGTTGTGGCCCGTGAGTTCGCAGGTGGCATAGGCGGCATCGTCGGCGGTGGCTTCGTAGGGTTTGCCGGCTTCGTCCCAGCGCTTCGGGATGTGAGTGGTACCCAGGCAGCTCACCGACTTCACTTCGCCGAACAGGTTGTCCAGCACATAGCGCCAGTGGCACATCATGTCCAGGATCATCCCGCCGCCGTCTTCCTTGCGGTAGTTCCAGCTCGGGCGCTGGATGGGCTGCAGGTCGCCCTCGAACACCCAGTAGCCGAACTCCAGGCGCACGCTGAGCATGCGGCCGAAGAAGCCGGCGCGGCGCAGCATGTCGAGCTTGCGCAGGCCCGGGAGAAAGAGCTTGTCCTGCACCGCGCCATGCTTCAAGCCGGATCCTTCGGCCAGGCGCGCGATCTCAACGGCTTCGTTCAGGTTGGTGGCGATCGGCTTCTCGCAGTACACGTGCTTCCCGGCGCGGATGGCCTTGGCCAGCAGCATGGGACGCATCTGCGTGGTGCCGGCATCGAAGAAGAGGGTGTCGTCCTTGTTCTCGAGCGCCTTGTCGAGATCGGTGCCCCAGCGCGCGATGTCGTGGGCCTTGGCAAGCGCTTCCATCTTCTCGGCGTTGCGGCCGATGAGGATCGGGTCGGGCATGACCTTGTCGCCGTTCGACAGCGTCACGCCGCCTTGCGCGCGAATGGCGCAGATCGAGCGGATCAGGTGCTGGTTCATGCCCATGCGGCCGGTGACGCCGTGCATGATGATTCCTAGACGTTGGGTGGCCATCGTTTTCTTCCTTGAGATGCGAGAGAGATTGAGAAGTTGGCTTCAGTAGACGGAACGCATGGCGTCCCAGGAGATGCCGGCGCCGGGTCTGCCGGTGGCGAAGCCGGGCGCGGTGGTAAGCGAGGACAGGTCGAGCTGGCCCTCGCGGATGGCGAGGCGCACGGCGCCGTCGCTCAGTTCGTACAGGCCCGGGTGGGCGCGCTGCAGGGCCTGCTGTTCGGCCTCGGGCGCCGCGGCCAGGCCGTTGACATAGTGGTGGCCGTTGCGCTCGACGTGCGACAGCCCGAGCCATGCGACCAGTGCCAGGTCTTGCTGCACGCCCAGGCCGGCCTGCATGGTCAAGTCTTCGCCTGAGAGAAAGTAGCGTGCGGCGTCATCGGTCGAGTTCCACTGCGCGCAGCGCGCCGCGTTGACGACCGACTTGTAGAAACCCTTGCAACTCTTGCTCGACACCCCGGTGTAGCCCAGCGCGCGGGCCTGCACGAAGGCATCGAGCGTGGCGTCCGATTCGTCGATGAGCAGCGCAATGCGCTTGCCCAGCGCGGACACGTCGCGCTGCAGCGCCGCGTCGCGGCGGATCGGCTGTTCGACGAAGACCGTCTTCTGCGCGAGCTTCCAGAGCACGGGCGTGGACAGCATGCGGTCCAGGAAGGTGGCGAACGCATCGGCGTCGGCGTATTGCTCGTTGCCATCGAGCGTCACCAACTGCGCGTGCTCGTCGATGACGTGGGCGATGCGTTGGAGGCGCGCGATGTCCTGTGCGGTGTTGCCGCACAGCTTGAGCTTGAAGTGCGTGAGGCCGTAGCGGCGCACGGCGGCTTCGAGAGTCCTCGGAAGGCCGTCGGCGGGGGCGTCCGGCAGGGCGTCATGGTCGTCGATGGCATCGGCCAGGCCCACCGTATGGCGCGCCGCGATGCGAGTGCGCGGCGATTGCTTCGCCAGGAAGGCCGGCATGTCGAAGCCGGCGAGGTCATCCGCGAGGCCGCTGCCTGCGATGTCGAGGCCGCAGAGGTTGCCGCTCATGGCCGTCGCGAAGCTCACGCCACTGTGCAGGCACAGCGCGTCGAGCAGGGCGCGGTCGATCAGTGCAGGGCCGTAGCTGGCCACCAGCGGTTGCAGGCCCTTGGCCTTGGCGCGCGCCTGCAGCGCCGCGTAGTTCGATGCGAAGTGCGTCCACGCGGTTTGCGCATCGGGCTCGGCGATATAGGCCTCGCGCGCATCGCGCAGCGCAAAGCGCAGTTGCTCGAAGTTCTGTTCGTTGGTGAGCGCCGGGTTCTTGTCGAACCACTTGGGCACCATCATCTCGGCGGCGCAGCCCTCGGCCGTGCGGCCGTTTGAAAAGCGGATGCGGGCTTTCACATAGACCTGCGGGCAGGCCGTGACGGTCGCCGCACCGAAACGGAACGGCAGCCGCAGCGCCACGTCGCGCTCGGCAAAGCGGATCTCCTCGACATGAAAACGGATTGCATCCATGGCCGGCGCCTTCAGTGGTCCAGGATGCCTTGCGAGAAGAAATGCGCGCGCACCAGCTTCGTGTACGCGCCGAACTCGGCTGAGCCCATCATGTCGAGCGTGCGGGGGCGCGGCAGGTCGATTTCGTAAACAGCGGCAATCGAACCTGGCCGCTCGCTCATCACGATCACGCGGTCCGACAGGAAGATCGCCTCGGGGATGCTGTGGGTGATCAGCATCACCGTCTTCTTCGACGCCATCCAGATGCGCTGCAGCTCAAGGTTCATCTTCTCGCGCGTCATCGCGTCGAGCGCACCGAAGGGCTCGTCCATCAGCAGCACCGACGGGTCGTGCAGCAGCGCGCGGCAGATCGAGGCGCGTTGCTGCATGCCGCCCGAGAGCTGCCAGGGGTACTTGCCCTCGAAGCCCTTGAGGCCAGCCATTTCCATCAGCTCGCGTGCGCGGGCTTGCGAGGCCGCCTTGGGCAGGTGGCGCATCTCGGCCTGCAGCAGGATGTTGTCTTCCACGCTGCGCCAGGGCAGCAGCACTGCGCTCTGGAACACGATGCCCACGTCCTTCTGCGGCCCCTTGATCGGCTTGCCCGCCAGCGTGAGCTCGCCGCCGCTGATGGGCAGCAGGCCCGCCACCATCTTCAGCAGCGTGCTCTTGCCGCAGCCCGAGGGGCCGACGACGGAGATGAACTCGCCTTCCTTGACGGAGAAGGCTAGAGGCCTGAGCGACTCGACCGGGCCGTCCTTGCTTTGGTAGGTCTTCGAGACGCCGCGCGCCTCGATCAGGACATCAGTGGACATGGAGAATAGTTAAAGGACGGAAGCGGACGAGGCGGCGGGATGCTGAGGTCTTTTCGGGGAACACCGCGGAACC
>NZ_AKIW01000037.1:5741-50684 GCF_000282635.1 Variovorax sp. CF313
CCCCCGGTAGGGGGAAGGAGAAGCGACACGAAGTGCGCGGAGCCTGGGGGCGAGCCTGCTTACGGCAGGAAGTCGAGGGTCACGTAGTCCTCAGGCTTGCCGCGCGTCGACGGATCCATGCCGCCGTACTGCACCAGCAGGTCGAGCGAGTCGTTCACGTTCTTCATCGCGACGCGGAATGGGCGCTGGTTGGCCGTTTCCTTCGTGTGATAGAGCGCCACGCTCTGCTTCATGCCCACGATCAGCGTGTCGCGCACGCCTGCTTTAGGGTTGGCCTTGAGCATCGCATCGACAGCGGCTTCGGGGCTCTTCTCGGCGGCTTCGGCGGCCTTGGTCGAGGCGCGCATGAAGCGCTTCACGAGGTCGGGGTTCTCGGTCAGAAGGTTCTTGTTGGCGATGATTCCGGAGCTGATCTGGTTCACGCCGGAGTCGGCAAAGCGGATCGGCGTCACGGGCTTGCCGGTGGCGTCCTGCAGCTTGATCGCCTGGTCCATCACGTAGCCCAGCAGCAGGTCGGCCTGGCCGTTGGTCACCGCATTGAGCTTGGTCTGGGCGTCCCCCGAGACGATCTTCACCTGGTCCGGCGAGATGTTGTTGACCTTGAGGAACAGCGGCCACATCTGGGACATCGAATCGCCGGGCGTGACGGCCACGGTCTTGCCGACGATGTCCTTCGGCACCCTGATGTTCTTCTCGGTGAAGCCCATGACCGACATCGGGCTCACCTGGAACAGCACGCCGGTCGACTTCAGCGGCGCGCCCTTGGCGGCGGCCTTGATCATGGTCGTGACGTCGATGTAGCCGAAGGTGGCCGACTTGGCGGCCACCGCCTGCGCGGTGACGGCGGAGCCGCGGCCCTCCTGGATCTCGAGGTCGATGCCTTCGTCGGCGTAGAAGCCCTTTTCCCTGCCGAGGAAGAAGGGCGCGTGCTCGCTGTAGAGGTACCAGTTGAGCATCAGCGTGACCTTGTCCTTGGGCTTGTCGGCCTGCGCGTGGGCGGGAGCGATAGCGAAGGTGACGAGCGCTGCGGCGGCGAGCAGCGAGGGAAGCAGCTTCTTCATGGTCTTGTCTCCGGGAGTTGTTGGCTTGGCGAAGGAACTCATTGGGCGTGGCGCTGCGAGGCGTGCCACGGAATCATCACGCGCTCGATGAGGTCGACGGCGACGAAAAGAATCACGCCGATGCTCGACAGCACGACCAGCGCGGCGAACATCAGCGGCAGGTCGAAGTTGCCGTTGGCCACCTGCAGCACGTAGCCGATGCCCGAGTTGGAGCCGACGAACTCGCCGACCACCGCACCCACCACGGCCAGCGTGACCGACACCTTCAGGCCGCTGAAGATCGCGGGCATGGCTTGCGGCAGGCTGATCTTGAAGAAGGTCTGCAGGCGGCTCGCGCCCATCGAGCGGGCCAGGTCGAGCATGTCGGGCTCGACCGACTTGAAGCCCATCACCGTGGACACCACCACCGGGAAGAAGCCCAGCAGGAAGGCGCTGATCACCTTCGGGAAGATGCCGAAGCCGAACCACACCACGAACAGCGGCGCGATCGCCACCTTGGGGATGCTCTGCGAGAACACCAGCAGCGGGTACACGTACGACTCGACGACGCGCGAGTAGGCGATGACCATCGCGATCGGAATGCCGATCAGGATCGTCAGGCCGAAGCCGCCGAGCGTGGCGAGTGTGGTCTTCCAGCTCTCGCCGAGCAGGCGCGGCCATTCGGCGACGAGCTGCTTCACGACCTCCCACGGCGGCGGGATCAGGTAGGCCGGAATCCTGAAGAGGCGGATCGCCAGGTCCCACAGCACCAGCAGCAACAGAATCAGGATGAAAGGACGCAGGGCCGGGGAGAGCAGGAGCTTGCGGAACATGGCGGGCATCGAGGCGTGCGTGCGTGTCTACTGCTGCACCGACAGGCCGGCAGCCTTCACGAGCTGCGCGTTGCTGGCGATTTCTTCCTTGATGTAGGCGTCGAACTGCTCGGGTTTGAGCGTCCATGCATCGGCGCCGAGCTTGGCGAAGCGCTCCTTCACCTCGGGCGAGGCCAGCGCCTTCGCCACTTCGGCGTTCAGCCGCTCGACGATGTCGCGCGGGGTCCTGGCGGGCGCCATCATTCCGATCCAGAAGTTGAATTCGGAGCCGGGCACGCCGGCTTCGGTGGTCGTGGGCACGTCGGGCAGGGCGGCGGCGCGCTTGGGCGAACCGACGGCCAGCGCCAGCAGCTGGCCTTCCTTGATCTGGCCGATGACCGGTGCGATGGGCGAGAAGTAATAGTCGACGCGGCCCGAGAGCACCTCGGTGACGGCCTCGCCCGATCCCTTGAAGGGGATGTTGGTGGCGTCAATCTTCGCGGCCATCTTGAATTTCTCGGCGTTCAGGTGCGTGGCGCTGCTTTGGCCGGCAGAGGCGAAGTTCATGCTGCCGGGCTTGGCGCGCGCGACGGCAAGCAGCTGCGGCAGCGTCTTGATGTTCTTCGTGGGCGAGATGACCAGCGCGTTGGGCAGCGACGAGATGGGCGTGACGCCTGCGAAGTCGTGCAGCGTGTCGAAGGGCAGCTTGGCGAAGGTCGAGGGGCTCACCGTATGCGACGACGAGTGGATCATCACTGTGTAGCCGTCGGGCGCGGCCGTGGCCACCGCCTGCTGGCCGATGGTGCCGCTCGCGCCGCCTCGGTTGTCAATGACCAGCGCCTGGCCCATGCTGAGGCTCATCTTGTCGGCGATGGCACGCGCAATGATGTCGGTGGTGCTGCCGGCCGCGAAGGGCACGACCACACGGATCGGCTTGCTGGGGTAGGCGCCCTGCGCGGAGGCCACGCACGGCAGCAGGGCAAGGACGCAGGTCAGCGAGGCAAGGAACTTCATGGAATGTCTCCGCGCGGTCGGGCCGTCTTCTCGAATCGATCAATTCACCATTGAGTGAATTATTCATTGTAGAAACGGCTGCGCCGCAGCGTCAACGGCTGCTGCCTAGTGAATACCCGGGGTGTGCGAAGGTGCGCTGAGGCTCAGTGCAGGACGTAGCCCAGCACGAGGTCGGTCATGTGCGAGAGGCGTTGCGCCATCGCCTTGGGTGCGCGCAAGTCGCGCCCGAAGATGGCCGACAGCGTGTGGTTGTTCGAGAGATAGAAGTAGCAGAGCGACGCGATGGAGATGTACAGCTGCACCGGGTCCACGCCGGCGCGGAACAGCTTGTCGCGGCGGCCGCGCTCGAGCACCGTGTCGAGCAGCTGCACCAGTGGCGAGTTCATTTCCTGGATGCGTTCGGAGCGTTTCAGGTGTGCCGCGCAGTGCAGGTTCTCGCTGTTGAGCAGCGTGATGAACTCGGGGTGCTCGAGGTAGTAGTGCCAGGTGAACGACACCAGCTGGCGGATGGCCTCGACCGGCTCGATCTCGTCGAGGTGCAGGCGCTGCTCGGCCGCGCGGATGTCGGCGTAGACGCGCTCCAGCACCGCGAGGAACAGATCGTCCTTGCTGCCGAAGTAGTAGTAGATGAGGCGCTTGTTGAGGCCTGCGCGCTCGGCGATGCTGTCCATGCGCGCACCGGCAAGGCCGCGCTCCGCGAACTCGTCACGTGCGGACGCGAGGATGGCGAGCTGCGAACGGTCTGCGTCGCGCGAGCGGGGCTCGAGCGCTTCGGGCGTGGGTTCCTTGGGGGCCTTCATGGCGAGAATTTAACCAATTGGTGAATTAACGCAAGGCGCCTGGAGTGGGCACAGAGAATTGCCGAAGACATTGCAGCTGAGGTTCTACTTCTCATGAGTACATCACAACCCGCGGGCCACCTGATCGTCGAGTGCCGGGTCGGATCCCGCGCTCGGCGAAGCAGCGGCACTCGCAGGGTCGAATGCGGCGCTGCAGGCGAAAAAAAAGCCCGCAGAGCGGGCTTTTTGATTCAGGAGCGCGAAGCCCCCGAGCGCTTACTTGACGTGCTTGCCGATCAGCGCGGCCAGCTCGAACATCGACACTTGCGGCTTGCCGAAGATTTCCTTCAGCTTGGCGTCGGCGTTGATGTTGCGCTTGTTGGCCTTGTCTTGCAGGTTGTTCTTCTTGATGTAGTCCCACAGCTTGCTCACCACAGCGGTGCGCGGCAGAGGCGTCGAACCGACCACAGCGGCCAGGGCCGGGCTGGGGGTCAGGGCCTTCATGAACGCAGCGTTGGGGGTGCGCTTCTTGGCGGGAGCGGCCTTCTTTGCAGGAGCCTTCTTCGCCGGAGCAGCCTTCTTTGCAGGAGCAGCCTTCTTGGCGGGTGCCGCTGCCTTCTTGGCCGGAGCGGCCTTCTTTGCAGGAGCCGCTGCCTTCTTCGCGGGAGCGGCCTTCTTTGCCGGAGCTTTCTTGGCCGGAGCCTTCTTTGCAGTTGCCATGGTTGATTTCCTTTTTTGGTTGAACGTTCACCAATGAAAAACTTGCGTCTCCAGTGGCAATGCGGATGCTAAATGAGAAGAAACGCGTTTCCAAGGGAAAAAGCGCTTTTTTCATTGGGAGCTGTTGTTTTTTCAGAGGGGAGAAGCGCGCTTTTTCACGTTCGGCGACCGGGCCACGTTGCAAGCACCACGCCCACGAGCGCGATCACGAACGCAACCAGCTGTGGCGAAGAGAGGCTTTCACCCAGTACGAGCACGCCCACGAGGGCCGCGCTCACGGGCAGCATCACGGCGAAAACGCCCGCCTGTGCGGCTGGTACGTGGCGAAGTCCGGTCATCCAGAGCCACACCGTCCAGATGCTCGCGGCAAGCGCGTAGGCCACGAGCAGCGCCCAGGTGCCGAAGCGCACCGAGGTGAAGTCGAACTGCAGCGCGAACCAGATACCGAAGGGCATCGAGAGCACGAAGCCCCAGAGATTGATGAGCGAGGCGATGCGCTTGGGCCCCAGCCGCCCCGTGAGCGACTTGCCGATCACCGCATACGCCGTCTCGCACAGCACCGCGCAGAACACCAGCAGGTTGCCGAGCCAGGGCATGGACGATTGCGTGGAGGCGGGCGATGCCTGCGCGTGCGCTGGCGACAACGCGAGCAGGCCGATGCCGAGCGCGGCGCAGCCGATGGCCAGGCCGATGCGCACGGTGATGCGTTCGCGCAGGAAGAGCCAGCTCGCGACGGCCACGCATGCGGGGATCGACGCCATGATCACGCCCGCGGACACAGCACTCGTCAGGCTTACGCCGAACAGCATGCAGATCGAGAACATGAAGTTGCCGAGGAAGGACTCGAGGAACACCAGCCAGCGCGTGCGCGCCGCCATCGGTGGCTCGTCGGTCGCGCGCTTGAGCCAATGCGGCATGGCCAGCGCGGCGATGCCGAAGCGCAGCCAAGCAAGCAGCAGCACCGGAAAGGCCGCAACAAGAGGTTTGGAAAGGGCGACGTAGCCGCCGACGAGCGACATGCTCAAGGCCAGGCAGCCGTAGGCCACGAGGCGGCCTGATGCAGGGGTAGCGGAGTTCAATAGACTGAAGCCATGTAATTGCGGAGAAAGCGATTTCGATGATGCCCCACGTTTTTGTCTACGGCACGCTGCGCCGCGGCGGGCGCAACGACATCGCGCGCTACCGGCCCGCGCCGGCGTGGATCGGCGAGGCGGGCATCGCCGGCACGCTGTACGACCTGGGCGCCTATCCGGGCGTCGTGCTGGGTGGGACGCGGCGTGTGAGGGGCGAGGTCTACGTCATCGAGCCCGCCGTCGAGGCGGCGCTCGATGTGCTCGAAGAGGTGGCTGCCGATGGCTCGGGTGAGTACATCAAACGACAGGTGCGGGTGGAGGTTGGCAGCCATTGGTTCGACTGCCTGGTCTACGAGATCCATCCAGCGCGCATCGCGGGCCGTCGTGTGATCGAAAGCGGCGACTGGATCGCACATGCGGCGCGCGGCGATGCCTGGTTTTCACAACCGAAAGACTGATTGCGCATAGCGAAATCCACGACTGTTGCGCTGCAATATTTTTTCTCAATATGAGAAAAATAATTTTGCATTGAGAAATATCTCCATAAGTTGTTGATTTTGTTTGATGAAAAATATGTCTTATATAAGACATAAGAGTCTGCGATTCGATTAAAGTAACTCCACGGCCGCAGCGCCAAACTTCAATCAACCTCACGGAGTGACCATGCCCCAGACCCTCACAGAACAACTGAGCCGCGAACAGCAGATCGCCGCCCTCGAAAAAGAATGGGCCACCGACCCCCGCTGGAAGGGTGTCAAGCGCGGCTACAGCGCGGCAGACGTCGTGCGCCTGCGCGGTTCCTTCCCCATCGAGCACACGCTGGCCAAGCGCGGTGCCGAGAAACTCTGGGACAAGATCAACGGCGGCGCCAAGAAGGGCTACGTGAACGCGTTCGGCGCTATCTCCGCCGGCCAGGCGATGCAGCAGGCCAAGGCCGGCCTGGAGGCCGTGTACCTGTCGGGCTGGCAGGTCGCCGCCGACGGCAACACGTCGGAGACGATGTACCCCGACCAGTCGCTCTATGCGTACGACTCGGTGCCGACGATGGTCCGTCGCATCAACAACACCTTCCGCCGCGCGGACGAAATCCAGTGGGGCCGCGGCATCAACCCCGGCGACAAGGAATTCATCGACTACTTCCTGCCCATCGTTGCCGACGCGGAAGCCGGTTTCGGCGGTGTGCTCAACGCCTTCGAACTCATGAAGAACATGATTGCCTCGGGCGCGGCCGGCGTGCACTTCGAAGACCAGCTGGCCGCCGTGAAGAAGTGCGGCCACATGGGTGGCAAGGTGCTCGTGCCGACACAGGAAGCCTGCGAGAAGCTGATCTCGGCACGCTTTGCCGCCGACGTCATGGGCGTGCCCACCATCGTGCTGGCCCGCACCGACGCGGAAGCCGCGAACCTGATCACCTCCGACCACGACGCCAACGACAAGCCCTTCCTGACGGGCGAGCGCACGCAGGAAGGCTTCTACCGCGTGAAGAACGGCCTGGAGCAAGCCATCAGCCGCGGCGTGGCCTACGCGCCCTACGCCGACCTGGTGTGGTGCGAAACCGGCGTGCCGGACATCGGCTTCGCCCGCGAATTCGCACAGGCGGTGCACGCTGCCTGCCCCGGCAAGCTGCTGTCGTACAACTGCTCGCCTTCCTTCAACTGGAAGAAGAACCTCGACGACAAGCAAATCGCCTCGTTCCAGGAAGACCTGTCGGAGCTGGGCTACAAGTACCAGTTCATCACGCTGGCCGGCATCCACGTCAACTGGTTCAACACCTTCCAGTTCGCCCACGCCTATGCCCGCGGCGAAGGCATGAAGCACTACGTCAACATGGTGCAGGAACCCGAGTTCGCCGCGCGCGACAAGGGCTACACCTTCGTGTCGCACCAGCAGGAAGTGGGCGCGGGTTACTTCGACGACGTGACCACCGTGATCCAGGGCGGCTCGTCCAGCGTGAAGGCGCTGTCGGGTTCGACCGAGGAAGAGCAGTTCCACTGATCCGCGGACGCGGTTTTCGCTGTCACTCTCGAGCCCGGCCACGCGCCGGGCTTTTTTATGGGCAACCCGACGAGGCGCCGGGGCTCCACGGCGCCGCGGCCGCAGCTTGAACGGGCAGAAGTTAGAATCCGCGCCTCTGCACTCAACAAGAGCGAGAAAGGCATCTTGGTTATGACACCGCGAACTACTCCGCAAGGATTCAGCGGCTTTTTCTTCTTCGAAGGAAAAGGCCGGTAGCCCCGCGCTCGCTGGTTTCCGCCAGCTCTTCAACCAGGCAAAGCGCGGCATCCACCGCGCTTTTTGTTTTTCTCCCGAGGTTTCCACATGATCCAGATCACGCTCCCCGACAACTCGCGCCGCGAGTTCCCCGGCCCGGTTTCGGTGGCCGAAGTCGCCCAGTCCATCGGCGCCGGGCTCGCCAAGATGACGGTGGCCGGCAAGATCGACGGCCGGCTGGTCGATGCCAGCGACGTCATCGACCACGACGCCAGGCTGCAGATCATCACGCCCAAGGACGACGAGGGCCTGGAGATCATCCGCCACTCGACGGCCCACCTGGTCGGCCACGCGGTGAAGCAGCTCTATCCGACGGCCAAGATGGTGATCGGGCCCGTGATCGACGAGGGCTTCTACTACGACATCTCCTACGAGCGCCCCTTCACGCCCGAGGACATGGCCGCCATCGAGGCGCGCATGCGCGAGCTGATCGCGCAGGACTACGACGTGATCAAGAAGATGACGCCCCGCGCCGAAGTCATCGAGGTCTTCAAGTCGCGCGGCGAAGACTACAAGCTGCGCCTCGTCGAGGACATGCCCGACGAGCAGGCCATGGGCCTGTACTACCACCAGGAATACGTCGACATGTGCCGCGGCCCGCACGTGCCGAACACGCGCTTCCTGAAGGTCTTCAAGCTCACGAAGCTGGCCGGCGCCTACTGGCGCGGTGACGCCAAAAACGAGCAGCTGCAGCGCATCTACGGCACGGCCTGGGCCGACAAGAAGCAGCTCGACCAGTACATCCAGCGCATCGAGGAAGCCGAGAAGCGCGACCACCGCAAGCTTGGCAAGGAACTCGACCTGTTCCACATCGACGAAGTAGCGCCGGGCGTGGTGTTCTGGCACCCCAAGGGCTGGGCCGTGTGGCAGCAGGTCGAGCAGTACATGCGCGGCATCTACCGCGACACGGGCTACTGGGAAGTGAAGGGTCCGCAGATCCTCGACAAGAGCCTGTGGGAGAAAACGGGCCACTGGCAGAACTACCGCGACAACATGTTCACGACGGAGTCGGAAAAGCGCGAATACGCGCTCAAGCCGATGAACTGCCCGGGCCACGTGCTGATCTTCAAGAGCGACCTGCGCAGCTACCGCGACCTGCCGCTGCGCTACGGCGAGTTTGGCCAGTGCCACCGTAACGAGCCCAGCGGCGCGCTGCACGGCATCATGCGCGTGCGCGGCTTCACGCAGGACGACGGCCACATCTTCTGCACGGAAGACCAGATCCTCGACGAGTGCATCGCGTACACGGAGCAGCTGCAGAAGGTCTATGCCGACTTCGGCTTCACGGACATCCTCTACAAGGTGGCCACGCGGCCCGACAACCGCGTGGGCTCCGACGAGCTGTGGGACAAGGCCGAGCATGCAGTGATGGAGGCGCTGCGCCGTTCGGGCGTCGACTTCATCATCTCGCCGGGCGATGGTGCCTTCTACGGCCCGAAGATCGAATACACGTTGAAGGACGCGCTGGGTCGCCAGTGGCAGTGCGGCACGATGCAGGTCGACTTCAACACGGCCGAGCGCCTGGGCGGCGAGTACGTGACGGAATCGAGCGGCCGCGCGCACCCCGTGATGCTGCATCGCGCCATCGTCGGCAGCCTTGAGCGCTTCATCGGCATGCTGATCGAACACCATGCCGGCGCACTGCCCGCATGGCTCGCTCCGGTGCAGGTGGCGGTGCTCAACATCAGCGAAGGGCAGGCCGACTACGCTGCTTCAGTGGCGAAAACGCTGCAGAATCAAGGGCTTAGGGTCCAGCTGGATCTGCACAACGAGAAGATTACGTATAAAATACGGAAGCATTCGTTGCAAAAGCTCCCTTACATCCTCGTCGTGGGCGACAAGGAAAAGGAAGCAGGTGCCGTCGCAGTGCGCGCCCGGGGCAATCAAGACCTCGGAGCAATGTCCCTCGAATCGTTCGTGCAACGGCTCGTCCAGGACGTTGCCGACAAGCGTTGATTTGCCTCTGAAACACCCCATATGTTTCCTAGCCAGATCGTCCCGCTTGTCCGCGAGGACTGACCGGCGTTCGCTACAGATTTTGTAGCAATTTTTGAAGGATTCTGACCATCGCTACTGCATTTCGCGACCGCCGCCACCGCGAGGAACGCCAACACCGCCTGAACCGGGAAATCATGGCCCCGGAAGTCCGCCTTGTAGGCCCGGAAAACGAGCCATTGGGTGTTATGAGCCTCTCGGAGGCCTTGCGCCTCGCCGGCGAGGCCGATGTGGATCTGGTGGAGGTCGTCGCGGCGGCCAACCCGCCGGTATGTCGCCTGATCGAGTACGGCAAGTTCAAGTACCACGAGCAGAAGAAGGCGGCCGAGGCGAAGTCGAAGCAGAAGGTCATCGAGGTCAAGGAAATCAAGTTCCGGCCCGGTACCGACGATGGCGACTACAACATCAAGATGCGCAACATCAAGCGCTTTCTTGAGGACGGCGACAAATGCAAGATCACGCTGCGCTTCCGCGGCCGCGAGATCACGCACCAGGAGCTGGGTCTGGCATTGCTGCAGCGCATTCGCGACGAACTGGGCGACCTGATCATGGTCGAGCAGTTCCCGAAGCTCGAAGGCCGGCAGATGATCATGATGATCGCGCCGGGCCGCAAGAAGGCCGGCGGCGGGGTTTCCAAGCCGGCAGCAGACGCTGCGCCGGCAACGGCGCCGGCTGCAACTGCCTGAGGCGTTTGCAGCAGTCAGGGTTTTGAAGGGATTTCGCCGTTGCCGGCACTTTGAAAGAAGAGCGGGCAGGGGCGAGATAAAGAAGTGTCTCGGGGCCAACAAGTCCGTGGAGCATCCATGGCGCCTCACGAGCACAAACTAAAGGAGCATTCACATGCCCAAAATGAAGACCAAGAGCAGCGCGAAAAAACGTTTCCGCGTTCGTCCCGGTGGCACCGTCAAGCGCGGTCAAGCCTTCAAGCGTCACATCTTGACGAAGAAGACCACCAAGAACAAGCGTCACCTCCGTGGTGCAGTCGCAGTGCATGAGACCAACATGGTTTCTGTCGCCGCCATGCTGCCCGGCCGTGGCATTTAACTCAGACGAACAAGGAGTACACACATGCCTCGCGTCAAACGTGGTGTAACGGCTCGCGCCCGCCACAAGAAAGTTCTCGCACTCGCCAAGGGTTTCCGCGGTCGCCGCGGCAATGTCTTCCGCGTCGCCAAACAGGCGGTGATGAAGGCAGGCCAATACGCCTACCGTGACCGTCGTACCAAGAAGCGCGTGTTCCGTCAGCTGTGGATCGCGCGTATCAACGCCGCCTCGCGTGAACTGGGCCTGACCTACAGCCAGTTCGCCAACGGCATCCGCAAGGCCGGTATCGAGATCGACCGCAAGATGCTTGCGGACATCGCCGTGCACGACAAGGCCGCTTTTGCCGGCATCGTGGAGCAGGTCAAGGCCAAGCTGGCTGCTTGATTTTGCACAGCAGGTTGCCGTCTCCGGACGGCTTCTTGCGCCCACGGCTCAAGGGCTGGCGCTTGAAAAGGCTCCAGCTCTTTTTTATTTCCCCTCGAAGATTTTTGTTGCTATGAACGAGTTGGACTCCCTGGTAGCCACCGCAGGCGCCGCCTTTGCCCAGGCGAAGACACCTGCAGAGCTCGAAAACGCCAAGGCGCAGTTCCTCGGCAAGTCGGGCCGCATCACCGAGCTGATGAAGGGCATGGCCGCGCTGAGTGTCGAAGAGAAGAAGTCCCGCGGCGCCGCGATCAACGTGGGCAAGCAGTCCATCGAGGCCGCGCTGACCGAGCGCCGCCAGCAATTGGCCGACGAAGAACTCTCGCTGCAACTGCGCGCCGAAGCGCTCGACGTGAGCCTGCCCGGCCGTCGCCGCATTTCCGGCGGACTGCATCCCGTGAGCCGCACCCTGGAGCGCATCGAGGAGATCTTCTCGAGCATGGGCTTCGACGTGGCCGACGGCCCCGAAATCGAGAGCGACTGGCACAGCTTCACTTCGCTCAACAACCCGCCGAATCATCCTGCACGTTCGATGCAGGACACCTTCTACGTCGACCTGAATGGCGACGACGGCATTCCCTACAACCTGCGTCCGCACACCAGCCCGATGCAGGTTCGCTACGCGCATCAGCACATCAAGAAGTACGCGGCCGAATTCGCCGCTGCTGCAGCCGACACCACCGGCACCGTGAAGGCGCCCGAGATCCGCGTGATCGCGCCGGGCCGCACCTATCGCGTCGACAGCGATGCCACCCACTCGCCCATGTTCCACCAGTGCGAAGGCCTGTGGCTCGGCGAGAACGTGAGCTTCAAGGACCTGAAGGTCGTCTTCACCGACTTCTGCCGCACCTTCTTCGAGCGCGATGACCTCGTGCTGCGCTTCCGCCCGAGCTTCTTCCCGTTCACCGAACCGAGCGCCGAGATCGACATCCAGTTCGCGAGCGGCCCGCTGGCCGGCCGCTGGCTCGAGGTGGCGGGCTCGGGCCAGGTGCATCCGAACGTGGTGCGCAACATGGGGCTCGACCCCGAGCGATACATCGGCTTCGCCTTCGGCATGGGCCCCGACCGGCTCACCATGCTGCGCTACGGCGTGAACGACCTGCGCCTGTTCTTCGACGGCGACCTGCGTTTCCTCTCGCAGTTCCAGTGAGCCCCTCCACAGATAGAAAAACCAGATCGAGATCGAAGAGATGCAATTCCCGGAATCCTGGCTGCGCGAGTTCTGCAACCCGCCCATCGACAGTGCCGCACTGGCCGAAACGCTCACCATGGGCGGCTTCGAGGTCGAGGAGCGCCGACCGGTGGCGCCGCCTTTCACGCGCATCGTGGTCGGCGAGATCAAGGAAGCGGTGCAGCACCCCAACGCCGATCGCCTGCGCGTGTGCCAGGTCGACGCGGGGCAGGGCGCCTTGCTCAACATCGTGTGCGGCGCGCCGAATGCGCGCGTCGGCATCAAGGTGCCGTGCGCGCTGGTCGGTGCCGAACTGCCGCCGGGCGAAGACGGCAAGCCATTTCTCATCAAGCTGGGCAAGCTGCGCGGCGTCGAGAGCCAGGGCATGCTGTGCTCGGCGCGCGAACTGAAGCTGAGCGAAGACCACGGCGGTCTGCTTGAACTCGCTGCCGATGCGCCCATCGGCGCCGACGTGCGCGACGTACTCAAGCTGGACGACGCGTTGCTCACCCTGAAGCTCACGCCGAACCTGGCGCACGGCCTCAGCGTGTACGGCGTGGCGCGCGAACTCGCCGCACTCACCGGCGCACCGCTGAAGACGCCGGCCATCGCGGCCGTGGCCACGTCGTTCTCTGATGTGCTGCCCGTCAAGGTCGAGGCGCCCGACCTGTGCGGCCGCTTCTCGGGCCGCATCGTGCGCGGCGTGAACACCAAGGTCGCCACGCCGGCATGGATGGTCGAGCGCCTCGCGCGCTGCGGCCAACGCAGTGTGACGCCGCTGGTCGACATCTCGAACTACGTGATGTTCGAGTACGGCCAGCCCAGCCACATCTTCGACCTCGACAAGATCCACGGCGGCCTCACGGTGCGCTGGGGCAAGGCGGGCGAACAGCTCAAGCTGCTCAATGGCAACACCATCACCGTCGACGACAAGGTCGGTGTGATCGCCGACGACCGTGAAGTCGAATCGCTCGCCGGCATCATGGGCGGGGACGCCACTTCGGTCTCCGACGACACGCGCAACATCTACGTCGAAGCCGCGTTCTGGTGGCCGGAGGCGGTGCAGGGCCGCTCGCGCCGCTTCAACTTCTCGACCGACGCGGGTCACCGCTACGAGCGCGGTGTCGATCCGAGCCGCACGGTGCAGATCATCGAGCGCATCACGCAGCTGATCATTGAAATCTGCGGCGGCGAGGCTGGCAGGATGGACGACCAGACGCTGCGCGTGCCCGAGGCCGTGCCCGTCACGCTGCGCGTGGCGCGCGCCTCGCGCGTGATCGGCATGCCGCTGACGCAAGCGCAATGCGCCGACGCGCTGAATCGCCTCGGCTTCGCGATCACCGAAGGCGAGGGCACGTTGACTGTGACCCCGCCGCCGCACCGCTTCGACCTGCTGATCGAAGAAGACCTGATCGAAGAGGTCGCGCGCCTGATCGGCTTCAACAACCTGCCGACCATCGCACCGCTCGCGCCCATCACCGCCCGCGTGCGGCCCGAGGCGCAGCGCAGCCGCTTCGCGGTGCGCCGCAGCGTTGCAGCGCTGGGTTACCAGGAAACCATCAACTTCAGCTTTGTCGAAGCGCACTGGGAGCAGGACCTGGCGGGCAACGCCAACCCGATCAAGCTGCTGAACCCCATCGCCAGCCAGATGAGCGTGATGCGCTCGTCGCTGCTCGGCTCGCTGCTGCAGGTGCTCAAGTTCAACCTCGATCGCAAGGCGCCGCGCGTGCGCGTGTTCGAGCTGGGCCGCGTGTTCATGCGCGACGACAGCGTCGTCACCACCGACAGCACCGTGCGCGGCGTGAATCAGCCGATGCGCGTGGCGGGCCTCGCCTGGGGCGATGCCGACGAGGCGCGCTGGGACGGCAAGCCGAACCGCGTCGACTTCTACGACGTCAAGGGCGACGTCGAGGCACTGCTTGCACCGCTCGTGCCGGTCTTCGAAGTGGCTGAGCATCCTGCGCTGCACCCGGGCCGTTCGGCACGTGTGCTGGTCGATGGCAAGGCCATCGGCTTCGTTGGTGAACTGCATCCGCGCTGGCGCCAGAAGTGGGACTTCGCCCAGGCGCCAGTGCTGTTCGAACTCGACCTCGACGCCGTCACTGCGCGCCCCGTGCCGGTTGCGCAGCCCGTGCCGAAGCACCAGGCCGTGGAGCGCGACCTCGCCGTCGTCGTGGCCGAAGCCGTCACGCACGATGCACTGGTACAGGCCATTCGCACGGCAACAGCCGCACAGGGTCTGCTGCGCGACGTGACGCTGTTCGACATCTATCGTCCGCAGCCATTGCGCGATGGTGCCGTGGCTGCGCCCGGTGCACTGGCCCAAGGAGAGAAGAGCATGGCGGTTCGCCTGACCTTCCAGAACGACGGCGCCACCTTGACGGACGAGCAGGTCGAACCTGCGGTCCGCGCAATCGTCGAACAATTGGGCGCCACGCTCGGCGGCCGCTTGAGGGGATGACGGGAATGAACGCTGCCGAATTCACGCTCGAGGCTCTCGAAACGCCCGCGCTCACCAAGGCGCATCTGGCCGACCTGCTGTTCGAGCAGATCGGCCTGAACAAGCGTGAGTCCAAGGACATGGTCGAGGCGTTCTTCGAACTCGTGGCCAACAGCCTCATCGAGGGCACGGACGTGAAGATCTCGGGCTTCGGCAACTTCCAGATCCGCGTGAAGGCGCCTCGGCCGGGCCGCAATCCGCGCACCGGCGAGGCGATTCCGATCGGCGAGCGCCGCGTGGCCACGTTCCACGCGAGCGCCAAGCTCAAGGAACAGATTCACGGAAGCATCGACCAGAACGGCGCAGCCGAAGTCGAGTGGAGCTTGGGCGCGGAATAGTGCTTGGTGCTGTGCGCCCGGGTGGAGTAATCTCTAAGGTTTCCCGCGCACAGTCTTGATTTCAATGGAGAAAACGCTCCCACCGATTCCCGTCAAACGCTACTTCACCATCGGTGAGGTCGGCGAGTTGTGTGGCGTCAAGCCGCACGTGCTGCGCTATTGGGAGCAGGAGTTCACGCAGCTGCGGCCGATGAAGCGGCGCGGCAACCGCCGCTACTACCAGCACCACGAGGTGCTGATGATCCGCCGCATCCGCGATCTGCTCTACGACCAGGGCTTCACGATCAGCGGAGCGCGCAACAAGCTGCAGGAACTCGTGCAGGGCGAGCGCGACCGTCGCAAGGCAGGAGAGGTGCCGCTTGAAGGCGTGGAGGCCATCGAGATCGATCAGGAAGAATTCGACGCCGCGGTGGTGCAGGAGTCCGCTGCACCCGCTGCTGCGCAGACGGTCGATCTGTCGCAGTTGTTGCACCTGCGGCGCGAACTCTTTGAAATTCGTGAGCTGTTGACCATCGGACGCTGAATTTCAACCGCTATAATCGAGAGCTTCGGTGTGTGGCGCAGCCTGGTAGCGCACTTGCATGGGGTGCAAGGGGTCGAAGGTTCGAATCCTTTCACACCGACCAATGAAATCAAGGGTTAGCAGCGTAGTGGCTGCTAACCCTTTTGCGTTTCTGGGCCTTGATGGGTACACCAGTGGGTACGGGGGTGCGGACGAAAACTTGGACTACCTGGAGATAGTTCATGTATTCATACGAAGACCGTATCCGAGCGGTCACGCTCTACATCAAGCTGGGCAAGCGCACCGGGGCGACTATCCGCCAGTTGGGCTATCCGACGAAGAACTCTTTGAGGAGCTGGCATGAGGAGTACGAGCGGCGCCTGGACCTGTCGTCCGGCTACGTGCGCTCGAAGCCGAAGTATTCTCAAATTCAGAAGGAGCAGGCTGTCAAACACTACGCCGAGCACGGGCGCTGCATTGCCTCCGCGGTCAAGGCGTTGGGCTATCCGTGCCGCGATTTGCTGCGTGCCTGGATTCATGAACTGGACCCCGGCTCCTGCCAGCGCGTTGTCGGCAGGGCCGTCAGTGCACCTCGGCCGCCGCAACTGAAGAAGCTGGCGGTCCTCGAACTGTGCACTCGTGAGGGAAGTGCGCAAGTGGTTGCTCAGAAGCTTGGCGTGAGCAGGCCGACGTTGTACAACTGGAAGAACCAGCTTCTGGGACGTGAGGCACCCGCATCCATGAAACACACCAATCAGTCCCCGCGGGCTCAAGAGCGCGACGAGCTCGAGCGCGAGGTTGATGCGTTGCGCCGCGAAGTCAGGCAACTGCGCCTTGAGCAGGACCTCTTGAATAAGGCCAATGAACTGTTAAAAAAAGGCCTGGGCGTCGATCTGCAGCTCCTGTCCAACCGGGAGAAGACACTGCTGATTGACGCCCTCAAGGAGCATTACGGCTTGCCAGAACTCCTTGCACAGTTGGGCCTGGCACGTAGCTCGTACTTCTACCATCGGGCCCGCGCAGTGGTGGGCGACAAGTACCTCCAAGTGCGGCAGTCCATCACCGAGATCTTTGAGTCGAACCACCGTTGCTACGGCTACCGCAGGCTGCAGGCCTCGCTGACCAGGCAAGACGTCACCATCTCCGAGAAGGTGGTGCAGCGCCTGATGAAGCAAGAGAGCCTGATCGTGGCCAAGCCCAAGCGGCGCCGGTATGCGTCCTACCTTGGCGAGATCAGCCCCGCGCCCGAGAACATCATCAACCGAGACTTCCAGGCAGGGGCACCGAACGAGAAGTGGCTCACGGACATCACGGAGTTCCAGATCCCGGCTGGCAAGGTGTACTTGTCGCCGATCATCGACTGCTTCGACGGGATGGTAGTGAGCTGGACCATTGGCACGAGCCCGGATGCTGAGTTGGTCAACACCATGCTGGATGCAGCCATCGAGACGGTGATGGACACCGCCGACCGGCCTGTGGTCCACTCCGACCGCGGCGGACACTACCGCTGGCCAGGCTGGCTATCGAGAATGAGCGATGCCAACCTCATCCGCTCGATGTCCCGCAAGGCCTGTTCTCCGGACAATGCGGCTTGCGAAGGCTTCTTCGGTCGCCTCAAGAACGAACTGTTCTATCCTCGGGATTGGATGGGCACGACCATCGAGCAGTTCATTGAAGTGGTCGGCTCGTACATCCGCTGGTACAACGAGAAGCGGATCAAGATCTCCCTGGGGGCCCTCAGCCCAATCGAATACAGGGTGAGCCTTGGACTTGCGGCATAAAACCAGTCCAAGTTTTTATCCGCACCCCCAGCTGGTCAAGATTGCACTGGCACTAACACCATACGCCCACGCTGTCGTCCGTGTTCACGCCAACTGCTTGCGTGGCATGGTCCAGGTCCCGTACCGACTGCATCTTCGAGTCGGCGCGCACCAGTGCACTCTGCTGCACGAGCATGTAGGTCTGGGAGTAAAGCACCGTGCCCTTTCGCTGCGGGTTCGGGGCGACGAATCCGATGTCGGCCGATCCGTTTCGCACGGCTTCCAGCACATCAGCTGCTGTCGCCAGAGGCGCAATGGCCGTCGGCACGCCCGCCCTGCGACCCAGTTCACGGGTGAGATCGGCCACCACGCCCGAGACGGCGCCGGTGGCGGAGTCGCGGCGCCCCTGTGCCAGGTTGGCAACGATGTAGGCAGCGCGCAGCTGCCCCGTGGGTGCCAGGGTCGGCTCAGCGGCCATGACGCCTCCAGCGAGCAGCGACAACAACAATGGGAAGGAAGTAGCCAGCCTGGTCATGCAACATCGCGCGTTCAGCGTCTCCATATTTCTTGCACGTATCTTTGCGCGCATGAACGCACGCGTCCAATTTAGAATTCGCCGGTATCGTCATCATTGCGGTGAATAACGTGCGGCTGGATCTCAATCTGGTTTCCATCCTGGAGGCCGTCATGCTCGAACGCAACGTGACGCGCGCGGCGGCCAGTCTCGCGATGACCCAGCCCGCCGTCAGCAATGCGCTTCGCCGCGCCCGGCAGCTGACCAACGACGATCTGTTCATCAAGGTAGCCAACGGTGTTCGGCCGACGGCGCGGATGATGGCGATGTGGCCCGATATTCATCGCTCGCTCGCCGTGCTGCGTGCTTCGATCGCGCCGCAGCACTTCGATCCGCGCGCGGACGCCACCACCTTTCGCATCGCAGTGACCGACAGCCTTGCATCCCAGGCGGTCTCCGGCATCACGCTGAAGCTGGGCGAAGCCTCTCCTTTCGGACGCGTCGCGTTCTCCCACCACACGAACGCCAGCTCGCTCGAAGCGATCGAACGCGGTACGCTGGACTGCGCGGTCGGGATGTTCCCGACGCTGCCTCACAGCGTCCATGTGCACAGTCTGCGCGCGGACCGCTACGTGTGCGTCATGAGGCGGGGGCATGAACTCAGCCGGGCGATGTCGCTGGATGCGTTTGCCGAAGCGCGGCACGTGCTTGTGTCGCCGTCGGGCCAGGACATGGGCATCGTCGACAGCTGGCTCAGCCTACATGGCCTCAGTCGCAGCGTGGTCGCGGTCGTCAACCGCTTTGCCGACGCACTTCGGATCGTGGCCGACAGCAATCTGCTGGTCTGCGTTCCCGGCGACCTTCTGCATGGGCCATCGCACAAGCTCATGGCCAAGAACAAGCTGGTGGCACGCGAGTTGCCGTTCGAGGTGGAGAAGCTGCTGTACAAGCTGATCTGGCACGAGCGGCTGAATGCGCATCCCGCTCATCAGTGGTTCCGCTCGCTCGTCGCGGAGGTCTGCGGCGCAACGCTGCGCCACTCTTGATCCCACCCTGGCCGGCACGCGTGCGTCACCAATGAGCGCACCCAATGAATTCATTGGCTTTCCTCGTTGGACGCAGCGCACATGAAGACCTCTAATTCGTGGACACCACGAATACAACGGAGACTCTTCATGCTTCACATCTATGGAAAGATCGCGGCCGCGGCCTGCGCCCTCTTGGTCGGATGCGGGAGCATCGGGACCTCCGCAACTGCAACCGCGTCCTCGATCGGCGGGCCGCTGAGCCTGGCGGACGAAGGCATGTTTTTCGTCAACGCAACGCCCGCCGCTTCCAAGTACCCGGGCGTGTCGCCGGCCGGTCCCGGGCGGCCGGGGACGGTGGCGGTCAACCAGATGTACGTGCACTACCGCATTCCCTCCAAGCGGACCGGCGCCATTCCCGTCGTGCTGGTGCACGGCGGCGGATTGAGTGGAATGAGCTACGAGACCACGCCTGACGGCCGCGAGGGCTGGGCAACCTACTTCGCGCGCCAGGGACATGCCGTCTACGTCGTGGACACACCCGGGCGTGGGCGCTCCGGCTTCAACGCCACGGCCATCAACGAAGCCAAGGCCGAAGGGAATGTCTCCGCGCTGCCGGCCAGTGTGCTGATGGTCACGGCCGAGCTGGCATGGCCGCTCTTCCGCTTCGGTCCGTCGCACGGGACGGCGTACCCGGACACCCAGTTTCCCGTCGAGGCCTTCGCCAGCTTCGCTTCGCAGGGCGTGCCCTTCGGGGAGGCCCTGCTCGAGGGCGGCGGCATGGGGACGGCTCCGCAGGCACTCGCGGCGCTGCTCGACAAGACCGGGCCGGCGATCGTCGTGGTGCATTCGCTGGCCGGTCCCTTTGCCGATGCACTGGTCGGGCTGCGCCCCGGCCTCGTCAAGGCGGTCGTCAACATCGAGGGTGCGCAGTCGGTCGTTCCCACCGACGCGCAGATCGCGGCCTACCGGGGCGTTCCGGTGCTGGAGCTGTTCGGCGACCATCTCGATGCGCCCGTGTTCACCGGCCGGCCGCGCTACGAGGCGCGCAAGGCCGTGGTCGAGCGGATCAACCGCCTCGAAGGCGGCAGGGCAAGCCTGGTGCGGCTTCCGGACGTGGGCCTCAAGGGCAACTCGCACATGATGATGCAGGACAGGAACAACCTGCAGGTGGCCGACTTCATCCTGGGCTGGATCGCGGACAAGGTGCGCTGAGCCGCTCTGCTTCGCCTGACTCAGGGTCACCGCGATGACGAAGCAGG
Organism: Variovorax sp. CF313; assembly: GCF_000282635.1. Taxonomy (GTDB): domain Bacteria; phylum Pseudomonadota; class Gammaproteobacteria; order Burkholderiales; family Burkholderiaceae_C; genus Variovorax. The sequence continues at coordinate 25,985 of NZ_AKIW01000037.1, forward strand.
ACGCCCTCATGGCCGGCCTGGAGGCTCACCGTCCGCTAGCCGCCCGGCGCGCTGCCGCGGTTCTCCGCAACCACGTTGTTGCGCAGGATGCCGATGCCCTCGATCTCGATTTCAATGGTGTCGCCCACCTGGATCGGGCCGACGCCCGCGGGAGTGCCGGTCATGATCATGTCGCCCGGCAGCAGGGTCATGTAGCGGCTCAGGTACGCAATGAGCTCCGGCACCGAAAAGAGCAAGTCCGCGGTCGTCCCGTTCTGCCGCACGGCGCCGTTGACGCGCGTGATGATGCCCAGCCTCGAAGGATCCAGCCCGGTGGCGATCACCGGCCCCATCGGCGCGAAGGTGTCGTAGCCCTTGCCCGCGAGCAGGCAGCCGAACTCGCTTTCGCGGCGCTGCAGCACCCGGTCGCTCACGTCGTTGCCGCAGGTGTAGCCGAGCACATGGTCCAACGCATTGGCCGCGGAAACGTGGCGCGCCTTCTTGCCGATCACGACCGTGAGTTCGCCTTCGAAGTGGATGTTCTGCCCATCGTCGGGATAGACGATCGACTCGTCCGGACCGATCACGCTCGTGCTCGGCTTCATGAACAGCACGGGGATTTGGGGCACCGACTTGCCGACCTCCTTCGAATGCGCAACGTAGTTGTAGCCGAGGCCGAACACGCGCGGCTGTTCGACGGGCGCGAGCAGGCGCACGGCGGAGGGCGCATCGATCGCGCCGCTGCGCTTGAGGCCGACGAGCGGCGAGCTCTCCAGCCGAGCGATCGAGCCTTCGTTTTCAATGATTCCGTAGTGGACGCATTCGTCCAGCGCGTATCTCGCGATGTGCATGGTGGTTCCGATTTCTTCTGTTGTTGCCGATCTCTGATGCTAACGTTAGCTTTCAGAAGGATGGTTGTCAAGGAGGGCATCCCAAGTGGTTTTTTCTGAAATCCGTTGACAAGCAAGATGCGCGTTTGCCAGAATATGCGCAAACGTTAGCACAAACAAGGAGACAAACTTCATGATCGAATCCGCACCGCTTGCGCGGCCTGGCACAAGGAGTTCGCCATGAGCGCGACCTTGCTCGCCCAATCGGCCATCGGAGGCTTGCTGCTCGGCGGCATCTACGGGCTGCTCGCACTCGGTCTCAGCGTGAGCTGGGGTTTGCTGCGCCTGGTGAACCTGAGCCACTTCGCCCTGGCCTTCCTTGGCGCCTATCTCACCTATCAGCTCGGAACGCAGTTCGGCATCGCGCCGTGGCTGTCGGCGCTGGTCGTGGTGCCTGCGTTCTTCGTCGCCGGCATTGCCTTGCACGCGCTGTTCGTGCGCTTCCAGGTCAGCGAGTTCGCGTCGATGCTGGTCACCTTCGGCATCACCATCCTGATCGAGTCGCTGATCCAGTGGCTCTGGTCCGCGGACTACCGCAAGTTCGAGTCCGGCTATGCGCAAGCGTCGCTGCGGATCGGGCCGCTGTTCGTGCCGGTGCTGGAACTCGCCGCCTTCGCTTGCGCGGCGCTCCTCGCGGTCGCGGCGTGGGCCGGGCTGAACCGGACCCTGCTGGGCAAGGCGCTGCGCGCAGCTGCGCACGATGGCCCGATCGCAGCGGCCTTCGGCATCCATGCCAAGCGTCTTTCGTACTTGCTGGCCGGCCTGTGCGCCGCCTCGGCCGGCGTCGCGGGTGTGTTCATCGCGCTGACCTCGACGCTCGCGCCTTCGCAGATCGAAGCGTGGATCGGCGTCGTGTTTGCGGTGGTGATCATCGGCGGGCTCGCGCGCCCGCTCGGTGCGCTGGCGGCCGGCTGCCTGATCGGCGTTTCCGAGTCGGTGACCATGGCGGCGGTCAACCCCGCCTGGGCGCCGCTGGTGGCCTTCTCGATCCTGATCGTCCTGCTGCTGTGGAGGCCCAGATGGCTCTGATCCCACGACACGCACGCGCAGCGGCGGCGTCGGCCGTGGCCGTCCTGATCGCGCTGCCCTTTGCAGGCGTTGCCGACTTCTACCTCTCGTACCTCTACGTCATCTTCTTCTGGATTGCGCTGGCCACCAGCTGGGGCATCCTGAGCGGCTACTCGGGCTACTGGAGTTTCGGCCACGCGGCGTTCTTCGGTGCCGGCGCCTACACCACGGCCACGCTCGCCGGCAAATGGGGCGTGCCCTTCCTGCTGACCATTCCGGCTGCAGCGGGGATCGCAGCGGCGCTCGCACTCGGCATCGGGTGGGTGGTGTTTCGCATCAACACGCTGCGCGCCGAGTTCTTCGCACTGCTCACGCTCTCCGTGACCTACGTGCTGGCGGCCGTGATCTCCAATACGCCGATCGACGGCGGTGGCGGGGTCTACCTGAGCAACGTCTCGATTCCCCGGCTCGGCACCACGGTGCCGGGGGCGATCTACCTGCTGGGGCTCGTGCTGGCCCTGGCCGCCCTGGCGGTCTCGCGCAAGATCCTCCGCTCGCGCCTGGGCGCCGGCTTGCTGGCCATCCATGACGACGAGGACGTGGCAGAAGTCAAAGGCGTGCCGACCCTGCACTACAAGCTCGTCGCCTTCGCCATCTCTTCGGCGATTGCCGGTGCGGCCGGTGCGATCCAGGCGGCCTACGTGGGCTATGTCACCGTGGGCGAGACCTTCTCGATCACGGTGCCGCTGTACGTCGTGCTCATGAGCATCCTGGGTGGCGCACGCCACTGGGCAGGACCGGCCATCGGCGCGGCAATGATCACGGCGGCGCTGAGCCTCTTCGTCGGCGGCGGGCACGCCGAGCTCGGCCGTGCCGGTGTGGCGCTCGCACTCGTGGTCGTGATCCTGGTCCTGCCCGAGGGCATCGCGCCCAGCCTGTTCGGCAGCTTCGCCCGGCGCAAGAGCGCTGGCGCCGCACCCGCACCTGTCAACGCGAGCGAGCCGGGCAATGTCGTCGTGATGAAGCCGCCGGCCGTCCATGCCGCCGCCGTGCGGCCCTTGCTGACATGCCGCGCGGTCGCGAAGTCCTTCGGCGGCATTCGCGCGCTGCAGGGCGTCGACCTGCAGGTCGAGGAAGGCGAGATCCTCGCGCTCGTCGGACCGAACGGCTCCGGCAAGTCGACCCTGATCAACATGATCAGCGGGCACTTTCCGCTCAGCTCCGGCAGCATCGAGCTGCGGGGCGCTTCCATCGACGGCCTGGCGCCGCACGAGGTGGCACGCCGCGGCATCGCGCGCACCTACCAGATCCCGCGCCTCTTCGATCACCTCACGGTGCTGGAGAACGTGCGTCTGTGCGCCTTCTTCGGCGGCGCGCAGGACGCGGCCGGCGAGAGCCCTGATGCGCTGGCACTTCGCTGGCTCGCGTTCACCGGCCTCGAAGCGAAGGCGGACGTGCTGCCGCCGGCACTCAACCTGCATGAGCGCAAGTTCGTCGAACTCGCGCGCGCCCTGGCAGCGCGGCCGCGCCTCCTGTTGCTGGACGAGGTGCTGTGCGGATTGACGCCGACCGAAGTCGACCACGCCATCGCGATGATCCGCAAGATCAGGGCGGGCGGCACCACCATCGTCTTCGTCGAGCACCTGATGCGGGCGGTGGTCGCGCTTGCCGATCGCATCGCGGTGCTCGACCAGGGCACCTTGCTCGCCCTCGGGCTTCCGCGCGAAACGATGCAGGACCCGCGCGTCGTGGGCGCCTACCTGGGGACCGCCCATGCTGCTTGAAGTACGAAACCTCCACGTCTCCCATGGCGACGCGCCCGCGCTCTGGGAAGTATCGCTCGACGTTGCCGCCGGCCAGATCGTGGCCGTGGTCGGGCCCAATGGTGCGGGCAAGAGCACGCTGATCAACACCATCGCGGGCATCCTGCGTGCGCGCGAGGGCCAGATACGCATCGACGGCACGGACATCGCGAAGGTCCCGAGCCATCGCGTGTGCGAGCACGGCATCGCCATCGTTCCGGAAGGGCGGCGCCTGTTCACGCACATGACCGTGCTCGACAACCTCCAGCTCGGCAGCTGGCGCGCCGATGCGCGCGGCTCGGGCGAAGGCTCGCTCGAAAGGGTGTTCTCGCTTTTTCCGATTTTGAGCGAACGCCGCCACCAGATCGCGGGCTCGATGTCCGGCGGCCAGCAGCAGATGGTGGCCATCGGCCGCGCGCTGATGTCACGTCCTCGGCTGCTGCTGATGGACGAGCCTTCGCTCGGCCTTTCGCCGGCCGTGGTCGAGGACATGTTCCGGATCATCCGGACGATCAACGAGCGCGGCGTGGCCGTGCTGCTGGTCGAGCAGAACATCCACAAGGCCCTCGAGATGGCGCTTCACGCCTATGTCATCGAGCAAGGCCGGATCGTGGCTTCGGGAAAACCGGACACGCTGCTGGGCAACCCTCGCATCCGGGAGGCTTATCTTGGCGTCTGATTTCTCATCGGGCGAGGGCGCACCGCTCGCCATCCGCCGCGTCGTCACCGGCCACGACAGGACGGGCGCGTCCGAAGTGGCGCTCGACACCCGCGTGCCGCGTTCCCACGCCTTCCAGCACATTCCGGGCATGGTGTCGCGCCTGGTGTGGGCGAGCGCGCCGGTGCCCGCTCTGCCTTTCGATGGCATGGATCCGACGCCGGTCGTTGCCGGCTTCGTTCCTGCAGCGGGTGCGACGCGCTTCCTGATCGTCACGTTTCCGCCCGACTGCGTGTTCGCGGCGCGGGACTTCGATCCCGTGGCCGCGGCCGCGGAAAACCTGGCCGTCAGCCCAGGGTTGGCCGAGTGCTTCGAGCCCGATGGCATGCACGCGACCCCGACCGTGGACTACGCCATCGTGCTCGACGGCGAGATCTGGATCGAGCTCGACGAGGGGCGCTCGACGCATCTGCAGCGCCATGACGTGGTGGTGCAGCACGGCACCCGCCACGCATGGCGCAACAAGAGCGAGCGTCCGGCGACGCTCGCCTTCGTGCTGATCGGCGCTTCGGCCGCGGCACGCAACGACACGCCATTTGACACAGGAAGCACACATGACTGACACAAGGATCACGCAACTGCACGGGCGGCGCGTGTGGGATTCACGCGGACGGCCGACGGTGGAGGCCGAGGTCACCCTGGCCTGCGGCACCGTGGCGCGCGCCATTGCGCCCGCCGGTGCCTCCACAGGCAGCGGCGAGGCGCTCGAGTTGCGCGACGGCGGCCCCCGCTTCGGCGGACTGGATGTGGCGAGGGCGCTCGGAGCGATGCGCGAGATCGCGGCTTCGATCGAAGGTCTCGATGCGCGCGACCAGGCCGCCATTGACGCACGCATGGTGGCGCTCGACGGCACGCCGAATCGCAGCCGCCTGGGCGGCAACGCGATCGTGGCCACCTCGATGGCGGTGCTGCACGCCGCGGCCGCGGCCACGGGGCAGCCTCTGTGGCGCCATCTCGCCGGCGAGCGCCCGGTGCGCATGCCGCTGCCCGAAGTGCAGATCTTCGGCGGCGGGGCGCATGCCGCGCGGCGCGTCGACGTGCAGGACTTCATGGTGATGTGCCCGGCGGCCAGCAGCTTCAGCGAAGCGCTCGAATGGACGGCGGAGATCTACCTTGCCGCCGGCGCGTTGATGAAGAAGCAAGGCAAGCTTCAAGGCGTCGCCGACGAGGGCGGCCACTGGCCGGCCTTCGATTCGAACGAACAGGCACTCGACATGCTGATGCAGGCCATCGCCGATGCGGGCCTGCGCGCGGGCGAGCAGGTCGGCATCTCGCTCGACATCGCGGCCTCCGAATTCGGCCGGGGCGGCCGCTACACGCTCGCGCTGGAAGACCGCAGCCTCGACACCGGCGAGATGATCGCGATGCTCGGCCGTTGGATCGACGCCTACCCGATCCTGTCGATCGAAGATCCGCTGGCCGAAGACGATGCGGCAGGCTTTCGCCAGTTCACCGCAGCCTACGGCGGCCGCTGCCAGGTCATCGGCGACGATTTTCTGGTGACGAACGCGGCGCGCGTGGAGGCTTCCGCCGCCGATGGCTGCACAACCGCGGTGCTCATCAAGCCCAACCAGGCCGGCACCGTCAGCGAGACGCATGCGGCGCTGGTGGCCGGCAAGCAGGCGGGCTTTGGAACCATCGTTTCGGCGCGCTCGGGCGAGACCGAGGACGTGACCATCGCGCATCTGGCCGTCGGCTGGGACGCGGGCCAGCTCAAGGTGGGTTCGTTCTCCCGCTCGGAGCGCATGGCGAAGTGGAACGAGGTCCTTCGCATCGAAGAGTCGCTCGGCCGCGACGCCCTGTTCAGCGGGTGGTCAGCGTTGCCGTTTCGAAATCGCGCGCAATGACACCGCGCGCCACATCCCACAAAGGAAGCCATCTCCAATGAACACGATCAGGCTGGCAGGCATTTCCGGAAGCCTGCGAAAAGCATCCAGCAACACGGCCATTCTCCGCACGCTCCAGGCATCGCTGCCTGCGGGCGTGGAGATGGCGCTGCTGCCGCTCGACGGCATTCCCTCGTACAACCAGGACCTCGACGGCCCGGATCTTCCCGATGCCGTGCGGGCGTTCAAGGCGACCATCGATTCGAGCGACGGCGTCGTGCTGTGCTCGCCCGAATACAACTTTGGCATGCCCGGCGTCCTGAAGAACGCACTCGACTGGGCATCGCGGCCGGCGTTCGCTTCCCCGCTGAAGGGCAAGCCGGTGCTGTTGATGACCAGCTCGCCGGCATTCACCGGTGGCGTGCGCGCGCAAGCCCAGTTGCGCGACACGCTCGGCGGCACCTTGTCGCGCGTGATCTCCAGGCCCCAGGTCGTCATCGCGGGTGTCAACGCAAAGATTGAAGACGGGCGCCTGGCAGACGCCACGAGCCTGGCCTTCGCGCTCGAAGCCATCAATGACCTGATCGCCGAGATCGGCTTGCTTCGCGCGGCCCGAACTTCGGTGGCGCAGCCAGCCTAGAGCTGAGCGGCAAGTCTTTTCCCTCTCAATTCAACCCTCCGCGAGGTTCCTCATGCTGCCCGCCGTCAATCTTCGTCCGCCGTTCAACATCACGCGTGCCAGCCACGTCGTGCTCCATGTCGCCGATCTCGCAAGGAGCCGCGACTTCTACGTCAACATCGTCGGGCTCGTCATCTCGGAGGAAGGCGAAGGCGTCTGCTACCTGCGCGGCCTGGCCGAGGCCTGCCATCACAGCCTGGTGCTGGTTCAGTCGCAGGGCGGCGAACAGACCTGCAAGCGGATCGGCTTTCGCGTTTTCTTCGAGGAAGACCTCGACAGCGCCTACGCGTTCTTCAAGTCCGAAGGGCTCGCGGCCGAATGGGTCGATGTTCCGCATCAAGGGCGCACGCTCCACGTGGAGGACCCGATCGGCACAAAGATCGAACTCTGCGCGCAGATGGAGACGCTGCCGCGCATGTACCTGAAGTTCGAGAGCTTCACCGGCGCCCATGCGCAGCGCCTCGACCACTACCAGCTGCTGGCACCGGACACCTACGCACTGTGCGAGTTCTACAGCCGGCTGGGCTTTCGCAACTCCGAGTACATCGCCCATGGCGACAAGCTGCTGGGTGCGTTCATGTACCGCAAGGGCACCTGCCTGGACCTGGCGATCGTGCAGGGCCAGGGCCCCCGCCTGCACCACTTCGCCTACACCGTCTCGGAGTCGCACAACATCTTCACCGCTTGCGACCTGGCGGGCAACCATGGCTACGCCGCATCGGTGGAGCGCGGCCCCGGCCGCCACGGGCCGGGCGGGATGCTGTTCGTCTATCTGCGCGACCCCGATGGTCATCGCGTGGAGCTGTTCAACAGCCACTACCAGACGATCGACATCGAGATCGAACCCGTCCGGTGGGAGGCGGCCTCGCTGAGCACCAATGTGCGCTGGGGGATTCCCGCCCCCGCGCGCTGGTACTTCGAGGCCACCGCCTTCGCCGGGGCCGCGCTCATCGAGCCGGCCGAGAAACCCAATCCCCAAACGCTGGAGAGCTACGCGCTGGCGCTCTCCATGCAGAAATAAAGACGAGAAAGGTCACTGCCATGGCACGAGTCAGATATCTCCAACGTTCGGACACCGACGCCGACCCAGCCCTGTTCGACAGGCTGGAACGCGAACGCAAGGTGCCCACCGCCAACATCTTCCGGGCGCTGGCGAACGCGCCGGGGGCGCTGGACGGTTTCATTTCCTACGCCAACACATTGCGCGGCTCCCAGCTGAGCCCCAAGCTTCGCGAACTGGCGATCCTCACCGTGGGCCATTGCACCGGGTCGGCGTACGAGATCGCGCATCACCAGTCGCATGGGCTCAAGGCGGGCGTCAGCGCGGAGCAGCTCAAGGCCGTGCCCGACTTCGAAGGCTCTGCGCTCTTCGACGACGAGGAGCGCGCCGTTATGGCGCTGGCGCGCGAGTCGACGCTGAAGGTCGACGTGAGCGAACCCACGTGGCGCAAGGCCGCCGCCTTCCTGTCGGAGCGCGAGCTGGTCGAACTGGTGCTCACGATCGGTTGGTACAACTCCGGCGTTCGCATCATGGGTGCTCTGGCCATCGAGCTCGAGGACGGATACCGCTGACAACAGCCGCCGCACGCCCGGCCGGCGCCGTCCAGCCGGTCATCTGAAATTCCAGGAGACAACGATGAGCATCACCAGATTTCAACGACAGCGCCGAACCCTTCTTGCCGCGGCCGGCACGCTGATGCTGGCCTACGGGCTGCCTGCGCGCGCGCAGGGTGGAGGCGGCGCAGAGCCGATTCGGGTGGGCGGCACGCTGCCGCTCACCGGACCCCTGGCGCCGGTGGGCGCCATCCACAAGGTTGCGGCCGAGGTCTTCGTCGATGCGCTGAACAAGCGCGGTGGACTGCTGGGCCGCAAGGTGGAGCTCACGCTGCTGGACGACCAGTCGCAGCCGGGCAACGCGCGCACCTTGTACGAACGCCTCATCACGCGGGAAAAGCTCGACCTGCTGATGGGACCGTATGGCACCAGCTCGATCATCGCGGCGATGGGCGTGGCGCAGCGCTTCAACAAGCTGTTCATCCAGAGCAGCCTCGGCGACCCGAGCCTGGCGCCCTACGAGATGCAGTTTCCGGCACTCCCGCTGGGGCCGGAGCCGCGTCTGGCCGATACCGAGGTGCTGCTCGATGCCTACGCGAGCACCGCCACGCCGCCGAAGACCATCGCCTTCGTCACCAGCAAGTTTCCCTCGGCGCTCGACCTGGCCAAGGGCGGGCAGGAGATCGCGGCCAAGCGGGGCCTGAAGACCGTGCTGTCGCTCGAGTACGAATTTGGTACGCGCGACTTCGGCGGCATTGCCGCGCGCATCAAGGATGCCGCGCCGGACCTGCTGTGGTCCGGCGCGGTCGGCCTGGAGGCGGCGCAGCTGCTCGATGCCATGAAGCGCATCGACTACCAGCCCGCGCGCCAGTTCCATCTGTTTCCCGCGCCGGGGCCGACCGTGTCGAACCCGCAGGCAAGCGGCCTGACCACGCTCACGTGGTTCGAAGACCATGCGCCCTTCACGCAGAACGCCGGCGCGGCCGAGTTCGTTGCCGCCTACAACGAGCGCGTGAAGGCCGCGGGCCTCTCGTGGCCGCACGTCGACTACCAGGCCGCGGCGGAATTCGCGGCCTGGCAGATCCTGGAAGCCGCGGCTAAGGGCGTCGGCCGCCTCGACGACAAGGCCATGGCCGCATGGCTGCGCGCCAATCCGGTCGACACCGTGCTGGGGACGCGCCGCTTCGACGGCAAGTTCAACAGCGGCGCCGCCGACACCAAGATCAAGCAGGCCCAGAACGGCAAGTGGGTCACCGTGTGGCCGCCGAAGTTTCGTCCGTCGGGTGGGGCATTCGTCGCCCCTTAAGTTTTTCAAGAAGAGGTTTTCATGAGCAGAACAATGACCGCAGCCCGGCTGCACGCGCTCGGCACGCCGATGTCGCTCGACACGATCCCGGTTCCCAAGCCACGCCCCAGCGACCTGCTGGTGAAGGTGATGGCATGCGGCATCGTGCCCAACATGGCCAACGTCATCAACAACTGGCCGACCTGGTTTCCGCACCAGCCCTTGCCGCGTTTTCCGGCCATCTTCGGGCTGGATGCCGTGGGCGTCGTCGAGGAGGTCGGCGAGGCCGTGATCAATGCCAAGCCGGGCGACCGCGTCTATGTGAGCCCGCTGCGTTCCTGCGGCTCCTGCAGGGCGTGCCGCGCGGGCCAGCGCAGCCATTGCCGCTACTTCACGCTCAACGGCTACTTCAGCACGAGCCGCGATGGCCAGCGCATCTTCGACCTGTATCCGTACGGCGGCTTCAGCCAATACATGACGGCGCCGGAGTACGCGATCGTCAACCTGCCGGACAACCTGAGCTTCGAGCAGGCGGGGCGTTTCGGCTATCTGGGCACGTCCTATGGCGCCCTGAAGAATGCCGGCGCCGGCCCCGGCCAGGTCGCGCTCATCGACGGCATCACGGGCACGCTGGGTGTCGCGGCCACGATGCTCGGCCTAGCCATGGGCCTGTCGCAGATCCTGGGTACCGGGCGCGACGAACGGCTGCTCGCCAGGATCAAGGCGCTGGCGCCCGACCGCATCCAGGTGATGCGGCTTGGCGAGGGCTCCACCGGCGAATGGGCCAAGTCGCTCACGGCCGGGGAGGGCGCCGACTTCGCCATCAGCGCACTGGGCGCGAAGGCGCCCGCGGCCACCATGCTCGACTCGATGAGGGGCGTGCGCCGCGGCGGCAAGGTGGTCAACGTGGGCGGCGTGGCGGAAGACCTGCCGATCGACGTGAAGTGGCTGATGGACGAGCAGATCCAGCTGATCGGATCGAACTGGTTCACGACGGCGCAGGGCCAGGAGATGGCGGAGATGGTTCGCACCGGCACGCTCGACCTGTCGTACCTGGAACATCGCGCCTTCCCGCTTTCGCGCGTGAACGAGGCGATCTCCGGCCTGAAGGACCGCGACGGCGGCTTCAGCAACTACGTCGTGCTGCCCCAGGCCGTGGACGCGGCGTGAACGGCACGGAATCCATGCTCGGCGCTTTCCTGGTGTCGCAGGGATTGGCCAGTGCGCAGGAGCCGGCACATTGGCATCCGCTCGCGGGGGGCGTGTCCTCCGATATCTGGCGCGTCGATCTCCCGGGCCGGTCGATGTGCATCAAGCGTGCGCTGGCCAGGCTCAAGGTGTCCGCGGATTGGCAAGCTCCGGTGTCGCGCAACGCCTATGAGTGGGCATGGCTGCAGTTCGCGGCATGCCACGCGCCCGACCATGCGCCGCGCCCGCTCGCCCATGATCCCGAGGCAGGGCTCTTCGCCATGTCCTTCCTCGCGCCCGAGGAGCATCCGGTGTGGAAAGAGCGGCTGATGGCCGGCGAGGTCTCGGCGCACACGGCGCAAGCGGTCGGTCGCGTCCTCGGCGAGTTGCACGCGGCCAGCGTGGGAAGGGCCGAACTCGCCGCCGCATTCGACACCACGGACAACTTCCGGGCGCTGCGTCTCGAACCCTACTTCGCCGCCACGGCGCAGCGCCATCCGGTGTTGGGCGCTGCGTTGATGGACCTGGTGGAGCGCACAGCCGGGCTGCAGATCGCACTGGTGCACGGCGACGTGAGTCCGAAGAACATCCTGATCGGGCCCCGCGGGCCCGTGCTGCTCGACGCGGAGTGCGCGTGGTATGGAGATCCGGCCTTCGACCTGGCTTTTTGCCTGAACCATCTCCTGCTGAAGTGCCTCGCACGTCCGGACCGGCGCGAAACCCTGCTCGCGGCTTTCGCGGCGCTGGCCGATGCCTACTTCGCGCAGGCGAACTGGGAGCCGCGGGCGGAGCTGGAAGAACGCGCCGCCCGATTGCTGCCCGCGCTGCTGCTGGCCCGCATCGACGGCAAGTCGCCGGTCGAGTACGTGAATGAAGAGGCCCAACGCGATGCAGTACGCGCATTCGCCATTCCGCTGGTGCTGCGTCCCGCCGGCCAGCTCTCGTCCATCGCACGCGACTGGGGCAAGGCAGCGGTTCGCTGAACCCGGCCTGCGCCGGGCCGCAAGCCTATCGTTGCGGTCCGGCGTTGCGTGGCTGCTGTGGTGCAACGCCCTGCAGCACCCGCACCACTTCCTCGGCCGCGCGTCGGCGCAGCTCGACCAGCGACGCATCCGACGAGAACGCCACATGGGGCGTGAGCATCGCGCCGGGATGGTTCCTGAGCTCAGCGGGAACCTCGGGTTCCGACTCGAGAACGTCGAGCGCGGCACCGGACAACCGGCCGCTGCCGAGGGCCTCGATCACGGCATCCGTATCGACGACGCCGCCGCGGCTCACGTTGATGAGAAGGCCGCCGTGCGGCATCCGCGCGAGCCGCTCGCGGTTGACCAGGTGCCGCGTTGTTGCTGTCAGCGGCGCATGCACGATCACGATGTCGCTTTCAGAGAAGAGAGCGTCGAGCGCCATGCTCCGGACACCTTCGGCCTCGCCGGAAAAGTGCGGATCGTGGGCCAGCACCTGGCAGCCGAAGGCGCCAAGCTTGCGCGCCGTCGCGCGGCCGATGCGCCCGAAACCGACGATGCCGCAGGTGAGCTCGGCAAGGCGGCGCAGTCTGGCCGTGGCGGGATCCCAGCGGCCGGCGCGCACTTCGCGGTCGAAGCGGACCAGGCCGCGCGTCCATGCGAGTGCGAAGCCGACCGCGTGGTCGGACACCTCTTCCACGCAATAGTCCGGCACGTTGGTGACCCAGATGCCCCGTGCGCTTGCGGCATCGACCGCGATGTTGTCGAGCCCCACGCCAAGGCGGGCGACGATCTGGAGTCCGGGTGCGGCGGCGATGGCGGCCGCCGACACGGGTGCCCAGCAGGTCAGGATGGCCGACGGCTGGTGCTCGCGCGCCAGCGCCTCGATGCCGTCCGCGGCCAATGGCGTGGCCGGGCCGCTCACAAGGCGCATGCCGGCGGCTTCGATGGTGTTTCGCTCGATGCTGTCGTCGGGCCAGGCGTAGTCGGTGAGCAGGACGGTGTGGTTCATTGTGAGGTGAGGGTGAAGTGCCTAGTCGCCGAGCAGACGGGCCTGGCCGCGCTTGGCGCTGGCCGTTTCCAGCGCGCGGGTGCTGCCCCGCACCACGAGCGTGGGCGGCGAGACGGCGCTGTAGGGGGTCGCGCTTTCAGGTTTTTGCTTCAGCTGGTGGATGAACCAGAGTCCGCAGGCAGTGGCCAGCTCGGAGACCGGCAGGCTCACGGTCGTGAGTCCGGGGCCCCACCAGCGGAAGCCCAGTTCGTCGCCGAAGCCGACGACGGACAGCTGCTCGGGCACGCGCACGCCGCTGGCCAGCAGCTCCTCCAGCACGCCCTGGGTGTTCTGGACCGAACCCAGGACCACCGCCGTGGGCGGGGTGCGCAGCGCGAGCAGGCGGCGGATCGCATCGCGGCCGAAGTCCGTGGACGCGGGTGCGCCGAGTTCCTCGCGCGCATGCGTGGCCGCCTTGCTGCCGGCGAGGGCGTTGTGAAAGCCTTGCAACCGCGCGGCGCCGGTGGGCAGGTCGGTGGTGCCGCCGATGTAGGCAATGCGCTGATGGCCGAGTTCGACCAAGTGGCGGGTGGCCTGGAGCAGTGCCTGCGCGTCATCGATGCCGAACCAGTGCTCGCCCAGCGCCGCATGCCGGCGCAGCAGCTGGATGCGCGGCGTCATCTTGAGCAGCCGCACCGACTCCGGATGCGGCCGAGCGGTCGGCACGATGATGATGCCGGCCACGTTGACGCTGGTGAGCTCGCGGATATGGCGCAGCTCGACCAGGCGGTCGTCGTCCGTCTCGGACAGCGTGAGTTGCAGGTCCGCGCTCTCCAGGCATTTGGACAGCGCATGCGCGATGGTCGAGTAGAAGCTGTTGCGGATGTCCGGAACGACCAGGCCCACGAGGTTGCTGGAGGCTCCGCGCATCATTCGCGCCGCGCGGTTGGCCACATAGCCGAGCTCGTTCGCGACTTCGGCCACCTTTTGCTTCATGGCGGTGCTGATGCGCGGGTCGTCGGAGAGGGCCCGGCCCACGGTGGAAGCGGAGACCTCGAGGCGCCGGGCAATGTCTTTGATCGTGACCATGTGCGAACTATATGCGCGAGCAGTGCGCGAATTGCACTAACGATAGCACTTAAAGACCAAGAAATCAATCATATAGGCGTTGACTCTCAGGCTGAATGCTCTCTAGAATTTATGCTAACGATAGCATAACAGAGACACGATGCATTTCAGCGCCGGATCGGACTGATCCACCTTCCGGTTACCTCGCCTGGATCGCACCAAAAAACTGGAGACAACGTGAACCCCAACCCCCATGTACGCCATCGCGGCGAATTGAAAAGCGCCTTGCTCGGCCTGCTCGCCCTTGGCTCGGCCGGCGCCGCATGCGCCCAGTCGTCCGTGACCATCTTCGGCGTCGTCGACGCGTCGATCAGCCACTACGCGACCAAGTCGGAGGACCGGAATTCCGCGACACCGGCATCGCCGTTCTACGTCAACCAGGGCTCCCGCACCGTGAGCCGGACCGCGCTCGCGAACTCGGCCTACAACAACAGCCGCCTGGGCTTCCGGGGCACCGAGGACCTTGGCGGCGGGCTCGCAGCGGGCTTCTGGCTCGAAAGCCCCATCACCAACGACGACGGCGCAACCGGGCTTGCGAACTTCAGCCGGCGTGCCACGGTGAGCCTCATGGGTGGCTTCGGCGAGATCCGCCTCGGGCGCGACTTCACGCCCACCTTCTGGAACGACACCGTGTTCGATCCCTTTGCCGCAGTGGGCGTCGGGGCGAACCTGATCTCCGCGGCCAGCCTTTTCAATCCCACGGGCGGTGCCGGCGGTTTTGGCGGCAATGCCAACTACCTGCGCGCCAGCAACTCGATCGGCTACTTCCTGCCTCCCAATCTGGGCGGGTTCTATGGCCAGTTCATGTACGCGCTGCATGAGAACAACAGCTACGACCCGGGAACCGCCACGCCGCCGGGCGTGAATCCGCTCACCGGCCAGGTGAACGCTGGCGCGGTCGCAAGCAGCCGCGCCGGCCGCTACGTGGGAGGCCGCGTCGGCTATCTCAACGGCCCCTTGGACATCGCGCTCGCCTATGGCAGCAGCACGGCGGGCGACGACTATTTCGCGGGCACGACCGACAACGTGAAGACGGTCAACCTGGGCGCTTCGTACGACTTCGGCGTCGTCAAGTTGTTCGGCGAACTGTCCCGCGTGAGCAAGACGCGCGACTACGCCGCCGCGCCGTTATTGCCTTTGCCCGATACCAACCTCAAGGGCTACCTGATCGGCGCGACCGCCCCCGTGGGCCCAGGCCTCATTCGCGCCGCCTATTCACGCGTCAGCTACGACACGGATGCGGCGCCCACGGCCTTGGTGCCGGTGCCTGACCCCAAAGCCGGCAAGCTCAGCCTCAGCTACGTGCACAACCTGTCCAAGCGCACCGCGCTGTATGCCACGGTCGCGCGCATCAGCAACAAGAATGGCGCGGCATTGACGGTGGGCGGTCCGGCGTTCATCGCCACGGGTGTGTTTGCACCGCGAACATCGACCGGATACGACCTGGGTATCCGCCACGCGTTCTAGGTCAGCTTGCGCCGGCGCGGCCTGGCCGGCGCGAGTTGCTGTGCTCCGGGCGCCGCAACGATGAAGTCGACGAAGCCTTGCGCCGCGTGGGAGAGCGAAACGCCAGCGCGCCGCACGAGCGAAACCTCGCGATCGATCGAAGGGTTCTCCAAGCGGCGCCAGCCGATCCGCGCGGGGTCGGCCAGCTTCACGGCATAGCCGGGAAGAACCGCGACGCCCAGCCCGGCGTCCACCATGCCGATGAGCGAGCCCGCATAGTTGGCCTCCCGTGCGGGCTTCAGCATCAACCCGGCGGCTGCGAAGCCCGCTTCGGTGAGGTCGCGGAACACGCTGCCGCGGCTCAATGCAAGCACCGGCTCCTGCGCAAGGTCCGCCCAGCTCAGTTTCTTCAATCGGCTGAACGCATGCGCGGCCGGGAACGCGGCTGCCATGGCTTCGGAGAAGAGCAGGGTGCGCTGGATGTCGGCTTCATCCGATGCGAAAGTGCCAATGCCGACGTCGGCCGCACCGCTGCGCACCAGCGGCAGCACCTGGTTGGGCAGCGTGTCCTGGAGCACGACCTCGATGCCGGGGTATTGCGCGCCGAAGGCGGCCAGGATCGGCGGAAGGTAGGTGCTGGACAGCACCAGCGGCGCCGCCACCACGACGCGCCCGCGTTCCCGCGCCACGAGTTTGTCGACGCCCGCAATGGCCGATTCGAGCTCGGCCAGGATGCGTTCCGCGCGCGGGAAGAAGTCGCTGCCCGCCGCGGTCAGAGCCACGGTACGCGTGGTGCGGTCGAACAGGCGGGTCTCGATCGCGCTTTCAAGTTCGCGCACCAGCAGGCTCAGGGCCGACTGCGTGAGGTGCATGGCCTGGGCGGCACGGGTGAAGTTGCCGAGCCGCGCGACCAGCACGAAAGCCCGGAGCTGGCGGAGAGTCACATTCATGAGCGGAGCCAATCATTCGATTGGAAAGTCTCGATTGAATCATAGCCACGCGCGTCTTCTAATCACTCCAACACAGAAAGAACCGAGACATGAAACGCCGTGAACTCCTCCTTGCCTCCGTGCCGGCGCTCGCTGACGCCGCCTTGCCCTCATGGAGCGTTGCGCAGCCTGCCTACCCGAGCGCACCCATCAAGGTGCTGGTGGGCTTTCCGCCCGGCACGGCAACCGACGTGGCGGTGCGCGCCGTCGCGGATCAGATGGGCAAGCGCATGGGCCAGCCCTTCATCGTGGACAACCGGCCTGGCGCCGGCAGCAACATCGCCGCCAAGGCCGTGGCCACGGCGCCGCCCGATGGCTACACCGTGTTCGCGATCACGATCGCCAACGTCATCAACGCCGCGTTCCCCGTCGCCAATGCGGTGGATCCGCTGAAGGACTTCAAGCCCATCACGCTGATCGGGAACGTGCCCAATGTGCTGGTGGTGCATCCCTCGCTCAAGGTGTCGAGCGTGGCCGAACTCATCGCGCTCGCCAAGGCCAGGCCCGGCGCGTTGTCCTTTGCCTCGTCGGGCGTCGGCACTTCGCCGCACCTGTCGGGCGAACTGTTCGCACGCATGGCCGGCATCACGATGGTTCATGTGCCCTACAAGGGAAGCACGCCCGCGGTGACCGACCTGCTCGGCGGCCAGGTGCAGCTCATGTTCGCGCCAGCCTCCACGGTGCTGCCGCACGTGCGCGCGAACAAGCTGGTGGCGCTGGCCGTCACCAGCCCGCGCCGGACCTCGATTGCGCCGGAACTGCACACGCTCGACGAGCTGGGCTTGAAGGGCTTCGACACCTCGGTGTGGATGGGCTTGATGGCACCGGCACGCACGCCCGCCGACGTGATCGCCGCGCTGCGCACCGCGGCCCATGCGGCGCTCGATTCGAGCGAGATCCAGGCGATTTACAAGGCCCAGGCCATCGACGTCCTGAAGACCAGCGACGGGGAACTGTCCCGCTTTCTGCAGGCCGAGGGCGCGCGATGGTCGAAGTTCATCCAGCAGACGGGCATCAAGCCCGAGTGAAAACAGAATTTTTCAAAGGAATAGCCACATGTCCAAACTGCATGCCAGCGAGTGCCGCGACTTCATCGCCGCGGTGACCGAGAAAGCCGCGGAAATGGGAGTGCCCATCTCCGTCGCCATCGTCGGGCCCGAGGGCCACCTGATCGCGCTCGAGCGCATGGACGACGCGGGCTTCATCACCCCCGACACGGCCCGCGCCAAGGCGTTCACCGTGGCCGCCTTCCGCTCGATGAGCCCGCGTTTCAGCGACGGCCTGGTCATTCAGCAGTGGTTCAAGGAGCGCAACCCGCAGATGCTGGTCAACGCCTCGGTCTTCACCAACGGCCAGGTGGTCGCCTCGGGCGGCTGCGCGCCCGTGTTCAAGGGCAACGAGATGGTCGGCGCCTACGGCATCAGCGGTGCGACGGGCGACCAGGACGAGGAGATCGGCCAGCATGCCCGCGCGAAGGTGGGCTGGGCCCACATGCCGGTCGATGACACGACACCCGAGAGCGTGAAGAAGCACGTGAACGAGATCTACAGCAAGGTCGGCCTGAAGGATCGCGCCCTCTGAGCAGCGTGCGGGGCTGCCGAGCCTGCCCGCGCAGTTTTTTCACCAGATATCTAACGGCCCGCCGCGTGCGGGCAACGGAGAACCCATGCCTTCCCAATCCGCGGTGCTGGCCGAAGCGGCCGACGCGCTCTGGCGCGCCGCCCAGACCGGGCACTTCATTCCACCCTTGAGAGCCACCTATGCCGGCCTCGATGCGGCCGACGCCTACGCCATCCAGCGGATGAACACCGAGCGCAAACTGGTTGAAGGCCGCCGCGTGGTCGGCTGCAAGATCGGCCTCACGGCACGCGCCGTCCAGGCGCAGCTTGGCGTCGACCAGCCCGATTTCGGCGTGCTGTTCGATGACATGAGCTTCGGCGACGCAGAGCCGATTCCCATGCAGCGGCTTCATCAGCCGAAGGTCGAGGCGGAAATTGCTTTCGTGCTCGGCCGGGACCTCGACATGGCCAACCCCGGGCACGCCGACGTGATCAAGGCCGTGGACCATGTCCTTCCGGCCATCGAGATCGTGGGCAGCCGCATCGCGGGCTGGGACATTCGGTTCGTCGACACGGTCGCCGACAACGCATCCTCCGGCGCCTTCGTCCTGGGCGGATCTCCGCGGCTTCTGAGAGAGATCGATCTCCGGCTGTGCGGCATGGTCATGACCCGGCGCGGCGAGCCGGTGTCGGTGGGTGCAGGTGCGGCATGCCTGGGCCATCCGATCAATGCGGTGGCCTGGCTGGCCCGCACCATGGCCGCGCTCGGCCAGCCGCTGCGCGCCGGCGACCTAGTGCTGTCGGGCGCGCTCGGCCCGATGGTGGCGGCCGTACCCGGTGACGTGTTCGAAACCCGCATCAACGGCCTCGGAAGCCTCAAGGCCGTGTTCGAAGTCGCTGCCACCGCGAAGGAATCCCAATGAGCCAGGTACACGAATTCGCGCATCTGCTGGACGACGCGGCCCGCCATGGCAGGGCCGTGCCGCAGATCGATCCGAAGGGCGAGCTCTCGCTGGCCGAAGCTTATGCGATCCAGTCGGCATCCATGGAGCTTCGCGTGGCACGGGGCGAGCGCCGCGTCGGCGTGAAGATGGGTTTCACGAGCCGCGCCAAGATGGTCCAGATGGGCATCAACGACGTGATCTGGGGGCGCCTGTCGAGTGGCATGCAGGTGGAGGAGGGCACGCCGGTGAAGTTCGCGCGCTTCGTGCATCCGCGTGTCGAACCGGAGCTGGCCTTCGTGCTGAAGAAGCCGCTGGCCGGCGAGGTCACCGCGGCCGAGGCGCTCGCCGCGGTCGAAGCCGTGGCGCCGGCGCTCGAGATCATCGACTCGCGCTACCAGGACTTCAAGTTCAGCCCGCCCGACGTGATTGCGGACAACGCCTCGTCGAGCGGCTACGTGATCGGCGCCTGGAGCGACCCGCACCAGGATTTCAGCAACCTGGGCCTGACGATGAGCGTCGACGGGCGCGTGGTGCAGGTCGGTTCCACCGCCGCCATCCTGGGCCACCCGCTGCGCTCGCTGGTCGCCGCGGCACGCCTCTCGGCGGCAGCCGGCGAGCCGCTGCAGGCCGGCTGGGTGGTGATGGCGGGCGGCGCCACGCCCGCCGAATGGGTGAAGCCGGGCCAGTACATCTCGATCGAGATGGAGCGCCTCGGAAGCGCCGGCTTCCACGTCGGGGAGTGAACCGTGCCCATTGCCTTGATCAAGATCATCGAGGGGCGCAGCCCCGAGAAGAAGCGCCGGCTGATAGAGAGCGTTTCGCGGGCCATGGCGGAGAGCCTCGAGATGCCGATCGACGCGGTACGGGTTCTTCTGCACGAGTACCCATCGGGCCACTGGGGACGCGGGGGGCGCCTCGTGTCCGACATCCAGGCGGAAGCCGCCTCCGAATCACCCAATGTACAGGTCGCCGACGCGACGGCCAAGCTGCTCGCCAACTGAAAGAAGCCACGTGATGAACAAACTGAAGGTCGCCATCATCGGGCCGGGCAACATCGGCACCGACCTGATGATCAAGGTCATGCGCAACAGCAAGCACCTCGAGATGGGTGCGATGGTCGGGGTCGACCCGAAGTCCGATGGCCTGGCCCGCGCCGAGCGCCTAGGCATTGCCACCACGGCGGAGGGCATCGAAGGGCTGGTTCGGCTCGGCGTGTTCCGCGACATCGACATCGTGTTCGACGCCACTTCGGCCGGTGCCCACGCGCATCACAACGAGGTGCTGCAGGCCCATGGCGTGCAGGTCATCGACCTGACACCTGCTGCCATCGGCCCCTACGTGATCCCCGCGATCAACCTCGACGCCGAGAACGCCAGCAACATGAACATGGTGACCTGCGGCGGGCAGGCGACCATTCCGATGGTGGCCGCCGTATCGCGCGTGGCCAGGGTGCACTATGCCGAGATCGTGGCATCGATATCGAGCAAGAGCGCCGGCCCCGGCACGCGCGCCAACATCGACGAGTTCACCGAAACCACCCGGGCCGCGATCGAGAAGCTCGGCGGCGCGGAGCGCGGCAAGGCGATCATCGTGCTGAACCCGGCGGAGCCGCCGCTGATCATGCGCGACACGGTGTTCGTGCTGTCCGAAGCGGCCGACCAGGCGGCGGTGGAAGCCAGCATCGCGCAGATGGTGGCGAGTGTGCAGGCCTACGTGCCTGGCTACCGCCTGAAGCAGCGCGTGCAGTTCGACATGATCCCAGCCGACCGGCCGCTCAACGTGCCCAGGCTCGGGTTGCGCCACGGGCTCAAGACCTCGGTGTACCTCGAGGTCGAAGGCGCCGCGCACTACCTGCCGGCCTACGCCGGAAACCTCGACATCATGACCTCGGCCGCGCTCGCGTGTGCGGACCTGATGGCACAACGACGCATCGCCAGCGGCATTGCCCGCGGCCTGAAGGAGTTCGCATGACCGCCGGAAAGAAGCTCTACATCAGCGACGTCACCCTGCGCGACGGCAGCCACGCCGTGCGCCACCAGTACAGCATCGCCAACGTCAAGGCCATCTCCGCGGCACTGGACGCCGCTGGCGTCGACAGCATCGAAGTCGCGCACGGCGACGGGCTGGAAGGCTCCAGTTTCAACTACGGCTTCGGTGCGCATACGGATGTCGAATGGATCGCAGCCGTGGCCGAAACGGTGAAGACCGCCAAGGTCGCCACCCTGCTGTTGCCCGGCATCGGCACCACGCACGACCTACGCAATGCCTACGATGCGGGCGCGCGCATCGTGCGCGTCGCAACTCACTGCACCGAGGCCGACGTGTCGCGCCAGCATCTGGAATACGCCCGCGAGCTCGGCATGGACCCGGTCGGCTTCCTGATGATGAGCCACATGACCACGCCGAGGAAGCTGGCCGAACAGGCGCTCGTGATGGAAAGCTACGGCGCTAGCTGCGTTTACGTGGTCGACTCCGGCGGCGCGCTGGGCATGGACGACGTGCGGGACCGGTTCCGCGCGTTCAAGGAGGTGCTGAGACCCGATACGCAGACCGGCATCCATGCACACCACAACCTGAGCCTTGGCGTGGCAAACTCCATCGTTGCAGTGGAAGAAGGCTGCGACCGCATCGACGCCAGCCTGGCCGGCATGGGCGCCGGTGCCGGCAACGCGCCGCTCGAGGTGTTCATCGCGGCGGCCGAGCGCCAGGGCTGGCGCCACGGCACCGATCTCTACAAGCTGATGGACGCGGCCGACGACCTGGTGCGCCCGCTGCAGGACCGCCCGGTGCGTGTGGACCGCGAGACGCTGGCGTTGGGCTATGCGGGCGTGTATTCAAGCTTCCTGCGCCATGCCGAAGCGGCCGCGAAGAAGTACGGCCTCAAGACCGTCGACATCCTGGTCGAACTGGGCGCGCGCAAGATGGTAGGCGGCCAGGAGGACATGATCGTGGATGTGGCGCTCGACCTGCTTCGGCGGTTCGGACACGAGCGTGTGCATGCAGTGGAGGAGGATTGCAGGGAGCAGTCCACCAAGAGCGGCGCGCTCCCATCTCAGCCTCACGAGACCAAGGATGACTTCGTCGGGCGGATACCTCGAACTTTCGCCGCGATGGGGTCATCCGGACACTAGCAATTTTGCGTACTGAAAGGCAACTCTGGGAGGGCTGCTGACCTTGCCGCAGTGCCCAGAAACGGTGGTCGGTCGAATGCCTGTTGTTGGATATTGCCAACAAGTTCGACCGAACGCCGTAAGCACGCGGTGAGCCTTGCCTTGTATCGGTAGTTCTCACATCGGCGCATTCGTTGATTGTGTAGACGTTTCTGTCGGAATTGCTTCGAGCCGAAGAAGGAATCAATTCCGATGAGCACGATGCTCGCACGATGGCTTGAGACGGGGAGGCAAGGCGAGCGCCCCAACGATTTCGCGTGCGGCAGCCGGTGGCTAAAGAACAGAGGTATCGATTACCACTTGCCCTGGCGGCATTGCGCGCTCGGCGGCTTCAAGGTCGGCCCGTAACTCTCGCAGGAGGGTTAGAGATTGGAGCTTCCCGAACTCTGCCCGGCTTGTCGCCATGATGCGCTTTTCCAGCTCCGCGAAAGGAGTACGCAGCTGAACAAATATGGTGCTGCCGCCGACGGCCTTTACAACATCTGTGACCCGATTGTGAAAACCCGCGGCGACCGTAGGTTCTGGTGCAAAAGTGAAGCTCAAGGAGCGTTGGGCCGCGGCTGCCTCACGCATCACGTCAAGCCACATTTGCTCCCGCAGCCTGACGAATTGATCCGTGCCGAAAGGAAACACCGAGGCTACGGCATCGACAATCAGGTGATTGTGGAAAACTGGCAAACCGGTGATTCGGCTAAGCTCTTTCGCAATCGTCAGCTTGCCAGAGGCGGGGGGCCATAGATGAAAACAAGCTTCATGGCATCTCATGTGTCAAACGTGGAGCCTTTCCTTTGGGTTCTGCTGGGGGCGATGAAACGTTTGCAGCAATACTTGAAGGTCAGCCTGTAGCCGGATTTTACCGGGCGGGACGAAGGACCGGTCTTGGCCAATGCGTGTCATCGTACCTGGCAGAGCGGCGGCGCTGCAATGAAACGGCACAATGTGCCTATGCCAAATATCGCCTCGATACTCAAAGCCGAGATCTCCCGCGTTGCTCGCAAAGAAGTGCGAACCGAGATCGAAACGCTCAAGAAAGCATCTGTCGCGTATCGCTCATCGATTGCCGAACTGCGTCGCCAATTGAATGCGCTCGAGAAGGAGCTGCGTCGTCTTGCGAAGGTAGCAGCACGCACCGCAGCAGCGCCTGCTTCGGACAATGAAGCGACAGCAGGCACGAAGCGCCGATTCAGCGCAGCCAGGTTAGCGGCACATCGCGCAAGGCTTGGACTTTCTGCGGCGAGCTATGGGCAGCTGGTGGGCGTTTCGGGGCAGACGATCTATCACTGGGAACAGGGCAAGGCTCGGCCGCGGGCCGCACAACTCGAAAGTCTTGCGGCGGTGCGGGACTTCGGCGCACGCGAAATTGCGGAGCGCCTTACCACGCGATAGCGCTGCAGCAAGAATAGGGCGGCAGGATTTGAACCGGCGCGACCCAATAGCCCATCAGCAGATTTGCATTCAGTGGCCGTAGATCTGGGCCCACTCGCATTTATCGACCTTGCTTACATCGGGTCACCCGTCCGCGCGCTCTTGTCCGCCTCGGGCGATGAGTTCAGAAAAGACGCTGGCAGAGGTCAACCAGGTCTTCATGACGACCCCACCGGAAACCCAAAGGGCTCTGAATGGGGAAACACGCATGCAGTTAAGCTCCGACTCATGCCTGAAATCACCAAAAGCGATATCGACTTCATTGCCGACGTACTTGTCGAAAC
The DNA here is from genome assembly GCF_000282635.1 of Variovorax sp. CF313. Classification (GTDB taxonomy): domain Bacteria; phylum Pseudomonadota; class Gammaproteobacteria; order Burkholderiales; family Burkholderiaceae_C; genus Variovorax. The sequence continues at coordinate 49,812 of NZ_AKIW01000037.1, forward strand.
TGGTAAGAGCGAGATCATGCCAAGATTCAGACGGCTATCCTCTGTTGACACTCGTCGCAAATCCTCCGCATTTGACGTGGTGACAGAAGCCGACGAAGCCGCTGAAGACGCGATCATCGCTTGTCTAAGTCAACGGTTCGGAGGCGCTGCATTCGTAGGCGAGGAGTCTGTTGAGAAGGAGCCGGGATTGTTTGGCGCGCTGGGCTCCGCCCCTCTAGCTTTCGTCATCGATCCACTGGATGGAACGCGCAATTTTTCCGCCGGCGTCCCACTTTTCGGACTGATGATTGCGGCCGTGTCAAACGGCAAAGTCATTGCCGGCGTGATCCATGATCCAGTAGGAGGAGTTACCGCCCATGCGGTGCTTGGGAATGGGGCAACACTCGTCGACCCCGGGGGGAGCCTCAGAGCGCTGCAGGTCGCCGGATCGGTCCCACTCTCGGAAATGGAGGGCATTGCCGGCACGAACTTCTTGCCAGAGCCACTGCGGTCGCGTGTGAACTCGAACCTCTCCAAAGTCGGTACGACCAATTGGTTTCGCTGTGCTGCGCATGAATACGTGCTCGCCGCATCTGGTCATTGTCATTTCCTCTTTTACAACAAGCTCATGCCGTGGGATCACGCAGCTGGTTGGCTTCTGCACCAGGAGGCCGGAGGGTATAGCGCCCATTTTGACGGGGAACCGTATCGAGCGAATCGGATGACCGGTGGCCTGTTGTGTGCCCCGGACCATCAGACATGGTTGTCCCTTCGCGAAGCGCTATTGTCGGAGTGACGATCACCGGACAAATCACTGCGATTCCCGGTTCAACCACCTCGCCTTCGTTAACTGCGAGCGCTCCGAGGCCGCTAGCTGTGAAGCGTCAAGAGGTT
>NZ_AKIW01000038.1:0-34052 GCF_000282635.1 Variovorax sp. CF313
CTGTGCACGCGCCCCGAACACAAGCAATCCCAAACACAGCAAGCAGGAAGCCAAAAATGAACGTCGCGGCCATGCACACGACCCACACCTCCCGCGCATTGCGCGTGAACGAGAAAGCCGCCAACCTCGACGCGCTGCGACTACACGCCTCGCCACAGGCAGAACCCGCCCCGCCGTCCGGCCATGCCGTGGTACGCATCGCCGCCGCCGCAGTGAACCCGAGCGACGTAAAAGCAACGCTGGGCCTCATGCCGCAGGCCGTGTGGCCCCGCACTCCGGGGCGCGACTTCGCAGGCACAGTCGTGAGCGGACCATCCGAATGGATCGGCCGCGAGGTCTACGGCTCCGGTGGTGACATCGGCATCACACGCGACGGCTCGCATGCGCGCTACCTCGTGCTGCCCGAGCAGGCGCTGCGCGCCAAGCCCCAAGGCATCTCGATGGACGAAGCCGGCGCGGTGGGCGTGCCCTTCGTCACCGCTTACGAAGGCTTTCGCCGCAGCGGCATGCCGCAGGCGGGCCAGACAGTGCTGGTGCTCGGCGCCAACGGCAAAGTCGGGCAGGCTGCGGTGCAGCTGGCCTCGCAGGCCGGCGCACGCGTGATCGCGGTACAGCGGCATGCCGGTCCCTTCGAGGGCTTTGCCAGCGGACCGGTGGACGTGATCGATGCGCGCCACCACGCCGACGTGGGCGCTCAGGTGCGCGAACTCACCGACGGGCGCGGTGCGCACATCGTCTACAACACCGTCGGCAGCGCCTACTTCGAGGCCGCCAACAAGGCGATGGCCAAGGGTGCGACGCAGATCTTCATCGCCACGCACGAGCGCGCGGTGCCCTTCGACATCTTCGCGTTCTACCGGGGCATGCACACCTATGTGGGCATCGACTCGCTGGCGATGGACTGCATCGCCAGCACCGCGCAGCTCGACGCCATGCGCGAAGGCTTCGAGCGCGGCACGCTGAAGCCCTTTCCCGTCGCACGCAGCTTCACGCTCGACGAAGCGATCGACGCCTACCGGCTGGTGCTCTCGGGCAGCACCGACCGCGTCGTGCTGCGACCCTGAACCCTGGAGCACCCGACCATGCACGTGACCCGTTTCAACGAAGCGCCGCACTACGAGGCGCCCAACCATTTCGACATGCGCTGCCTGCGGCTGCAAGGCAAAGAGGCCGGGCCGTCCACGCAGATGTGGATGGGCGTGAGCCAGATCCTTCCAGGCGGCCACACCGGTCTCGACGGCTCGCCGATGGAAAAGCTGTATCTCGTGCTCGAAGGCCAGCTGCACGTGGTCGGCGAGATCGACGGCGCACACCAGGAAGACGTGCTCGAGCCCTACGACAGCTGCCGCTTCGCGCCCGGTGAAAAGCGCCAGCTGGAGAACCGGAGCAACCGGCCGGTGCTGGTCGCGCTGGTGATGCCGAACGCGCCACCGGCGTAGCGGCCTCCCCTCTTTCGGTCATTCATCGCTCATCGAACAATTCAACGGAGACAAGACGCATGAAGAAGACATCCCCATGGAGCCGCAGGCAGACACTGGCGGCGGCAGCAGCCTTGGCCGCCTGCGCGCTGACCGGCGCCCACGCACAGGGCCCGTGGCCGGGCACGCAGCCGATCAAGCTGGTCGTGCCCTTCACCGCAGGCAGCGGCACCGACATCGTCGCGCGCCTCGTGGCCGAGAAGCTCGGGCCCGCACTGGGCACCAGCGTGATCGTCGACAACAAGCCCGGTGCCGGAGGCACGCTGGGCGCGGCCATTGCGGCCAAGTCGCCGGCCGATGGCTACACGCTGCTGGTGCATTCGGCCGGCCACCTCGTGAACCCGTGGATCTACAAAGGCCTGTCGTACGACACGATCAAGGACTTCACCGGCATCACGCCGATGGCCAGCCTGCCCAACGTGCTGGTCACCGCGCCCTCGCATTTCGCGAACGTGCAGGACCTCGTCGCGAAGGCCAAGGCCAAGCCCGGCGGCTTCAACTACGGCTCGGCGGGCAACGGCTCGGCCACGCACATGAACGCCGAGGTGTTCCGCCTCGCGGCCGGCATCGACGCGCAGCACGTGCCGTTCCGTGGCACGCCCGAGGCCATGACCGAGGTGATGGCCGGGCGCGTCGACTGGTTCTTCGCGCCGATGGTGTCCGCCCTGCCGCTCATCAAGACCGGCAGGCTGCAGGCGCTGGCCGTGGGCACGGGCAAGCGCTCGTCGGCGCTGCCCGATGCGCCGACCACCTCGGAGGCCGGCGTGCCGGGCTCGGAGTACCTGTTCTGGGTCGGCCTGTTCGCGCCCGCGAAGACGCCGCAGCCGGTGGTCGACCGGCTGCAGGCGGAGGTCGCGAAGATCATGGTGTCGCCCGAGCTGAAGGAACGGCTGGAGAAGCTCGGCGCCGAGCCGTTCACCATGCCTTCGGCGCAGTTCAACAAGTTCCTCGTGGACGAGACCGGCAAGGCCCAGCAGGTGGTCAAGGCCGCGAGCATCAAGGTCGACTGACATGACCCGCACGCTCTTCACGGCGGCCGCCCTCGTCGCCGGCTTTCTCATGCCCGGCGCCGCGCAGGCGCAGCCGGCCGACCTCGTCGTCATCAACGCGAAGATCGCCACGCTCGATGCCGCCGGCACCACCGCGCAAGCACTCGCCGTGCGCGACGGCCGCATCGTGGCCGTCGGCAATGCCGCGCAGATGCGCGCACTCTCGGGCTCCGCGACACGCGCCGTCGATGCGGGCGGACGCACCGTCATTCCCGGTCTCATCGACTCGCACATGCACGCGGTGCGCGCGGCGTTGAGCTATTCGACCGAAGTCAACTGGATCGGCGCAGGCACCATCGCCGAAGCCATGGCGCGCATCCGCACCGCCGCTGCCAATGCCCGCCCCGGCGGCTGGCTGATCGTTGCAGGCGGCTGGACCGAGCAGCAGTTCGCCGAGCGCCGGCGTCCGACGATGGCCGAGCTGCAGGAGGCCGCGCCGGACCACCCGGTGTACGTGCAGCTCTTCTACGAAGCGGTGGTGATGACGCCCAAGGCGCTCGAGGCACTCGGCGTTCCCGCCGGCACCCTGCCTGCGGGCATGAAGCCCTCGCCCGACGGCGCGCCGGGCTGGATGACCGGCGACATCGTCGGCATCTCGGCCCTGTTCGACAAGCTGCCCAAGCCGACCTACGACGACAACGTAGCGGGCACGCGCGCCTTCTTCACCGAGCTTAACCGGCTCGGCATCACCGGCCTGGTGGACCCGGGCGGCTTCAGCATTGCGCCCTCGCAGTACGCGGCGCTGTTCGAGCTGTGGCGCGAGAAGGCGCTGACGCTGCGCGTGGCCTACAGCGTGTTCGCACAGAAGCCCGGCGCCGAGCTGCAGGAGTTTCGCGACCTCACGCAGATGCTGCCGATGGGCTTCGGCGACGACATGCTGAAGTTCAACGGCCTGGGCGAGCGCGTGACGCTCGCGATGTACAACAACAACTTCCCCGACGAAGTGGTGAAGGCGAAGTTCTACGAGCTCATCAGGTGGGCGGCCACGAAGAAGCTCGCGGTCACCATCCATTGGCAGGAGAACGGCTCGGTCGATCATCTGCTCGGGCTGTACGAAAAGCTGAACGCCGAGGTGCCGATCAATGGCCTGCGCTGGTCCATCGCGCACCTGGACGATGCTTCGCCCGAGACGCTCGCGCGCATGAAGGCGCTGGGCATCGGCTGGACCATGCAGGACGCGATGTACTTCCAGGGCGACCGCGTGCTCGCCGTGCGTGGCGACGCGGCAAGGCGCATGCCGCCCATCGGCACGGCCCTGCGCACCGGCGTGAACGTGGGCGCTGGCACCGATGCGCATCGCGTGGCCTCGTACAACCCCTTCGTCGCGCTGCAGTGGATGCTCGACGGCAAGACGGTGAGCGGCAAGATGATGCGCGGGCCCGACGAGACACCCACGCGCGAGCAGGCGCTGCGGCTCTACACGGCGGGCAGCGCGTGGTTCAGCTTCGACGAGGGCAGGCGCGGCACGCTGGAGGTCGGCAAGCTCGCGGACTTCGCTGTGCTCGACCAGGACTTCTTCACCGTGCCGCTGGAGCGCATCGGCAAGACGGTGTCGCTGATGACGGTGGTAGGCGGGCGTGTGGTCTACGCCGCGCGGCCTTTCGAGGCGGCGGGCACTTCGGCGGCCACGGCGCCATAAGACAAGACGGGCCCCAACGCGTGCCGCACGCGCTCGCGCAGCACCGGCAGCACCTCGCTCTCGAACCACGGGTGGTGCTTGAACCAGCCCGTGTTGCGCGGCGACGGATGCGGCAGCGGAATGAAGCGCGGTGCGTAGTCGGCAAAGGCCTCGACCGTCTCGGTCACGTTGGCGCGCGCGGTCTTGCCCAGGAAGTGGCGCTGCGCGTACTGGCCGATGAGCAATGTCAGCTCGATGCGCGGCATCTGCGCGAGCAGCCTGTCTTGCCACAGCGGCGCGCATTCCTTGCGCGGCGGCAGGTCGCCGCTGTTACCGCGGCCGGGATAGCAGTAGCCCATCGGCATGAGCGCGATGCGTGCCGCGTCGTAGAAAGTGGCGCGGTCGACGCCGAGCCAGCGGCGCAGTTGCTCACCGCTCTTGTCGTCCCACGGCACGCCGGTCTTGTGAACGGTGAGGCTGGGCGCCTGCCCGACGATCAGCAGCCGCGCGCCGGCACTGGCCTGCACAACGGGACGCGGCCCCAACGGCAGGTGTTCGGCGCAGACGCGGCAGCTGCGGATCTCGGCGAGCAGCGCGTCCACGGGCCTCAGCCGGCGAACGGACGGAAGAAAGCGTTGAGTTCGCTTCCCGCCGCAGCATCCGCGAAACCGTCGAAGCGGCCCTCGTCCGCGAGCGTGCGCGCGGCGCGCATGAAGCCGCCCCAGGCCGCGCGCGCCATGCCGCCGCCCACGCTGACGCGGCGCACGCCCAGTTCGGCGATGTCCACCATGCGCAGTTCGCTGACCCCGCCGACCAGCAGGTTGACCGGCTTGGGCGCCACGGCCGCGACCACCGCCGCGATCTGCTCGCGGGTCTTGATGCCGGGCGCGTAGAGGCAGTCGGCGCCCGCGTTCGCGTAGGCCTTGAGCCGCGCGACGGCGTCGTCGAGGTCGGGCCGGCCGACAAAGAAGTTCTCGGCGCGGCCCACCAGCAGCACGTCGGCGCCCGAGGCGTCGATGGCCTGGCGCGCGGCGCGCATGCGATCGACCGCCCCGTCGATGGCAAAGAGCGGATCGGCCGCGTTGCCGGTGGAGTCCTCGATCGACAGGCCCGCCACGCCGGTCTCGATGGCCAGGCGCACGCTCTCGGCCACGCCTTGCGCGTCGACGGCAAAACCGTTCTCGAAGTCGGCGTTCACGGGCAAGTCGGTGGCATCCACCAGCTCACGCAGATGAGCAAGGATCGATTCGCGCGACATCGCGCCGTCGGCATGGCCTTGCGACCACGCGAAACCGGAGCTGGTGGTGGCCAGTGCCTTGAAGCCCAGGCCTTCGAGGTAGCGCGCGCTGCCCGTGTCCCAGGGGTTCGGGATGACGAAGCAGCCTCGTTCGTGAAGGGCGCGGAAGTCGGCGCGTTTCTGGGCGATGGTGCGGGTCATGGGAGCCTGGCTTTCTTTGGGTATGCGCGACGGCGAGCTCCGCATTCTGACGCGGCCCTGTCCGCACGTCACGACGTTGCACAGTCCGGCATTTCGGTGTCTGATCGCGCCCCATGTCCTACGTCATTGCACTTTTCATCCACCTGCTGTGCGCCGCCTTCTGGGTCGGCGGCATGGCCACCATGCACTTCGCGGTGCGCCCATCGGCGGTCGCCACGCTGGAGCCGCCGCTGCGGCTGCGCATGATGGCCGCGACGCTGCGGCGCTTCTTCGTCGGCGTGGATGCGGCCGTCACGCTGCTGTTCGTGACCGGCGTGACGATGATCCTCGCGGCCGGCGGCTTCCGCGCCGTGCACTGGCGCATCGAGGCGATGATGAGCATCGCGATCGTGATGGCCGCGATCTATGTCTACATCCGCGCGTCGGTGTTCAGGGCGCTGCGGCGCGCGGTGGACGAAAGCGCATGGCCAGCGGCGGCCGCGCGGCTGAACACCGTGCGCCAGCTGGTGACGGTGAACCTGGCGCTGGGGGTCGTGGTGTTCGGGGTAGCGACCATGGGACGGGCGGGGTAGGCAGCGCCCGCCACGCTCCCCTGCCTCACGAAGCCTGGGCGAAACGGTAGTCCAGGTGCGTCACCAGCGCCGAGCCGTCGGCGCGCACGGGCACCAGCTTCATCTCGCCGGGTGCGAGGCCGTCGAGCAGCCGCTTTCCCGCGCCCAGCAGGTTCGGCGCGACGTGGATCGTGCATTCGTCGAGCAAGCCTGCCCTGATGGCCTGGCGGACGGTGTCGATGCCGCCGGAGATGCGCACGTCCTTGCCGCCGGCCGCGGCCTTGGCTTGCGCCAGCGCGCTCGCGAGGCCGTCGGTCACGAAATGGAAGGTGGTGCCGCCCTGGCGCACCCAGGGTTCGCGCGGCGAATGCGTGAGCACGTACACGGGCCCGCGGAACGGCGGGTTCTCGGGCCAGCCGACCTCGCCTTCGTCGAACATGCGCCGGCCCATGACGTAGGCACCGGTGCGTGCGAACACATGCTGGACCCGCGCGTCGTCGGGTGTGCCCTGCTCGCCACCTCCGCCGGGAATGCCGAGGATTTCGCGGAAGGTGGCGGTCTGGAAGATCCAGCCGTGCATGGCGCGGCCGCCGTCGCCCATCGGATTGCCGGGGCTGGCGTTCGGGCCGGCCATGTACCCGTCGAGCGAGATGCCCACGTCGAAGAAGACCTTGCTGCTCATACGTCGCTTTCCGGCGGCGAAGCCGGCCTGGGTTGCAGAGAAGGCGGAGTCTATGCGCGAGCCCGCCCGCTGCAAACAGGGGGCGGGCTCGCGCATATCGGCGAAAAGGCTCAGGCCAGATTCAGCTCGACATGGATGTTGCCGCGCGTGAGCTTGGAGTAAGGACAGGTCTGGTGCGCGGTGTCGACCACGGCGCGCGCGGTCTCGCGGTCCAGGCCCGGCAGGCTCACGTCCAGGCGCGCCTGCAGCACGTACTGGCCTTCCTGCAGCACCAGGTCGACCTCGGCATCCACCGCCAGGTCGGCCGGCAGCTTGACCTTCAGGCCGCCCGCGGCCTTGCCCATGGCACCGATGAAGCAGGCCGACCAGCCGGCCGCGAACAGTTGCTCGGGGTTGGTGCCCGTGCCGTTGCCGCCGGGGGGCGACAGCTGGATGTCGAGGTTGCCGTCGCTGCTGCGCGATGCGCCCTGGCGGCCGCCGGTGGTGTGGGTCTTGCCGGTGTAGAGAACTTGCTTGTCGGTCATGGTGCTTCTTTGGATGAGAGGGGATCGTGGTGGAAGTGGCGTTGTGCGGGCCGGGCTCAGAGGGCCAGGCGGTCGATGCCGTGGGCCGTGGCAACGGCCTGGGCGCGCACCGCGGCGCGGTCCAGCGTGCTGGTGAAGCGCTCGTCGGGGCCGGCGCCTGCACCGTCTGCGTAGATGTTGCCGGCGCGGGCCGCGGCGATGGCGCCGGCGCGAGCCTGGGCACGGTCGCTCAGGCCGGCCATGACGGCGGGCACGCCTGCGGTGGCGCCGTCGGCGTACGGGTCGGCACCGTGCGCGGCGACCACACCCGCGGCTTGCACGGCGGTGCGGCTGGCGGACGACTGGAATTGCAGGACGCCCTGGTAGTCCTCTGCGCTGGCGCCGATGGCGAAAGCGGAAAGAGCGGCGGCGGCGATCAGGAGCTTGGTGGTTTTCATGGCAATGTCTTTCAAAGACGAAGGGTGAAGGAGTCGGTTGAACACCATCGCCTCCTCGGTGCATGTGTCGTCGGTGGCGATGCATGAATTACATCGGCGGGCTGTATCCACGATGTGTCGGGCCACCGGCAGATTTGCATGCGCGTGTGTACGCTGCGCCGGCCAGACACAGTGGCGTACAAACCGAAAGAGAAAACCGAAGAGCGGGCGCTCAGGAGCAGCCTGGCGGCCGGGCTGCAGCTAGGCGGCCGGGCCCTTGAGCTCGACGGTGTTGCCGTCGGGGTCGCTCAGGTAGATCGACGGGCCGTAGCCCTCGGCGCCGAAGTTGTTCTGCACATCGCCGTGAAGGGCCACGCCGTGGCGCGCCATCAGCGCGCGGATGTCCGCTTCGTCGAAGGGCTCGATGCGCAAGCAGAGGTGGTCGACGTTGCGGCCCTCGGCGCCGGGCAACGCACCGCCCTGGCGGCCCAGCGGGCCGTCGGGTGTGACGAGATCGATGAGGCTGGCGCCGGCACGCAGGTGCACCAGGCCCAGGTCGTCGCGGCGCTTCTCGACGTTGCATCCGAGCACGTCGACATAGAACGCGACGGCGCGTTCCATGTCCTTCACGCGCAGCACGATGTGGTCGATGCGCAGCACCGAGAACGGCGGGCGCACCGGTCTCGTCATGTGCGCCTCTTCAGACTACGCCGGCTGAGCGCAGGGCATCGAAGCGTGCCGCATCGATGCCCATTTCCGCCAGCACTTCCTGCGTGTGCTGCCCCAGCGCCGGCGGCGCATGGCGCAGCACCGGCGGCGTGGCCGACAGGCGCAGCGGGCTCGCCACGCCGGAGATGCTGGCGATGCCGTCGCCCGCGTCGCGCGGCAGCGTGACCTTCAGGCCGCGCGCCTGGACTTGCGCATCGTCGAAGGCCTGCGCGATGTCATTGATCGGGCCGCAGGGCACGGCCTTGTCCTCGAGCAGCGCGACCCACGCGGCCGTGGTGCGGGTGCGCGTGAGTTCTTCCATCATGGGGATCAGCACCAGGCGGTGCTTCACGCGCAGCGTGTTGGTCGCGAAGCGTGCGTCGCTCGCCCATTCCGCGTGGCCGGCCGCTTCGCAGAAGCGCGCGAACTGCCCGTTGTTGCCGATGGCCAGCAGCATCGAACCATCCTGCGTCGGAAAGTCTTGATAAGGCGCGAGGCTCGGGTGCGTGTTGCCCTGGCGCCCGGGCGCCTTGCCGGTGTTGAGGAAGGCGCTGGCCTGGTTCGCGAGGATGGCCATGCCCACGTCGAGCAGTGCCATGTCGATGTGCTGGCCTTCGCCGGTGCGGTCGCGCACCTGCAGCGCCGCGAGGATGGCCGTGCTGGCGTAGACGCCGGTGAACAGGTCGGTCAGCGCCACGCCCACGCGCAGCGGACCGCCGCCGGGCACGTCGTCGGGGCGGCCGGTGATGCTCATCATGCCGGTCATGGCCTGGATCATCAGGTCGTAGCCCGCGCGCTCGGCGTACGGGCCGTCGTGGCCGAAGCCGGTCACGCTGCAGTAGATGAGGCGCGGGTTGGCCGCGCGCAGGCTCTCGTGGTCGAGGCCGTATTGCTTCAGGCCGCCGGTCTTGAAGTTCTCCACCACGATGTCGGCCTGCGCTGCCATCTGCCTGAGCAGCGCCTGCCCGTCGGGCGTGGCCATGTCGATGGTGACCGAGCGCTTGTTGCGGTTGCAGGACGTGAAGTAGCTGGCCTGGTCGGTATCGTTGCCGTCCGCGTCCTTGATGAAGGGCGGGCCCCAGGTGCGCGTGTCGTCGCCGACGCCGGGGCGTTCGATCTTGACGACGTCGGCGCCCAGGTCCGCGAGGATCTGCGTGCACCACGGGCCCGCGAGCACGCGGGACAGATCGAGGACCTTGATGCCGTCGAGTGCCGCAGCAGGTTTGTTCATCGTCATCTACGTCAGTGTTGTCTTGCAGTTCGAGGGATGCCGCGGAACCGGCTTTGCCGGGCCGCTGGCATCGCCCCCTGAAAGGGGGTTGGCGTCTACACGAAGTGAGTAAGACTGGGGGTTAGTTCGAAAACGCTGCGATGCCGGTGATGGCGCGGCCCAGAATGAGCGCGTGGATGTCGTGCGTGCCTTCGTAGGTGTTGACCACTTCCAGGTTCACCAGGTGGCGTGCCACGCCGAACTCGTCGCTGATGCCGTTGCCGCCCATCATGTCGCGCGCCATGCGGGCGATGTCGAGCGACTTGCCGCAGTTGTTGCGCTTCATGATCGAGGTGATTTCGACGGCAGCAATGCCTTCGTCCTTCATGCGGCCCAGGCGCAGGCTGCCTTGCAGGCCCAGCGTGATCTCGGTCTGCATGTCGGCCAGCTTCTTCTGGATGAGCTGGTTGGCGGCCAGCGGGCGGCCGAACTGCTTGCGGTCCAGCGTGTACTGGCGGGCGCGGTGCCAGCAGTCTTCGGCGGCACCGAGCGCGCCCCACGAGATGCCGTAGCGGGCGCTGTTCAGGCAGGTGAACGGGCCCTTGAGGCCCTGCACTTCGGGGAAGGCGTTTTCTTCAGGGCAGAACACGCCGTCCATGACGATTTCGCCAGTGATGCTGGCGCGCAGGCCGACCTTGCCGTGGATCGCGGGGGCGCTCAGGCCCTTCATGCCCTTCTCGAGCACGAAGCCGCGGATCGGGCCCACGGTGCCGCTTTCGCTGACTTCCTTGGCCCACACCACGAACACGTCGGCGATGGGCGAGTTGCTGATCCACATCTTCGAGCCGCTGAGCGAATAGCCGCCCGGCACCTTCTTGGCGCGCGTGGCCATGCTGCCGGGGTCGGAGCCGTGGTCGGGTTCGGTCAGGCCGAAGCAGCCGATCCATTCGCCGGTGGCGAGCTTGGGCAGGTACTTCTGCTTCTGGCCTTCGGTGCCGAATTCGAAGATGGGCACCATCACCAGCGAGCTCTGCACGCTGGCCATCGAGCGGTAGCCGGAGTCGACGCGCTCGACTTCGCGGGCGATCAGGCCATAGGCCACGTAGTTGAGGCCGGGGCCGCCGTATTGCTCGGGGATCGTGGGGCCGAGCAGGCCGAGTGCGCCCATTTCGCGAAAGATGGCGGGGTCGGTCTCGCCGGTGCGGAAGCCCTCGATGACGCGGGGCGCGAGGCGCTCCTGGCAGTAGGCATTGGCCGCGTCGCGGATCATGCGTTCTTCGTCGGTCAGTTGCTGGTCGAGAAGAAGGGGGTCGTCCCAGTGGAATTGCGCTTTGGCGGCCATGTGGCTGTCTCCGGAAATTAGGGGAAAGGTGAAAAGAGGGGGAATGGGGCCGATGCTAGCCATGCGGGGGGCATGACGCAAACGATGATTCCGCACCCAGATATGCGTTCGTAGAATGTCTTGCAAGATGTTCGATCGGCCTCTCCATTGGTGAGGCCGAGGTTTCATACATACACCCGAGGCATACATGCGCCGCAAGATCCCACCCCTGCAAACCCTCGTGTGCTTCGACGCCGCCGCGCGCCACGAGAGCTACACCCGCGCTGCGCAGGAACTGGCGCTCACCCAAAGCGCCGTGTCGCGCCAGATCGGCACGCTCGAAGCCTTCCTCGGCGTGGCGCTGTTCCGCCGCACGCGGCACGGCGTGGCGCTCACGGCCAGCGGCGCGGCCTACGCGCGGCAGATCACCAAGCGGCTGGAAGCGATGGAGCGCGACACGCTCGACGCAATGGCCCACCAGGGCGAAGGCGGCTCGCTCTCGCTGGCGGCCGTGCCCACGTTTGCGACGCGCTGGCTGATGCCGCGCCTGAAGGGCTTTGCGGCACTGCAGCCCGACGTGGTGGTGCACATCGAGACGCGCACCCGCCCCTTCCTGTTCGCCGATGCGGAGTTCGACGCGGCGCTGTATGCCGGCACGCCCGCACAGGTCGAGAACTGGGCCGGCACGCACGCGCTGCTGCTGATGCATGAAGACGTGGTGCCGGTGTGCAGCCCTTCCCTGCTGCCGCGCGGCAAGGCCGTGGCGCCGGCAGCCATCGCGAAGATGCCGCTGCTGCAGCAGAGCACCCGGCCCGACGGCTGGCGCCAGTGGTTCGATGCGCAGCAGATCGACGCGCCCAATGCGCGCGGCGGCCCGCGCTACGAGCTGTTCTCGATATTGGCCGCGGCCGCGTCGCACGGGCTCGGCGTGGCGCTGATGCCGACGATGCTGGTGGCCGACGAACTGGCGCGCGGCGAACTGGTGGTGGCCTGCGCGCGGCCGCTGTCGGGCGAGCGCAACTACTACCTCGTGACGCCGGAGCGCGCCGACCAGCGGCCGCTGCTGAAGTTCTTCAGCGACTGGCTGCTGGCGCAGGCACGGCAGGAGCCCGGGCGCGAGACGGCTTGAAGGGGCCGGCGACCTTCTCGAGCCACGGATCGCAGACGGCCCGCAGTTCAGGGTCCATGTCGAACTTGGGATCGCGCGCATCGAACAGGACCGACTTTTTCGCCTGCGCCCGCACCAGTGCGAAAGCGCTCTTCCCGGAACGGCTGTTGTCGAACATCAGCGTCATGTTCGCGATCTGTGCCGCATGGCCGACCGCTGCCTGCGTGCGGGGAAAGCGCTCGACCAGCTTCCCGCGGTCCACGTCGTGGCCGCCCTGCTGCTTGCGGGTGCTCACGCGGAAGATGGACATGTCCACCGAGACCAGGCCGACGAAAAGCAGCACGACGAAATACCCCGCCTCCTGCATCGCGCGGATGTCGTCCGCCTTCGACGCATGGCCGCCGCCGGGCAGCGGCTTCCAGTGGGAGAACACCGTCTCGAACGCAAACGGCATGCGCTGGTCCATCACCAGGCTCTTGAAGGCGCGCACGCCTTCCTGCGACAGGACCTGCCATTTCTCGTCGTCGTCGCGCAGGCGCTGGGCCCAGGCGGGGATGTGCCCGGTGGCGGGGTCGGCATCCGGCAGGATGGACATCATCATCCGGTCGGCGTTGATCAGCGGCATCTGCAGCGATGCCGCCAGGCGCGAATACCAGAGCGTGGATTTTCCGGAGCCGTTGTGGCCCGCCAGGACGAAGGCCACCGGACGCGGGCCGCGCGTCTGCTCGAGGAGCTTCCCGAGCTTCGGTGGGCGGCGGCTCACGCCTTGCTCGCGCGGAACCTGCCGTCGACCAGGCGGCCAATGACCTTGGTGCCGTCGGCTGCTTCGCGAATGACCTGGGTCGGGTCCTGCGGGTAGGCGGAGTAGGCGAATATCCGGGCCGCGTTGGGTCCGCGGAAGACGACCGACCTGTCGATGCCGGGCTTGTCGAGTGCGCGGGCCGCCTTCTTCAACAGTTCCGTCGTGTTGTCCTCGGGGCGGACCACGGCGCGCGGAGCCTTGCCGACCTTGACCAGCGCCATGCCGCGCCCCAGGGTCGCAACCGATCGGCCCTGGACCATTTGCCCTGCCGAGCCTTCGCGTGCGATGGTTTTTGCTCTTGCCATGGCCGGATGATCGCTCAAAACGGAAGCCGCCTGCCACCTGCTGCGCCAAAGCCCGCACCGCCGCATACCCGCGTCCGGAAACGGCGAGCCTCGCAGGCCCGCAGGCGAGACACTGCGCGCATGACAGCCCCAGCCTCCCAGGTCGACGCCCTCGACTGGCCCCGCATCGAAGACGACCTTGCCACCCGCGGCTGCGCCACCACCGGCGCCGCGCTCTTCACTCCGAAGGAATGCGCCGCCCTCGCGGCCATGTACGACCAGCCCCGCCACTTCCGCAGCCGCGTCGTCATGCAGCGCCACGGCTTCGGCCAGGGCGAGTACCAGTACTTCGCCAACCCGCTGCCGCCAAAGCTCGCGGCATGGCGCGGCGCGCTGTACGAACGCCTCGCGCCGCTGGCCAATGCATGGGCCGCGGCAATGGGCCTTCCGGCCGACTACCCGCCGGACCACGCGGCCTACCTCGCGCGCTGCCACGCGGCGGGCCAGCTGCGCCCCACCCCGCTGCTGCTGCGCTACGACGAGGGCGACTACAACTGCCTGCACCAGGACCTGTACGGCGACCTGCAGTTCCCGTTGCAGCTCACCGTGCTGCTGAACCGGCCCGGCGAAGACTTCACCGGCGGCGAGTTCGTGCTGACCGAACAGCGCCCGCGCATGCAGTCGCGCGTCGAGGTGGTGTCACTCGCGCAGGGCGAGGCGGCGATCTTCGCGGTCAATCAGCGGCCGGTGGCGGGCACGCGCGGCAGCTACCGCGTGACGATGCGCCACGGCGTGAGCCGCGTGCGCTCGGGGCGGCGGCATACGCTGGGCATCATCTTTCACGACGCCCGCTGACGAGCCGCTGCCGCGGCCGGTCCCGGCAGGCCCGGGCCGCCGCGCCCGAAGGGCGAAGTCGAGCGAAAATCACGCCTGCCTCCGGCGCCCACCAGGATCCCCGACACCAACGATCGGGGCCGTGAGCCCGCCGGAAGCGGCCCGCGGCCTCGATGCAGCGGGCGCGCTCGAATGGTCGTCAGGGAGCTGTATGAACAAGAAGTCGTCCGGGAATCCGGAAGCGGCGGGAAAGCCGTCGATCGAAACTGCGGCCGCGCCGGCCGCACCGCCCGGGCGTTCGCGCCGCTTCAGGGTGGACGTGGGCACCATCGTCAGTGCCGTGGCGCTGACACAGTCGCTGTTGCTGGTCTCGCTGGGCTACTGGGGGTCGCAGCGGCTGGTGTCGCGCATCGGCGTGTCCGCGCACAAGGCCAACCACCACCGCACCGAAGACAAGGTGCTGGCCTTCCTGCAGAAGGCCGAGTCGGTCGTCAACGCTGTGGGCACAGCCCCCAGCCTGCGCCCGGCGGGCGAACACGCCGAAAGAACAGCCGAGCTGCTCTGGACGCTGCTGCAGCAGTCGCCCGAGCTCGACAGCATCTACGTCAGCAACGAGAAGGGCCAGATGCTGATGGCACTGCGCTACCCTGTGCCGGCCATGCGCCATATCGAGCGCGGCGCGGGATTCACCACCGAGACGTGGCAGTACATGCTGCCCCAGGACGCCGAGGCCGACGTGCAGCAGCGCTTCGCCACGCAGCGCCTCGCGGCCTTCCGCAGCAGCTACGACCCGACGCAACGCGGCTGGTATGTGCAGGCCCGCAAGGCACAGGGGCCGGTCTGGACGCAGCCATACGTATTCGCCGCCGCGCAGGAGCTGGGCGTGACCTACGCGCTGCCGAGCCAGCGCAGCTATGCGGACAGCGCGGCGCAGGCCATGGTGGTGGCGGGCGATGTGTCGCTGGGGCGGCTGTCGGAATTCGTGCGCCAGTTCAGCAACGACGGCTACGGCGACAGCGCCCTGCTGAGCGCCGACGCCCGGGTGCTCGCGCGCAGCGACATGCCGGGCGTGCTGCATCAGCTGGAGCCGCCGGCCGGCGTGCTCGGCGCCTTGTACGCGAACACGGTGATCGGCGGCACGGCGGACAGTGGCTCGAACAAGAAGTTCTCCTTTACCTACGAAGGTCGCCGCTACCTGGTGCAGGCCTCGCGCATTCCCAGCACCGGATGGCAGCTCGTGAGCTGGGTGCCCGAAGACATGCTGCTGGGCGAACTGAACCGCGCGGTGCTGTGGGGCCTGTTGCTGGCGCTGGCCTTCCTGGCCATCGCGCTGTTCATCTCGCTGAAGCTGTCGAAGCTGGTGACCTCGCCGGTGGAGAACCTCTCGCACATCGCGCGCAGCATCGGCCTGCTGGAACTCGACAACCTGCCGCGCGAACCGAGCCGCGTGCTCGAGATCCAGCACCTGGACCAGGCGCTGGACGACTCGGCGCGCAGCCTGAAGGCCTTCAGCAAGTTCGTGCCGGTGGACGTGATCAACCAGCTGATCGACGAGGGCCATGCGCTCGCGCCCTCCGGTTCGTCGCGCCGCGTGACCGTGATGTTCACCGACGTGGAGGGCTTCACCTCGATCTCGGAATCGCTGGACACCGACGTGCTGGTGGGCATGCTGACGGAGTACTTCAACCTGGCGGCGGGCGTGTTCGCGCGGCACGGCGGCGTGGTCGACAAGTTCATCGGCGACGGCATCATGGTGCTGTGGGGAGCGCCCTCCGACCTGAAGGACGCGGAATACCAGGCCTGCGTGGCCGCGCTGGAGCTGCACGTGGAGATGGACGAACTCAACCGCAAGTGGCACGAGCAGGGGCTGCCGAGGTTCCGCACCCGCATCGGCATCCACACCGGCATGGTGATCGCGGGGGTGCTCGGCTCGAACGACCGGCTGTCCTACACCGCGTTCGGCGACGCGATCAACGTGGCGAGCCGCATCGAAGGCATCAACAAGCAGCTCGGAACGCAGACGCTGATTTCCGAGGCCACCTTCGCGGGGCTCGGCGGCCGGCTTCATGCACGCCGCATCGAGGAATTGGTGGAGCTGCGCGGCCGGCAGACGCGCATGGTGCTCTATGAGCTCACGGCCTGAGCTTGCTCGTGGGCGCGAAGCTCACGCGCCCATCATGCGGAGGCACGCTGCGCGGCAAAGGCCACGAACCAGTCGAGGCTGCCGGGGTTGGCCATCGCCTCGCGGTTGACCACCTTCTCGATCGGCTGACCCAGCAGCAGCTTCTTGATCGGCAGCTCCTGCTTCTTGCCCGAGAGCGTGCGCGGGATCTCGGCCACCTGGAAGATGTCGTTGGGCGCGAAGCGAGGCGACAGCGAAGTCTTGATGGCGTTGTTGATCTTCGCGCGCATGGCCTCGTCGAGCGCCACGCCGGGGCGCAGCACCACGAACAGCGGCATGTAGCTGTCGCGGCCCAGGTATTCGAGATCGACCACCATCGAGTCGAGCACCTCGGGCAGGCCCTCGACCGCGCTGTAGATCTCGCTCGTGCCCATGCGCAGGCCCTGGCGATTGATGGTGGCGTCGCTGCGGCCGTAGATGATGCAGCCGCCGTCGGTGCCGATCTTGATCCAGTCGCCGTGGCGCCATACGCCGGGATAGGTGTCGAAGTAGCTCGACAGGTAGCGCGCGTTGCCCTCGTCGCCCCAGAAGTAGAGCGGCATCGACGGAATCGGCTTGGTGCACACCAGCTCGCCGACCTCGCCGACGACGGGCTGGCCGTTCTCGTTCCAGGCCTCGACCGAATGGCCCAGCTCGCGGCACTGCATCTGGCCCGGCACTTCGGGCAGGTCGCGGTTGCCGCCGACAAAAGCGCCGCAGAAATCGGTGCCGCCGGAGATGTTGCACCACCACACCTCCTTCGAGCCCGCGTCGAGGATCTGCTGCGAGCCCCAGCGCTGTACCTCCTCGGGCAGCGGCGAGCCGGTGCTGCCGAGCGCCCGCACGCGCGAGAGATCGCCGCATTCCTTCGCGACGAGGCCCGACTTCATGCAGTTGGTGAAATAGGCCGCACCCGCGCCGAAGAAGGTGACGCGGTGCTTCGCGACGAAGCGCCACAGCACGCCCCAGTCGGGCTTCTCCTTGCTGCCCGCCGGGTTGCCGTCATAGATGCAGATGGTGGCGCCGAAGGCCATGCCCGAGAGCTGCGAGTTCCACATGACCCAGCCCGTGGAGCTGTACCAGTGGTAGCGCTCGCCGAAGTTGTTGGCGCCGTAGCTCGCGCCCACGTCGTTGTGCAGGCCGCAGGCATGCATGGTGAGGATGATGCCGCCCTGCCCGTGCACGATGGGCTTGGGCAGGCCTGTGGTGCCGCTCGAATAGACGATCCAGATCGGATGGTCGAAGGGCAGCCATTCGGGCTCGAAGGCGGCGACCTCGGCATCGTTGCGCGCGATGGCCTGTGTCCATTCGACGTCGTGCGGCACGGCGCTGGCGGCATACGGCGACTTCAAGAGCAACAGCTTCTGCACGCTCGGCAGCTGGCCGCGCAGCTCCTGCAGCACGGCGCTGCGGTCGAGCGGCTTGCCGCCATAGTGCACGCCGTCGACGGCGATCAGCACCTTGGGTTCGATCTGGCGAAAGCGGTCGGCCACGGCGGCCGTGCCCATGTCGGGCGCGCACACGCTCCAGATCGCGCCGATGCTGGAGCATGCGAGGAACGCGACCATGGTCTCGGGCACGTTGGGCATGTAGGCCGCAACGCGGTCGCCGCGCCGCACGCCGAGCGACTTGAGCATGAGCGCGACCGACGCGACCTGGCGCCGCATCTCCGGCCACGACATCTCGCGCACTTCGCCGCGCTCGTTGTCGCTCACGATGGCGGGCATGCCGGCCGCGTGCGCCGCGTCGACATGGCGCAGCACCTCGCGGGCGTAGTTGACCTGCGCGCCGGGGAACCAGCGCGCGCCGGGCATGCGCGGCTCGGCGAGCACGGCCGTGTGCGGAGTGGGCGACTCGATGCGGGCGTAATCCCAGATGCTCTGCCAGAAGGCGTCGAGCTCGGTGACGGACCAGCGCCACAGGGCGTCGTAGCTGTCGAAGCGAAGGCCGCGCGTCTCGCGCAGCCAGTCTTGATAGAGGCGGACCTGGGGGATGTTGGGGGCGGGCATGGCACGAGCGTAGCGCCGCGAACGAGCGTGCTCAATGGGGGTTGACCTCAGGGTTTGTACGTGTGTTCAATGTTTTTGTACAAGCGTTCAATACGCCCCGATGAGCACCCGCACACCCACCGCAAGGCGCAGCACCTCGCGTGCCGCGACGCCAGCCCCCGCCGCAGTCACCATCGAGACTGCGCGGCCCGACCGCAAGCAGGCGATCCTGCTGGCGGCCGAGAAACTTTTTGCGCAGCACGGCTACCACGTAGTGACAATCCGCCAGATCGCCGAAGAGGCCGGCGTGCCGCTGGCGCTGGTGGGCTACTACTACGGCCAGAAGCACGAGCTGTTTCACGCGATCTTCGAACACTGGAGCCATTCCATCGAGGCGCGGCTCGCGGGACTGGCAGCGGTGAACGTCGACCCCGACGACGCGCGCACGCTGCCGCGCATCATCGATGCCTTCACCGCGCCCGTGCTGGCGCTGCGCGCGAGCGCCGAGGGCGAGTACTACGCGCTGCTGGTGGCGCGCGAGCTCTACCACGCCACCGAGGAAGCCGACCGCGTGCTGCGCAGCTACTTCGACCCGCTGGCCGAGGCCTACATCGACGCGCTGCACCTCGCGCTGCCGCACGCCACGCGCAGCCAGGCGGCCTGGGGCTACCAGTTCGCGCTGGGCGCGCTGCTGCACCACCTGAACGACAGCCGCATCGAACGCCTCACGCGCGGCGAGAACAGGCGCGCCGACCCGGCCGTGGCGCCGATGCTCGTGAACTTCATCGTCGGCGGCCTGCGCGCCGCACTGCCGCGCCCGAAGACCGCCAGAACCCCACGCACGAGAACCACCCCCAGGAGACAAAAGACATGATGAAACGACGCACCCTGCTGTCGGCGCTTGCCGCGGCATCGGCCTCCGCCGCACTGCCTTCGCGCGCCCAGTCCAACCCGAAGATCGTGTTCGGCTACACGGCCGTGACCGACTTCGCCTCGGTGTTCGTGGCGGCCGAAGAGGGCTACTTCAAGAAGCGCAACCTCGACGTCGAGCTCAAGTTCATTCCGCTGAATTCGACGATCCCGGCGGCGCTGCAGTCCGACTCGCTGCAGATTGGCGGACCCACGCCCTCGGTGTTCCTGCAGGCGGTGGATGGCGGCCTGGACCTCGTGCTGGTGGCCGGCGGCGGCCTCACCTCGAAGACGATCACCGGCTTCGGCCTGGTGGCGCGCGCGGGCTCGGGCATCAAGGGGCCGCAGGACTGCGTGGGCAAGAAGATCGGCGTGCCGGGCCTCGGCGCCTTCCTGCACGTGACCTTCCGCGCGTGGCTGAAGGACAGCGGCGTGGACTACCGCAAGGTGAACTTCGTCGAGGCCGCGTTCCCGCAGCACGCCGACCTGCTGCGCGGCGGCTCGGTCGATGCGGTGGTGTCGGCCGACCCGTTCATGAGCCGCATCACCGAGAGTGGCGCGGGCTACGTGGCCTCGTACTACTCGACCTTCCTGCCGGAGAACAACCAGACCATCGTGCATGCGGCCAAGCGCGAGTGGGTGGCGAAGAACCCGGCCGCTGCGCGCGCGTTCCGCGAGGCGCTGGTCGAATCGGCCGCCTTTATGCAGCAGCCGAGGAACGACGCCAAGGTGCGCGCGGCCATCGGCAAGTACATCAAGCTCCCGCCCGAGGTGCTGGCCAAGGTGCAGATCTCGCCGCCCGGCCCCGTGGTGACGGAAAAGCAGCTCGCCTACTGGACCGGGCTGATGAAGGAGCAGGAAATGCTCAAGACGAGCATCGACGTGGCGAAGCTGGTGGCGAAGTGATCGCAGCACCCGCCCCCGTCACCGCGCGCGCCGCACTGTCGGCGAGCGCCTTTCGTTCGCCGACCGTCCCCACGATGCAAGCCACCCCCTTCCTGTGCTTCGACGGCGTGACCATCCGCCTCGGCGGACGCGAGATCCTGTCGCCCACCTCGTTCGACGTGGCGCGCGGCGAGTTCGTCTGCATCGTCGGCCCGAGCGGCTGCGGCAAGACCACGTTGCTGCGCGCGGCCAGCGGGCTCGTCAGCGCGAGCGCGGGCGAGGTGCGGCGCAACGGCGCGAAGATGACCGAGCCCTCGCGCGAAGTGGCTTTCGTGTTCCAGGACTACGGCCGCGCGCTGCTGCCCTGGCGCACGGTGGAAGGCAACGTGAGCCTCGCACTGGAAGCGGCCGGCGTGCCGGCAGCGGAACGCGCGCCGCGCATTGCCGATGTGCTCGCCAAGGTCGGCCTCGCGAAGCATGCGCACAAGTTTCCGGTGCAGTTGTCGGGCGGCATGCAGCAGCGCGCACAGATCGCCCGCTGCCTCGCGCAGAAGCCCGACCTGATGATGATGGACGAGCCCTTCGGCGCGCTGGACGCGCTCACGCGCCAGAGCCTGCAGGACGAGCTGGCGCGGCTGGTGCGCGACGACGGGCTCACGGTGCTGTTCGTCACGCACGACCTCGAAGAAGCCATCTACCTCGGCGACCGCGTGATCGCGCTGCAGGCCAACCCCGGGCCGGGGCGGCCGAGCCTCGCGCGGATGATCGACGTGAAGATCCCGCGCCCGCGCGACCAGCTCACGACCAAGGAGCATCCGGAATACCTGCACCTGCGGCGCGAACTCTTCGCCTTCATCGAGCAGGGCCATGACTAGGCACACCCCCAGTCGTCTTCGCGCACTTCGTGTCGCTTCGCCTACCCCCTCGTCGGGGGCAACACCTGCGGCCCGGCGAAGCCGGTTCCGCGGTGTTCCTGGCAAGGTCCGTCCCTTTGTACTGCCGCTGCTGCTCCTGGCTCTGTTCGAGTGGTACGCGCGGCGCGCGGCCGCGCTGGGCAGCGATGCGCTCGCACCGCCGAGCGCGGCGGCGAAGGCCTTCGTCGGCGCGGCCATGGACGGCTCGCTCTGGCAGGCCACAGGCTTCACGCTCGGCACGGCGGCACTCGGCCTGCTGCTGGGCGCCGTGCTCGGCATTGCGCTGGGGCTGGTGCTCGGGCTCTCGCGCCGCGCGGCGCAGCTCGGCTCTGTCTCCATCGAAGTACTTCGGCCCGTGCCATCCGTAGCGCTGATTCCGCTCGCGATGCTGGGCTTCGGATTCGGCGTGCGCATGGAGCTGGCCATCGTCGCATTCGCCACCTTCTGGCCGCTGCTGGTATTGGTGCAGTCGGCGGTGCAGCAGGTCGAGCCGCGGCTGCTCGAGGTGAGCCGCGTGCTGGGACTGTCGTCGCGCGAGCGGGCCTTCAAGATCGTGCTGCCGGCCATCGTGCCGCGCCTGTTCGTCGCGCTGCGGCTGGGCGTGGCGGTGGCGCTGGTGGTGGCCGTGACGGTGGAGATCGCGGCCAACCCCAACGGCATGGGCTACGCGATGATGATCGCTCAGCAGAGCTTCGACCCCGCGCTGATGCTCGCGTGGCTGGGCTGGATCGGCGTAGTCGGCTTCGCGGTCAACGCGGGCATGGTGCGGCTGCAGGCCTGGGTCGCACGGCGCATGGGGGTGCAGCCATGAACAACCACCGCAACGACCGGTTCGGCTTGGGGTGGCTGGGGTCGGTGGGCATGCTGCTCGCACTGGTCGCGCTGTGGTGGGTGGCGAGCAACGCGGGCTGGGTCAGCCGCGTGTTTTTGCCGACGCCGCAGGCCACGTTTGCGAGCCTGCTCGAAGGGCTCAATCTCTCTTCGGGCAATTCAGGCAACGGTGAACTGCTCGCCTTCACGCAGGCCACGGTCGGCCGCATGGTCGAAGGCTGGCTGCTCGCGTCGCTTTTCGGCGTGCTGCTGGGCGCGGCCATCGGCGTATCGCCCCAGGTGCGTGCGTGGGTGCAGCCGACGCTGGAATTCATCCGCCCGCTGCCCGCCTCGGCGCTGCTGCCGCTGGCCATCTCCATCTTCGGGCTGAACCCCGGCATGGTGCTCTTCGTGGTCGCATTCGGCGCGATGTGGCCGGTGCTGCTGGCCACGGTGCACGGCTTCGCGGCCGTGGAGCCACGCCTTTCGGAAGTGGCGCGCTGCCTGCAGATGTCGCGCGCGGCGTACACCTGGAAGATGGGCCTGCCCAACGCCATGCCCGACATCCTGGCCGGCATGCGGCTCGCGCTGACCATCGCGCTGGTCGTCGCGGTGGTGGGCGAAATGA
The DNA here is from genome assembly GCF_000282635.1 of Variovorax sp. CF313. Lineage (GTDB taxonomy): Bacteria > Pseudomonadota > Gammaproteobacteria > Burkholderiales > Burkholderiaceae_C > Variovorax. The sequence continues at coordinate 22,319 of NZ_AKIW01000038.1, forward strand.
TCGCCTCGCAAAGCGGCCTGGGCCAGGCCATCCTGCTGGCGGCGCGCGCCTTCCGCGTGAGCGACCTGTTCGCCGGCATCGTGCTGCTCGGACTCATCGGCTTCGTGAGCAACGCGCTGCTGGCCCTTGCCGAGCGACGGCTGCTGCGTTGGCAGCGCCCCTGACTCCCCGATTGCTTCTCTCCCCAAACACGAACACCCCACAAGGAGCCTCTTCATGCCACGCAAATTCGTCGATCTCTCGATCTTTCTCGAAAACGATGTGCTCTCCGATCCACCGGCCTTCGCGCCGAAGATCCAGTACTTCACGCATGAGCAGACCTACGAGCAGATCGAACCCTTCTTTCCCGGCTTGAAAAAGGAAGACCTGCCCGACGGCGAAGGCTGGGCCGTGGAACTGGTGCAGCTGTCGACGCACAACGGCACGCACCTCGATGCGCCCTATCACTTCCACTCGACCATGGACAAGGCGCTGGGTGAGAAGAAGCCCGCCATCGCCATCCATGACGTACCGCTCGAATGGTGCTTCCAGCCGGGCGTGAAGCTCGACTTCCGGCACTTCGCCGATGGCTACGTGGTCACGGCCGACGACGTCGAGGCCGAACTCAAGCGCATCGGCCACACGCTGAGCCCGCTGGAGATCGTGGTGGTCAACACGCGCGCCGGTTCGCGCTACGGCCATCCGGACTACGTGTCGGCCGGCGCAGGCATGGGCTACGAGGCGACGATGTACCTGCTGGAACGCGGCGTGCGCCTCACAGGCACCGACGCATGGAGCTGGGACGCGCCCTTCGTGCACACCGCAAAGAAGTACGGCGAGACGCACGACGCCTCGCTGATCTGGGAAGGCCACAAGGCCGGGCGCGACATCGGCTATTGCCACATCGAGAAGCTGCACAACCTCGAGGCGCTGCCGCCCACGGGCTTCTTCATCAGCTGCTTCCCGCACAAGATCCGCGGCGCGTCGGCCGGGTGGACGCGCGCGGTGGCGATCTTCGACGATGCGCTGATGGCGTCGGTGTGAGGGCCGATTCATGAACGCGCTCAACCGCACGCACGACCTCCACGCGCGCAGCTGGGTCGAATCGGCCAATGCGGCAGGCGGCGACTTCCCGATCCAGAACCTGCCGCACGCTGTGTTCCGCCGCGCGGGCAGCGCCGAGCCGTTTCGCGGCGGCATCGCCATCGGCGGCGAGGTGCTCGACCTCGCCGCGCTGGTCGCGCGCCAGCAGCTCGACGGCCTGGCGCTCGACGCGGCGCGCGCCGCCGCATTGCCGGCATTGAACGACTTCTTCGCGCTCGGCCGCTCCGCGTGGAAGGCGTTGCGCCACGCACTGTTCGACCTGCTGAAGAACGACGCGCCCGTGGCCTCGGTGCAGGCCGTGCGCGAATGCCTGGTGCCGCAGGCCGAGGTCGAATACACCGTGCCCGCGCGCATCGGCGACTACACCGACTTCTACACATCGATCGACCATGCGCTGAACATCAGCCGCCTGATGAACCCCGACGGCGACGTGACGCCCAACTTCCGCTGGATTCCGACTGCGTACCACGGGCGGGTGTCGACCATCGGCGTGAGCGGCCAGCGCTTTCACCGGCCGATGGGGCAGGCGATGGCGCCGGGCGCGAAGGCGCCCACGTACCAGGCCTGCGCGCGGCTCGACTACGAGCTGGAGCTCGGCGTGTGGATCGGCATCGGCAACCCGCAGGGCGAACCCATTCCGCTCGAACGCGCGGACGAACACATCTTCGGCATCTGCCTGCTCAACGACTGGTCGGCGCGCGACATCCAGTTCTGGGAGATGGCGCCGCTCGGGCCGTTCCTGGCGAAGAACTTCGCGACCACGATCTCGCCATGGATCGTGACGATGGAAGCGCTCGCGCCCTACCGCCAGGCCTGGACGCGGGCGGCCCACGAGCCCCAGCCGCTCGCGTATCTGGAAAGTACGGCGAACCGCGAGAGCGGCGCGCTCGACATCCGCCTGGAGGTCTGGCTCGAAAGCGAGAAGGCGCGCAAGGACAAGGCCGGGCCGTCGCGCCTGTCGTCCACGAGCTTCAGGCACCAGTATTGGAGCGTCGCGCAGATGGTGGCGCACCACACGATGGGCGGCTGCAGCCTGAACCCGGGCGACCTGTTCGGCAGCGGCACGATCTCGGGGCCCGGCGCGGGCGAGGCCGGCGCAATCATCGAGCTGACGCGCGCAGCGCAAAGCCCGGTGACGCTGGCCAATGGCGAACAGCGTGGTTTTCTTGAAGACGGCGATGCGGTGCTGCTGCGCGGCTGGTGCGAGAAGCCGGGGCATGCGCGCATCGGTTTCGGGGAGAGCCGTGGAACGGTGCTGCCAGCCAGGAGTTGAGCAGAAGCGCCAAAGAAAAAGGCCACCCGATGAGGTGGCCTTTTCTTTAATCTGGAGCGGGAGAAGAGTCTCGAACTCTCGACCTCAACCTTGGCAAGGTTGCGCTCTACCAACTGAGCTACTCCCGCGTGGAGCCCTCGATTATAGGGTGAATTGAGACCGTTTTTACCGAGCCCGAGAAAAAAGTTCGTTCAAGCACCGAATACCAGCGACCGGTGCATCGACACGCCGGCCATCAACCCGATGTCGGGCAGGCCGTCCTGCACGCCGAACGACAGCAGCAGCTTGTGCGTCGAGATCTCTTCCCCGCCGTGCAGCGACACCGTGAAGCCTCCGGCGCCGTCCGCGCTCCCGGCCACCACGCTGCCCTTGATGAACTCGACGGATGGATAGGCGAGCAGCTTGTCGCGCGCGCCGGCAATCATCTCCAGCGGCGGCGTGCCGTCCTGCCCGAAGAAGCCGTGCGACGCGGCGGCGAAGCGGTTGCGCGGCGCGCCCGCGTCGACGACGCACACGTTCCTGCGCGCGCGAGCCAGTTGCATCGCAGCGGAAAGGCCGGCAAAACTGCCGCCCACGACCAGAGCGTCATGGCGCATGTTCGATGTCCTTCAATGTGAAGCCGCCGCCTGTCATGCGGCGGTGGAAGTCCCTGGAAAGATCGGCCAGCGTGATGCTGTCGAAGCGCTTCAGCAGCAGCGCCTCGGCCTCCTGGAAGGCGCCGTCGAGCGCCGCGTTCACGGCCTGCTCGACGATGCAGCCCGGGCTCTCGGTGCGGTTGCCCATGGCCAGCAGCGCGGGCGCGCCGACGGCGTTGTGGATGTCGCCCAGCGTGACTGCCGCGAGCGAGCACGACAGCACCCAGCCTCCGCCATGGCCCTTGGCCGAACTGACGAAGCCCGACTGCCGCAGGCCGGCCATGACGCGGCGCACGACGACCGGGTTGGTGTGCATCGCGGCCGCTAGCGCCTCGGACGTGACGGGGCAGTTCATCTCGGCCATGTGCAGCAGCACATGGAGAACGCCCGAAAGCCTGCTGTCTCGTTTCATGCAACATTATTAGTTGCATAAGTTTTCCATGACGTGCCGAAGGGTCTTCGGGAGTTCGGCATGCCGCATCGCTTGTCACGGCACAGGCACGAGAATCGACCCCGCCATGACGCCCACACCGACCACCCTTCTCGACGCTGCCCTGCGCGGCGTGCTGCTGGCCTTGCTGCTGGTGCTCGCGCTGGTCCTCGGGCGCGACCGCCCTCGCCTGCCGGTCGCGCGCGCGGGCGTGCTGCTCGCGCTCGGCCTGTGCGTGCAGGCCATCGGCTCCACGCCGCTGTTCGAAGCGCTCGTGCCGCGCGGGTGGCAGGCGCCCTTTGTCGCGGTCTCCGTCGGCAACGCCGTGCTGTTCTGGGTGTTCGTGCAAGCGCTGTTCGACGACAACTTCCGGCTGCGGCCGATGCACGTCGCCGCGTGGCTCGCGGTGGCGGCGCTGGCCGCGCTCAATTGCGCGGTCGTGGCAGGCAGCGCCTCGGTGCTCGCGCCGGTGACGCTGGGCCTGCAGCGCGCGGTGCCGCTGGTGTTCGCGGTGCTGGCCGCGATGGCGGCGGCTTCGCAGTGGCGGGCAGACCTGGTGGAGGGACGGCGCCGGCTGCGCGCGTTCATCGTGGTGGCGGGCGTCGGCTACAGCATCGGCATGCTGGCCGTGCGGCTGGCCTCGCCGCAGGGCCGGCTGTCGAGCCTGTCGGCGACGGCCGATGTGGCGATGCTGCTGCTGATCGTGGCCGTGGTGGCATGGCGGATGGTGCGGCTGGCGGGGTCGGAGCTGTTTCCGGCTTCACGGGCGCCCGTTGCGATTCCTGCGCAAGAGACCGTCGCACCAGTCCCCGTCGCGCCTGCGGAACCCGAGCCCGAACAAGCCCCCGACCCCGCCGAGGACCGCCTCGCGGAGTCCTTGCGGCACGCCATGGCGGTGGAACATGCCTACCGCAGCGAAGACCTGAGCATCGCCGGCCTGGCCGCCCGGCTGTCAGTGCCGGAATACCGCCTGCGCCGCCTCATCAACCAGCGGCTGGGGCATCGCAACTTCAACGCCTTCGTCAACGGCCTCCGCCTGGCCGAGGCGATGGCGGCGCTGGCCGATTCTTCCAAGCGCGAGCTGCCAGTGCTGACCATCGCATTGACCGCGGGCTTCCAGTCCATCGGCCCGTTCAACCGCGCGTTCAAGGCCGCCACCGGCCTCACGCCCACCGAATTCCGCAGGCAGAAGCTGGCCGGATCCTGAAATCTCTTGCCGAAAGCCGCGCTTGCGGCTTTCGGCAAGACTCGACGGCGGCGTCCCGGCATCGTGCGGGCCTTCAAAGGCAAGGAACCACCCCATGCGACGTCTTTCTTTTTCCTCTCTCTTCTTCCTGCTCCTCGCGCTTTGCTGCGGCTGGGCGCGAGCCTCGATGGGCATGGCGGAACTTCCCGCCGCGCCCGGCGACGGCCCGGTCACGGTGTTCTATCCGTCCACCGACGCGCCCCAGCCGACCCGGCGTGCCCGCTTCACGCTCGACGTGGCCGCGCAGGGCAAGCCGGCACCCGGCAATGGCCGGCTGGTGATCGTCTCGCACGGCTCGGGCGGCGCGCCCTGGGTGCACGCGGACATCGCGCGCGGCCTCGTCGAGGCCGGCTTCGTCGTCGCCATGCCCGAGCACAAGGCCGACAACTACAAGGACGACAGCAACCCCGGTCCCGACAGCTGGACCATGCGCCCGGCCGAGGTGTCGCGCGCCATCGACGCGGTGGCGCGCGACCCACGCTTCGCGCCGTTGCTGCGGCTCGACAGGGTCGGCATGTACGGCATGTCGGCGGGCGGCCACACGGCCCTGAGCCTCGCGGGCGGGCGCTGGTCGCCGGCCGCGTTCGCGCGGCACTGCGAGGTCGACCTGGTGAACGACTTCCAGTCCTGCGTCGGCCTCATCACGCGGCTGACCGGCGGACCGCTCGACGGCATCAAGAAATGGGCCGCATTGCTCCTCATCCGCCACCGCTTCGGCGACGACGCCGCGCCGCGCGAGCACACCGATCCGCGCATCGCCGCCATCGTTGCAGGCGTGCCGGGTTCGGCCGATTTCGACATGGCCTCGCTCGCGGCGCCGCGCGTACCACTTGGCCTGATCACCGCCGCGCAGGACCGCTGGCTGATCCCGCGCTTCCACAGCGACCGGGTGCTTGCGGCCTGCCTGCCGCGCTGCGAGCTGATCGCGGACATGCCGACCGGCGGGCACGGCTCGCTGTTGTCTCCGCTACCGCCGGACCTCACGGGACTGATCGGCGACCTGCTCAACGACCCGGCAGGCTTCGACCGCGCCAGCGTGCTACCGGAAGTTAACCAGAAGACAACGGCCTTCTTCAGCACGCATCTGCTGCCATGATTCGCACCGCGGGGGCAACGTTCGAGCCTCCTGTTTCGCCGACAGCCAGTTCCCACACGCGTGGGCGGCTGTGGCGCACATGGCGACAAAGGCCGGCCCCGCCATGGTTGCACCCGAGCCGACCGAACCCCGGTCGGTTCTTGAAATCGTGACCAGCTACGAAAGGAAAAGTCACCCATGAAGCAACAGCAACACAACCGCATCTTCCTCGGCGCCGTGCTCGCCGGCCTCCTGGCCATCGGCGGCGCAGCCCAGGCGCAAGGCGTCGGGGTCGGCGTGGGGGTCAATGCAGACGTGAACACCTCGGGCGCCGCAGGCGCTGGCTCCACCCATGGCGGTGCCGCGGCACGCACAGGTGCGGCCGCAGGCGCGAACACGAATGCCGGCGCTGCCACGTCCGACACGGCCGGCAGCGCGACAGGCGGTGTGGGCAACGCCGTCGGTGGCGTGCTGGGCGGTGCCACTGGCGCCGTCAGCGGTGCCACGAATGCGGCAGGCGGCGTAACGAACACCGTGGGCGGCACGCTGAATGGCGCAACCGGCGCCGTGGGTTCGGCCACCAATGCCGTGAAGCCGGGGAGCGCTGGCGCGAAGGCGAGCGGCAAGGCGCAGGGCTCGGGCGCCGTCGACATCAAGAAGTAATCGGCCCGCCGGCCCCGGCCGGACAAAAGCCCGCAGCGCTCGCGCGTTGCGGGCTTTTTTTCGGGCGAACGCCTCAGTTGGCCGGCTTGAGCTTGAACAGGCTGGTGACCGCCACGTCGAGCACCATCAGCTCGCGCTGGTTGAACAGCCGCCAGCGCCAGCGCAGGATGCCGAGCGTCGGGCGCTTTTCGGAGCGGCGCACCTCGGTCACGTCGGCCACCAGCCGCAGCGCATCGCCGGGCCGCACGGGATTCGGCCAGCGCACATGATCGAGCCCCGGCGAGGCGAACGATTCAGAACCGGCAAGCGCTGCGTCGACGGCCAGCCGCATCGCGATCGAGCACGTGTGCCAGCCGCTGGCGATCAGCCCGCCGAAGGAGCTGCCGGCCGCCGCCTCTGCATCGGTGTGGAACCACTGCGGGTCGTAGGCCCGTGCGAACTGCAGGAGCTCCGTTTCGGTGAGCACGTAGGGCCCGGCCTCGATGACCTGCCCCGCGTGGAAGTCGGCGAACTTCATCCGCCGCGGCCTAGTAGGTTTCGAGGTGCAGGCGGCCTTCGCGCTTCAAGGCAGCGCCGACCGTGTCCCAATCGAGCCCCGCTTCCTTCGCCACGTCGCGCAGTGCGAGCACCACGCCTTCTTCCATGCTCTTCAGGCCGCACACATAGAAGTGGCTCGCGCCATCTTTCAGCAGCGCGGCCAGGTCGGCGGCGCGCTCGCGCATCAGGTCCTGCACGTAGCGCTTGGGTTGCCCCGGCGTGCGCGAGAACGCGAGGTTGATGTCGATGAAGTCCTTGGGCAGCGACTGCAGCGGGCCGAAGTACGGCAGCTCCTGCTGCGTGCGCGCGCCGAAGAACAGCATCAGCTTGCCGCCCTCGAACTTGCCGCTCTTGCGCAGGCGGCGGCGCCATTCGGTCATGGCGCGCATCGGAGCGCTGCCGGTGCCGGTGCAGATCATCACGATGTGCGACTTGGGGTGATTCGGCATCAGGAACGACGAGCCGAAAGGCCCCACCACCTGCACCGTGTCGCCCACCTTCAGGTCGCACACGTAGTTGGAGCACACGCCGCGCACGGCGTCGCCCTGGTGGTCTTCGGTCACGCGCTTCACGGTGAGCGAGACGTTGTTGTAGCCGGGCCGCTCGCCATTGCGCGGGCTGGCCACCGAATACTGGCGTGCATGGTGGCGCTTGCCGATGGCATCGACGCCCGGCGGCACGATGCCGATCGACTGGCCCTCGAGCACCGGGAACGGCACCACGCCGAAGTCGAGCACGATGTGGTGCGTCTCGCTGTCGAAGCCGGCCTCGGTGCAGTTGAAGTTGCCCACCACGGTGGCGGTGGTCGGCGTCTTCGGCGGGAAGAGATTGGTGTACGCGTGCGCGGCCGACCAGGGCGGCACGGTGGCGCCGTATTGCGCCGAATTGAAGGCCGGCTCGATCGATTCGGCGGCCGCCTGGGCTTGCGTCTGCGCGGGCAAGGCCGCCGCGGGGTCGCCGGCCACTTCAGCGGACACGCCGGCGGCTTCGAGCTCTTCCGGCGAGAGTTCGGCGGGCAGCGATTCCCAGGTGAGCTGTTCCTCGATCGAGTACGCGCGCACCACCGGCATCGTGCGCCAGTTGTCGATCGAACCCGTCGGGCACGGCGAGATGCAGGCCATGCAGCCATTGCAGACGTCCGCGCGCACGACGTAGTTGTTGTCGTCGTGCGTGATCGCGTTGACGGGGCAGGTCGCCTCGCAGGTGTTGCAGCGGATGCAGATCTCGGGGTCGATCAGGTGCTGCTTGATGATCCCGGCTTCAACGGCCATGTCCATGTTGTTCTCCTAACCTGAAGCCCTCCCCCTTTGGGGGAGGGTTGGGTGGGGGCAAGCGGCCTCTGTCGTGGGCGCTATCGCCGCTTGCCCCCATCCCAGCCTTCCCCCAGCGGGGGAAGGAGCAATACCGAAATCCCAGATCAACCGAACCGCACGTACTCGAAATCCACCGGCTGGCGGTTGATACCCATCACCGGCGGCGAGATCCAGCCGGCGAACTTGCCCGGCTCGACCACGCGGCCCATCAACGATGCCACGAAAGCGAAATCTTCGGAACTCGGCAGCCATTCGTCGCGCTTGGCGGCCCATTCGATGTCGTTCACCACGCGGCCTTCGGGCGACATCTTGATGCCGGCGAGCGCACCGATCTGGCGGTTGAAGGCCTTGTGCGGCACCGTCAGGCGCGTCGGGATGCCGGCCTTCTCGAGCACCTTGTTCCAGCGGCCGACGCCGGCCACCGAATCCTTGATGAAGTCGTCGCGCAGCACTTCGTTGAGCGCATTGAGCATCGGCACGTCCTTCTCGACCAGCTGGCCGTCCTTCACCTCGAGCACCTTGTAGGTTTGGCCCTTGAGGATGTGGTCGTCCGTGCGCTTGCCTTCTTCGTAGCGGCCCTTCAGGCCGGAGCTGTAGAAGATGGCGGCGTTGCTCGACTGGTCGGCGCCGAACAGGTCGATGGTCACGCTGTAGTGGAAGTTCAGGTAGCGCTGGATGGTGCCCAGGTCGATGCAGCCGGCAGCGCGGATCTTCTGCACGTCGTCAGTCTTCAGCTCGTTCATGACCTGTGCCGTGCGCGCGATGACGCGCGACACGCCGCTCTCGCCCACGAACATATGGTGCGCCTCTTCGGTCAGCATGAACTTGGTGGTGCGCGCCAGCGGATCGAACGCGCTCTCGGCCAGCGCGGCCAGCTGGAACTTGCCGTCGCGGTCGGTGAAGTAGGTGAACATGAAGAACGCGAGCCAGTCGGGCGTCTTCTCGTTGAAGGCGCCCAGGATGCGCGGGTTGTTGGCATCGCCCGAGGTGCGCTGCAGCAGCGCATCGGCTTCTTCGCGGCCGTCGCGGCCGAAGTGCTTCTGCAGCAGGTAGACCATGGCCCACAGGTGGCGGCCTTCTTCCACGTTGATCTGGAACAGGTTGCGCAGGTCGTACATCGACGGCGCCGTGAGGCCCAGGTGGCGCTGCTGCTCGACCGACGCGGGCTCGGTGTCGCCCTGCGTCACGATGATGCGGCGCAGGTTGGCGCGATGCTCGCCGGGCACGTCCTGCCAGGCTTTTTCACCCTTGTGGTCGCCGAAGTGGATCTCGCGGTTGGCGTCGCCCGGGTTCAGGAAGATGCCCCAGCGGTAGTCGCGCATCTTCACGTGGCCGAACTGGGCCCAGCCCTGCGGGTCGACGCTCACCGCCGTGCGCAGGTACACCTCGTGGTTGGTCGAGCCCTCGGGGCCCACGTCGTCCCACCAGTTGATGAAGTTGGGCTGCCAGCCTTCGAGCGCGCGCTGCAGCGTGCGGTCTTCACCGAGGTTGACGTTGTTGGGGATCTTCTCGCTGTAGTTGATCGTGCTCATCGTTGTTCCTTGGGTTGTACGGACTGCTGTTCTGTCAGACGCGGTTCATGTCGAAGCCGGCTTTCTGGCCGGTGCCGTAGACCTTCAGCGCGCCCTTTTCGCCAACGGCGTTGGGACGGTTGAAGATCCAGTTCTGCCAGGCGGTGAGCCGGCCGAAGATGCGGGTGGCCATGTTCTCCTTGCTTGCGAAGCGCAGGTTGGCTTCGAGGCCGGTGAGCGCATCGGGCGACATGGCGGCGCGCTCCTCGATGGCGATGCGGATCTCGTCGTCCCAGTCGATGTCGTCCGGTGCGGCGGTCACGAGGCCGAGCTTCAGCGCCTCGTCGGCGTCGAGCGGCTTGCCGGCGGCGGTGCGTGCGGCTTCGAGCGGCGCGGCCTCTTCATAGAAGCGGCGCTGCAGGCGGCTCTGGTCGTTGACCATCGGGAAGAAGCCGAAGTTGAATTCGTTCAGCGTGAGCTTCGGTGCGCGCTCGGCGTCGTCGGGCAGCGCGAGCATGTAGGTGCGGTCGGCCGCAAAGGCCAGCTCGGCCAGCATGCCGGCGAAGCACGAACCAGCTTCCACCAGCGCGAACAGGCTGCGCGAGGACACGTCCAGGCGCGCCAGCGTGCGGCGCAGCGCGCCGATGGTTTCGCGCACCAGCCAGTGGTCCTTGTTGGCGAGCATCACCGTATCGGACGCGAGCACTGCGGCGGCGTCGCCCTCGGTCTTGAGCAGCCAGGTGCCGATGTCGAGCTCGTTGGTGCGCAGGTTGAGGATGGCGTCGTCGAGTTCGCGGCACATCGCGAGCGGCCACCAGGCGGCACCCGCGGCTTCGATGGCGGCGATGTCGGCCGGCTGCGCACCGGTGGGCGCCTTGATGGTGATGGTCGCGGTGCGCTTGCTGCGGTCGATCTGCACGTTGACGTTCGAATACGCGATGCCGTCGGCGCTGTCGGTGCGTTCCAGGCGGGTCAGCGCCACGCCCTTGGCGTTGGCGGGACGATCGCTGCCGGCCGCGAGTTGCGAGGCGCGCTCCTGCACGGCGGCGGCGAACTGCGCGGGCTTGGCCACCGCGTCGACCAGGCGCCAGTCGACCGCGCGCTGGCCGCGCACGCCTTCAACGCTGGTGCAGAAGATGTCGGCGAGGTCATGGCGCACGTGGCGCTTGTCGGTCACGCGGGTCAGGCCGCCGGTGCCGGGCAGCACGCCGAGCAGCGGCACTTCGGGCAGAGAGACGGCGGACGAGCGGTCATCCACCAGCAGGATCTCGTCGCAGGCCAGCGCCAGCTCGTAGCCGCCGCCGGCGCAGGCACCGTTCACGGCCGCGAGGAACTTCAGGCCCGAATGCTTCGAGGTGTCTTCGATGCCGTTGCGGGTTTCGTTGGTGAACTTGCAGAAGTTGACCTTCCAGGCGTGGCCCGAAACGCCGAGCATGAAGATGTTGGCGCCCGAACAGAAGATGCGGTCCTTGCCGCTGGTGACGATCACGCTGCGCACTTCGGGGTGCTCGAAGCGCACGCGGTTGAGCGCGTCGTTCAGCTCGATGTCCACGCCCAGGTCGTAGCTGTTGAGCTTGAGCTTGTAGCCGGGGCGAATGCCGCCGTCTTCCGCGATGTCGAGCACGAGGCGCGCGATGGCGCCGTCGAAGCTCAGCGACCAGTGGCGGTACTGGCCGGGTTCGGTGCGGTAGTCGACGCGCGGGGGCGCCTGGAGCGTGGTGGTGTCGGTCATGCGGAAGTCTCCTGTGGGGCAGTGTTCGGAAACCGTGAACAGGAAAGATAGTGCACTTTACTGCTCCGATGACATGCATCATGCTGCATGCATGTAGGCAAGTCAATGCCTGCTGCACTTTTTTTCAGATTTCGGGCTGGGCTGGGGATTCGGGGAAGTGCGCAGGCCACGCTGCTGGTTTGCAGCCAATCAACCAGTGCTCCGAACGCTCACGCCGGCGGGGTGCCTTGCGCAGC
>NZ_AKIW01000038.1:34082-43202 GCF_000282635.1 Variovorax sp. CF313
ACATTCGCGGAGCAAGGTACCCCGCCGGCGTGAGCGAACCCCGAAGATTCAGCTCAAGCGCCCAGACCCATCGACTGGCGGGTCGCTGCACGGAGCGCCTGGAAGCTCTGCGACAAGGTCCTGCCGCTGGTGTCCACCGACAGGTCGGCCTTCGAATAGAAGGCGGCGCGGCCGTTCAGGATGCGGCGCAGGTCTTCCATCGCTTCCCTGCTGGCGGCCATCGGACGGGTGTCGCCCTGCGCGGCCACGCGGCCCATGTGCTCCTCGGGCGCGGCCTGAAGCCACACGGTGGTGCAGTGCGCGAGCAGCTCGTTGAAGGTGGCCGGGTCGGACACGATGCCGCCGGGCGTGGCAATGACCACTTCGCTGTAGATCTGCACCGCCTCCTCCAGCGCGCGGCGCTCGTAGCGACGGTAGGCGTTGGTGCCGTACAGGTCGTGGATCTCGCGCACGCTGCAGCCCGCGAGCTTCTCGATCTCGCGGCTCAGTTCGATGAACGGGATCTCGAGGTCTTCCGCCAGCATCTGCCCCAGCGTCGACTTGCCCGCGCCGCGCAGGCCCACGAGCGCGATGCGGCGGTGCCGCGCCGGATCGACCGAGGCCGTGCCCAGCAGTTCGCCGAGCGCCACACGCACGCGGCGCAGGTCGGCTTCGCTGCGGTGTTCGAGCAGCTCGCGGATCAGCAGCCACTCGGGTGAGCTGGTCGTCACGTCGCCCACCAGCTCGGCCAGCGAGCAGTGCAGCGCGCCGGCCACCTGCTGCAGCACGAGGATCGACGCGTTGCCGATGCCGTATTCGAGATTGGCGAGGTGGCGCTCCGACACCTCCGCTGCAACGGCCACGGCCTTGCGCGTGAGGCCGCGCTGCGCGCGCAGGTTGCGCACCCGATCGCCCAATGCCGCCAGCAGCGGGTTCTTCGCCTCTCCTGCAGGCGCAAGGCCGTTGCCGGGGCCGCCACTTTCCGGCGCGGTGGCCAGCACCGCGTCTACATGCTCGTTCATGCAATTCCTCGTTCTTCACCGGAATTGTGCGCGCTCAGGGTAAACACCATGGATGCACTATATTGCTTGACACTCATTGTCTCGATGCTTATCGTTCGGCCACACGCAAGATACTGCACACGCAGAGATTCTGCAAGGTAGTTCAAAAGTTCGAGGCCCCACGATGTCCGACCGAAGCACCGCCGCCACAGGCAAGGAAGCATTTCACCAGCTGATTGCAGGCTTGACCGCCGAGATCGCCGGCAGGCCGCTCGACAGCGCGCTCGACCAGTGGCTCAACGCCACCCACGGCGCAGGCAGCGCCCGCTTCGAGCAGCTGCGCCAGGCCTGCATCGGCGGCGTCGCCGAAGGCTGGCTGTGCGAGCGCGAGGGCGGCGGCATCCGGTACGGCCGCGTCTTCAAGGCAGAGGACGCGCTGCACCGCTTCTCGGTCGACGTGGTCGACATGCAGGACATCGCCGGCCCGCACCACACGCACCCCAACGGCGAGATCGACCTGATCATGCCGCTGGAGGGCAGCGCCGACGCCACCTTCGACGGGCGCCCGGCAGGCTGGTGCGTCTACGGGCCCGGCACCGCGCACCGCCCGACCGTGGCGCAAGGCCGCGCGCTCGTTCTCTATCTGCTGCCCGAAGGGCAGATCAAGTTCACCCCATGACCGAACTCCTTCCCAACTACGTCGCCGGCCGCTGGCAAAGCGGATCGGGCGCCGGCACGCCCCTGTTCGACCCGGTCCTGGGCACCGAGCTCGCACGCATCGACGCCACCGGCCTCGACCTGCCCGAAGCTTTTGCCTTCGCCCGCGAACAGGGCGGCAATGCGTTGCGCGCCCTCACCTACCGCCAGCGCGCTGGGCTGCTCGCAGCCATCGTGAAAGTGCTGCAGGCCAACCGCGACGCCTATTACGACATCGCCACCGCCAACTCCGGCACCGTGAAGAACGACTCGGCCGTCGACATCGACGGCGCGATCTTCACGCTCGGCCAGTACGCCAAGTGGGGCGACACGCTCGGCGACGTGCGTGCGCTGCGCGACGGCGAGGCGGTCAAGCTCGGCAAGGAGCCGGTGTTCCAGTCGCAGCACCTGCAGGTGCCGACGCATGGCGTGGCGCTGTTCATCAACGCCTTCAACTTCCCGTCGTGGGGCTTGTGGGAAAAGGCCGCGCCCGCACTGCTGTCGGGCGTGCCCGTGATCGTGAAGCCCGCCACGGCCACCGCGTGGCTCACGCAGCGCATGGTGAAGGACGTGGTCGACGCGGGCGTGCTGCCCGCCGGCGCGCTGTCCATCGTCTGCGGCAGCTCGGCCGGATTGATGGATGCGCTGCAACCTTTCGACGTGGCCTCGTTCACCGGCTCGGCCGAGACGGCCGCGGTGATCCGCTCGCACCCCGCAGTGGCCGAACGCTCGGTGCGCGTGAACATCGAGGCCGACAGCCTCAACAGCGCCCTGCTGCTGCCCGGCGCAGCGCCTGCCAGCGAGGCCTTCAACCTGCTCGTGCGCGAAGTGGTGCGCGAGATGACGGTGAAGTCGGGCCAGAAGTGCACCGCCATCCGCCGCATCCTGGTGCCGGCCGAGGTGTACGACGCCGCGGCCGAAGCCATCGGCGCCAAACTCGCGGGCATCACGGTGGGCAATCCGCGCAGCGAGAGCGTGCGCATGGGCTCGCTCGTGAGCCGCGCACAGCTGAATGCGGTGCGCGACGGCCTCGACGCGCTGGCCACGCAGACCACCGTGCTGCACGACAGCCGCAACAAGCCGCTCATCGATGCCGACCCGAAGGTCGCCGCCTGCATCGGACCCGTGCTGCTGGGCGCGCGCGACGCCGATGCGGCGCAGCGCGTGCACGATGTGGAAGTGTTCGGGCCGGTGGCCACGCTGCTGCCGTACCGCGATCTCGCGCACGGCATCGCACTTGCGCACCGCGGCCAGGGCTCGCTCGTGACCTCCCTGTATGGCAGCGACGACGCCGCGCTCGCGCAGGCTGCGCTGTCGGTCGCACCGAGCCACGGCCGCGTGCACGTCATCACCCCCGAGGTGGCGCAGGCCCACACCGGCCACGGCAACGTGATGCCGATGTCGATGCACGGCGGTCCCGGCCGCGCGGGCGGCGGCGCCGAACTGGGCGGCCTGCGCGCGCTCGATTTCTATCACCGCCGAAGCGCGGTGCAGGCAAGCCCCGGCGTGCTCGCCGCACTCGGCCTCTAGAACGAGAGACACGGCCGAAGGAGACAAGACCATGACCCTGCCCACACGATTCAACTTCGCCGAGCACCTGTTCGCCCTTAACCGCGGCCGCGCCGATCGCACCGCCTACATCGACGACCGCGGCACGCTGAGCTACGGCCAGCTCGAAGACCGCGCGCGCCGCCTCGCCGCCGCGTTGAAGGCGGCAGGCATCCGCCGCGAAGAGCGCGTGCTGCTGCTGATGCTCGACGGCAACGACTGGCCGGTGAGCTTTCTCGGCTGCCTCTATGCCGGCGTGGTGCCCGTGGCCGTCAACACGCTGCTCACGCCCGACGACTACGCCTACATGCTCGATCACAGCCGCGCGCAGGCCGTGCTGGTGTCCGGCGCACTGCTGCCGACGCTGCAGCAGGCGATGGCGCGCGGCGGCCATGAAGTGCAGGCGCTGATCGTGTCGCAGCCCGCGGGTACGCTGCCCGAGGGCGCACAGGAATTCGAAGCCGCGCTCGCCGCCGCCCCGCCCCTGGCATCGCCGGCGCAGACCGCTTCCGACGACCCCGGCTTCTGGCTCTACTCCTCCGGCTCCACCGGCAAGCCCAAGGGCACGGTCCACACGCATGCCAACCTGTGGTGGACGGCCGAGCTTTACGGCAAGCCCGTGCTCGGCCTCACCGAGAACGACGTGTGCTTCTCGGCCGCCAAGATGTACTTCGCATACGGGCTGGGCAACGCGCTGACCTTTCCGCTGTCGGTCGGTGCCACCGTGGTGCTGATGGCCGAACGGCCCACGCCCGACGCCACCTTCCGCCGCTGGGTGGAGCACAAGCCCACCGTGTTCTTCGGCGCGCCCACCGGCTTTGCCGGCATGCTCGCCTCGCCGAAGCTGCCGGCGCGCGAAGCCGTGGCGCTGCGCATGTGCTCCTCGGCCGGCGAGGCACTGCCCGGCGAACTCGCGCAGCGCTTCAAGGCGCACTTCGGCTGCGAGATCATCGACGGCATCGGCTCGACCGAGATGCTGCACATCTTCATCTCCAACCGGCCCGGCGACGTGCGCTACGGCACCACCGGCCGGCCGGTGGAGGGCTACGAGGTCGAGCTGCGCGGCGAGGACGGCCGCCCCGTGCCCGACGGCGAGGTGGGCGACCTCTACATCCGCGGCCCCAGTTCGGCGCTGATGTACTGGAACAACCGCGAGAAGTCGCGCGAGACCTTCCAGGGCGGCTGGACCAAGAGCGGCGACAAGTACACGCGCGACGCCGACGGCTACTACACCTACGCCGGGCGCAGCGACGACATGCTGAAGGTCAGCGGCATCTACGTGTCGCCCTTCGAGGTCGAGGCCACGCTGATGCAGCACCCGGCGGTGCTGGAAGCCGCGGTGATCGGCAAGGAGGACGCCGAAGGGCTGACGAAGACCAAGGCCTTCGTCGTTCTGAAGGATGGCGCCGCGGTGACCGAGGAAGAGCTGAAGGCCTTCGTCAAGGAACGCCTCGCGCCGTACAAGTACCCGCGGTTCCTGGAGTTCGTGAGCGAGCTGCCGAAGACGGCGACGGGGAAGATCCAGCGGTTCAGGTTGCGCGAGAGGGAAAAGCAGGCGTGATACGCACCCCGTCTTCCTCTTTCCCCCTCCCCCGCTGGGGGAGGGCCGGGGTGGGGGCATCGGCCTTCATGCACGCGCAGCCCTTGCAGGCGCCGCTTGCCCCCATCCCAACCTTCCCCCAAAGGGGGAAGGAGCAACAGCCGGAGGCAACATGATGAGCACGGCGTTCGCCAACATCACCTGGCGCGGCCGCCCGGTCCGCATCGAGTGCCAATGGATCGCCCCGGAGCGCACCGATGCGCCATTGATCGTCTTCCTTCACGAAGGCCTCGGTTCCGTCGCCATGTGGAAGGATTTCCCGACGCGGCTGTGCGAAGCCGCCGGCGCCCGCGGCCTTGTCTTCTCGCGCCCGGGCTACGGCCGCTCCACCCCGCGCGCCGGCGACGAGACCTGGGACGTCGACTTCATGCACCGCCAGGCACATGAAGTGCTGCCCGCCCTCTTCGCCGCGCTCGAGCTCGGCGACGAGAAACCCTGGCTCTTCGGCCACAGCGACGGCGCCTCGATCTCGCTGCTGTATGCGGCGCGCTTTCCCGAGCGCGTGGCCGGCCTGGTGGTGCTGGCGCCGCACATCTTTGTCGAGGACGTGACGCTGGCCAACATCGAGCAGGCCCGGCTGGCCTACCTGGAGACCGACCTGCCGAAGAAGCTGGGCCGCTATCACGACGACGTCGATTCGGCCTTCTGGGGCTGGAACCGCGTCTGGCTCCATCTGCCTTTCAGGCAATGGAACATCGAAGCCGAGCTCGATGGCATCCGTTGCCCGATTCTTGCTATGCAGGGTATCGACGACGAGTACGGCACACTCGCGCAGATTCGCGGCATCGCCAGGCGCGTGCCGGGCACCGAGCTGCTGGAGCTGCCTGACTGCGGGCATTCCCCGCATCGCGACCAGCCCGAAAAAGCGATAGTGGCGACCGTTTCATTCATGGGCGACCGGAATCCCCGGTCAGGGAAAACTCGTGTTTGAGAGATAAATGATTTACCCTTAAAGTATCTGCGCCAGCGGCGGCGCGTCGTGAAGACACGCGCCCCAACCCGTCGCCCCCGTCTTCAAGCCGTTCCCCTTTCATTTCAATACCACGCCAGGAGATCACATGAGCACCCGCATCGCCCGCACCACCCTGACGGCCCTCGCCCTGGCCTGCATCGCCACGCTGGGCCACGCCCAGCAAGGCAAGCTCAAGGTCGGTCTGATGCTGCCCTACAGCGGCACCTACACCGCCCTGGGCGTGGCCATCGAGAACGGCTTCAAGCTCTACGTGGACGAGCACGGCGGCAAGCTCGCCGGCCGCGAGATCGAATACTTCAAGGTCGACGACGAGTCCGACCCTGCCAAGGCCACCGACAACGTCAACAAGCTCATCAAGCGCGACAACGTCGACGTGATCGTGGGCACCGTGCACTCGGGCGTCGCCATGGCCATGGCCAAGGCCGCGAAGGAAAGCGGCACCGTGCTGATCGTGCCCAATGCCGGTGCCGACGCGGTGACCGGCCCGATGTGCGCGCCCAACATCTTCCGCAGCTCGTTCAGCAACTGGCAGCCGGCCTACGCGATGGGCGAGGTGGCGGCCAAGCAGCAGGGCAAGAAGAAGGCGATGACCATCACCTGGAAGTACGCGGCCGGCGACGAGTCGGTTGCAGGCTTCAAGGAAGGCTTCGAGAAGAACGGCGGCAAGGTCGACAAGCAGCTCACGCTGCCCTTCCCCAACGTGGAATTCCAGGCGCTGCTGACCGAGATCGCGGCGGCCAAGCCCGATGCGGTGTACGCCTTCTTCGCCGGCGGCGGCGCGGTGAAGTTCGTGAAGGACTACCAGGCCGCCGGCCTGAACAAGACCATTCCGCTGTACGGCCCCGGCTTCCTCACCGACGGCACGCTCGACGCGCAGGGTGAATCTGCGCAGGGCATGCTCACCACGCTGCACTATGCCGACGGCCTGAACACCGCGCGCGACAACACCTTCCGCGTCGGCTATGCCAAGGCCTTCAAGCTGCAGCCCGACGTGTATGCGGTGCAGGGCTACGACGCGGCGCAGATGCTGGGCGTGGGCCTTGCCGCCACCAAGGGCGACATCTCGAAGAAGGCCGAGTTCACGGCCGCCATCGAGAAGGCGAAGATCGACAGCCCGCGCGGCACCTTCACGGTGAGCAAGTCGCACAACCCGGTGCAGGACATCTACCTGCGCAAGGTAGAAGGCAAGGAAAACAAGCTGGTGAGCACCGCGATCAAGGGTCTCGCCGACCCCGCTCGCGGTTGCCGGATGTAGACAAGGCACTCCCCCAGGCTGCGCACACTTCGTGTCGCTTCGCCTTCCCCCTCTCCGGGGGCGACACCTGCGGCCCGGCAAAGCCGGTTCCGCGGTGTCTCCCGAACATCGCGGGCGCTATCGCGCCACGCTCTCTTTCGGTCTCACAGGGATGACCTAACGTGGATTTCGGAACCTTCTTGGTCCAGTGCCTGAACTCGGTTCAGTACGGGCTCCTACTCTTCCTGGTGGCCTCGGGGCTGACGCTGATCTTCGGGATCATGGGCGTCATCAACCTTGCGCACGGCAGCTTCTACATGATCGGCGCGTACATGGCGTTCGCGCTTGCGCCGCTGTTCGGCGACCAGTTCCTGCTGATGCTGGTGGCCGGCGTGGTGCTGGCGGCCGTCTTCGGCTACCTGCTCGAATGGGCCTTCTTCAGCTACCTCTACCAGCGCGACCACCTGCAGCAGGTGCTGATGACCTACGGGCTCATCCTGGTGTTCGAGGAGCTGCGCTCCATCCTCGTGGGCAACGACGTGCACGGCGTGAAGGTGCCGGCATGGCTCGACGGCAGCTTCGCGCTGGGCAACGTCATGAGCTATCCGTGGTATCGCCTCTTCGCCTCGGCCGCCTGCATCGTGCTGGCCGTGGCGCTGTACTGGGTGGTCAACCGCACGCGGCTGGGCATGATGATCCGCGCTGGTGCGAGCAACCGCGACATGGTGCGCGGCCTGGGCATCGACGTGAAGCGGCTCTACCGCATCGTGTTCGCGGCGGGCGTGGCGCTGGCGGCGCTGGCCGGCATGATCGCGGCGCCGATGTCCTCGGTGTACCCGAACATGGGTGCGAGCGTGCTCATCATCTGCTTCGTGCTGGTGGTGATCGGCGGCATCGGCTCGATCACGGGCGCGCTGGTGGCCTCGCTGCTGGTGGGCTTCGTCGATACCTTCGGCAAGGTGTTCTTCGCGGACCTGAGCGGCATCGGCATCTACCTGCTGATGGCCATCGTGCTGATATGGAAGCCCGAAGGGCTGATGGGGAGGCGGCCATGAAGAAGACCGCATTCCTCGTGCCGGCGCTGTGCGCCGTGCTCATCGGCGTGGCGGGCCCGTTCATGGGCAACTACGTTTCCGACTTCGTCGTGAAGATCATGATCCTGTCGATCTTCGCGCTGAGCCTCGAACTGCTGGTCGGCATGACGGGGCTCGTGAGCCTGGGCCATGCGGCCTTCTACGGCATCGGCGCATACGTCACGGTGCTCGCTTCAGGCAGCGAAGGCGGCAACTTCGCGCTGCTGCTGCCGCTGGCCATGGGTGCGGCGGCGCTGTATGCGCTGTTCGTCGGTGCATTGAGCCTGCGCACGCGCGGCGTGTACTTCATCATGGTGACGCTGGCCTTCGCGCAGATGGCCTTCTTCGTGTTCCACGACACCAAGGTCGGCGGCGGCAGCGACGGCATCTACATGTACGTGCGGCCCGCCCTCGGCGCGCTCGACATGGAGAACCGCACGGTGCTGTTCTACGTGGTGCTGGCCTCGCTGGTGTTCACCTACGGGCTGCTGGCGCTCATCCGCCGCTCGCGCTTCGGTGCGGCGCTGGCGGGCATCCGCGTGAACGAGCAGCGCATGCGCGCCGCGGGCTTCTCGGTGTATGCCTACAAGCTCGCGGCCTTCGTGCTGGCGGGTGCATTGGCCGGGCTTGCCGGCTTCCTGCTGGCCTCGCGCGATGGCGTGGTCAACCCGGAACTGATGGCATGGCACAACTCGGGCGAGGTGCTGCTGATGGTGATCCTCGGCGGCCTCGGCCACCTGCGCGGCGCGGTGATCGGCGCCATCGCGTTCACGCTGCTGAAGGAGATCTTCTCGACGCATGCGGTGATGGGCCCGATGGCAGACCACTGGCAGCTGACGCTGGGCCTGACGATCATCGTGTTCGTGGCGCTGCTGCCCAAGGGGCTGATCGGGCTTGTGAAGCGCCTGTCGCCGAAGGAGGCCGTGTGAAGTCAGCTCTCCCCCAGGCTTCGCGCACTTCGTGTCGCTTCGCCACCCCCCTCACCGGGGGCAACACCAGCGGCCCGGCAAAGCCGG
>NZ_AKIW01000039.1 GCF_000282635.1 Variovorax sp. CF313
AACCGGCTTTGCCGGGCCGCAGGTATCGCCCCCTGCAAGGGGGTCGGCGCAGCGACACGAAGTGCGCGAAGACTGGGGGTGAGATGAGTCTCCTGGACATCAAGGACCTGCACGTCGAGTTCCCGACGCAGGGCGGCGTGCTGCATGCGGTGGACGGCGTGAGCCTCACGCTCGAAGAAGGCGAGGTGCTCGGCATCGTCGGCGAGTCGGGTTCGGGCAAGAGCGTCACGATGATGGCGCTGATGGGCCTCGTCGGCTTTCCGGGCCGCGTGCGCGCCGAGCACATGCGCTTCGCGGGCAAGGACCTGCTCGGCATCTCCGACAAGGCGCGCCGCGCGTTGGTCGGCAAGGAGGTCGCGATGATCTTCCAGGAGCCGACCACCAGCCTCAACCCCTGCTTCACCATCGGCTTCCAGCTCATGGAAACGCTGCGGCTGCACCTGAAGCTCGACAAGCGCGAAGCGAAGAAGCGCGCGACCGAACTGCTCGAGCAGGTGGGCATTCCGGCCGCATCGTCGCGCCTGGGCAGCTATCCGCACCAGCTCTCGGGCGGCATGAACCAGCGCGTGATGATCGCCATGGCCATCGCCTGCAATCCGCGCCTCCTGATCGCCGACGAGCCGACCACCGCGCTCGACGTGACCATCCAGGCGCAGATCCTCGACCTGCTGCGCGAGCTGCAGAAGGAGCGCGGCATGGCGCTGGTGCTCATCACGCACAACATGGGCGTGGTGAGCGAGATGGCGCAGCGCATCGCCGTGATGTACGCGGGGCAGGTGATGGAGCACCAGCGCGTCGACCGGCTCTTCGCATCGCCGCAGCATCCGTACACCGAGGCCCTGCTGGCGGCGCTGCCGGAACGCGCTGCGCCCGAGGGGCGGCTCGCCACCATCAGCGGCGTGGTGCCGGGCGTGCACGACCGGCCCGCGGGCTGCCTGTTCGCGCCGCGCTGCGGCTACGTCACCGAGCGTGCCTGCCAGGTGCGGCCGGCGCTGCGCGAATCGCAGGGCGCCGAGGTGCGCTGCCACTTTCCGCTCGGCGAACCGGGGCGCATGGCGGCCATCGCGCAAGACCCGCCGCGGCAACAGGCGATCGAGGTGCTGCCATGAGCGGGACATCGAACGCCGTTTCGACCGAAGTGGTCGTGGAGGCGAGCAACCTCCAGCGCACTTACGACATCCGCCGCGGGCTGTTTCGCGCGCCCGCGCACCTGCGGGCCGTGGGCGACATTTCCTTTCGCATCGAGCGCGGGCGCACGCTGGCCGTGGTCGGCGAGTCGGGCTGCGGCAAGTCGACGCTGGCGCGCATGGTCGCGCTGATCGAGAAGCCGACCGCGGGGCAGCTCACGCTGGTGGGGGCCGACGCGGTGAACCCGCCGTCCGAACGCAGGCGCGAGCTGCGCCAGGCCGTGCAGCTGGTGTTCCAGAACCCCTACGGCTCGCTCAATCCGCGCAAGAAGATCTCGACGGTGCTCGAGGATCCGCTCGCCATCAACACCACCATGGGCAAGTCGGAGCGCGCCGCCAAGGCCGGCGACATGCTCGCGCGCGTGGGCTTGCGGCCCGAGTACGCCAACCGCTACCCGCACATGTTCTCGGGCGGCCAGCGCCAGCGCATTGCCATCGCGCGCGCGCTGATGCTCAACCCGCGCCTCCTTGTGGCCGACGAGCCGGTGTCTGCGCTCGACGTGTCGATCCAGGCGCAGGTGCTCAATTTGCTGGCCGACCTGCAGGCCGAACTGGGCCTGGCGTACCTTTTCATCTCGCACGACCTGGGCGTGGTGCGCCACATCGCGCACGACGTGCTCGTGATGTACCTCGGCCACGCGGTGGAGCAGGGCCCCAAGTCGCGCATCTTCGCGCGGCCGCTGCATCCGTACACGCAGGCGCTGCTGGCGTCCACGCCGGGGCTCAGCAGCCGGCGCATCGTGCTCAAGGGCGAGCTGCCGTCGCCGCTGAGTCCGCCTCCCGGCTGCGTCTTCAGCACGCGTTGCCCGCACGTGCAACCGCGCTGCCGCGAGGAGCGGCCGCTGCTGCGCTTACTCGACGAACGTCTGGTGGCCTGCCACTACGCCGAGCAGTTTCTCGATGGCGCGGCCCCCGTGCGCGCCGATGGTCCCGTGCTCGCCGCGCCGTAGGCGGCGGCTTTTCTCAACCCTGTCTCAAGGAGTCCCCATGAAGACCCAGCCCACCGTTTCGCGCCGCTCACGAAGCCTGGCGCTCCTGGCGCCGACAGCGCTTGCAGCCCTTACCCTGGCCTGCGGCGCGGTGTCTGCCAAGACGCTGGTGTATTGCTCCGAAGGAAGCCCGGAGAACTTCTACCCCGGGATGAACACCACCGGCACCTCGTTCGACGTGACCACGCAGGTCTACAACACCATCGTCGAATTCGAGCGTGGCGGCACCAAGGTCGTGCCGGGCCTGGCCGAGAAGTGGGACATCTCCGCCGACGGCACGCAGTACACCTTCCACCTGCGCAAGGGCGTGAAGTGGCACAGCACCAGCAAGAGCTTCAAGCCCACGCGCGACTTCAACGCCGACGACTTCATCTTCATGCTCGAGCGCCAGTGGAAGGAGAGCGACCCGTTCTTCAAGGTCACGAGCCAGAACCACTCGTACTTCAACGACATGGGCATGCCCAAGCTGCTGAAGACGGTGGACCGCATCGACGACTACACGGTGAAGATCGTGCTCAACCAGCCCGAGGCGCCGTTCCTGGCCAACCTGGCGATGCAGTACGCCGGCATCCAGTCGAAGGAATACGCCATCGCCATGCTGAAGGCCGGCACGCCCGAGAAGGTCGACCAGGACCCGATCGGCACCGGCCCCTTCTACCTCGTGCAGTACCAGAAGGACGCGATCATTCGCTTCAAGGCCTTCCCGCAGTACTGGGGCGGCAAGGCCAAGATCGACGACCTCGTGTTCGCGATCACGCCCGACGCATCGGTGCGCTGGGCCAAGCTGCAGAAGGGCGAGTGCCACGTCATGCCGTACCCGAACCCGGCCGACCTCGACGCGATCCGCAAGGACCCGAACGTTCAGCTGCTCGAGCAGCCCGGCCTGAACGTCGGCTACCTCTCGTACAACACCACGAAGAAGCCCTTCGACGACGTGCGCGTACGCAAGGCCATCAACATGGCGATCAACAAGAAGGCCATCATCGACGGCGTGTACCTCTCGACCGGCGTGGCCGCGAAGAACCCGATTCCGCCGACCATGTGGTCCTACAACGACGCGGTGAAGGACGACCCCTACGACCCCGAAGCCGCGAAGAAGCTGCTGGCGCAGGCCGGCTTCCCCGACGGCTTCTCGACCGACCTGTGGGCCATGCCGGTGCAGCGCCCGTACAACCCGAACGCCAAGCGCATCGCCGAGCTGATGCAGGCCGACCTCGCCAAGATCAACGTCAAGGCCGAGATCAAGAGCTTCGAGTGGGGCGAGTACCGCAAGCGCCTGCAGGCCGGCGAACACCAGATGGGCATGCTGGGCTGGACAGGGGACAACGGGGACCCCGACAACTTCCTCTACACGCTGCTGGGTTGCGCTTCGGCCAAATCGGCCAGCGGCAGCAACATCTCGAAGTTCTGCTACCAGCCGTATGAAGACCTCGTGGTGAAGGCCAAGAGCGTCACCAAGCAGGCCGAGCGCGACGCGCTCTACAAGAAGGCACAGCTCATCTTCAAGGAGCAGGCGCCGTGGTTCACCATCGCGCACGCGGTGCAGCTGAAGCCGGTGCGCAAGGAGGTCGTCGACTTCAAGCTCAGTCCGTTCGGCCGCCACACCTTCTACGGCGTGGATATCAAGTAGCCGATGCACGCGCCCGTTGCCATCGTCGCCGCGATGCACGAGGAGTTGAGTGCGCTCCTTGCGCAGATGCCCGACGAGCAGCGCGTGCGCGTCGCCGGCCGCGACTTCTGGGTCGGCCACCTGCAGGGCCAGCCCGTGGTAGCGGTGCTGTCGCGCATCGGCAAGGTCGCGGCGGCGGTCACGGCCACGGTGCTGCTCGAACGCTTCGGCGTGCGGGCCGTCGTGTTCACGGGCGTGGCGGGCGGGCTCGCGCCGGGCGTGCGCGTGGGGGACGTGGTGGTCGCGACCGAACTGCTGCAGCACGATCTCGATGCATCTCCGATCTTCCCGAAGTACGAAGTGCCGTTGATGGGCCTGTCGCGTTTCGTTGCGGACCGCGTGATCGGCGATGCGCTGTCGGGCGTCGCCGCCAGCGTGCTGCGCGATCCAGTGGCACTGACGGGACGGGCGGCCGTCGAAGAGTTCGGCCTGCAGTCGCCGAAGGTGCACCGGGGCCTGCTGGCCAGCGGCGACCGCTTCGTGTCGACCACCGCCGAGAGTGAAGCGCTGCGGCGCGATCTGCCCGATGCGCTTGCGGTCGAGATGGAAGGCGCGGCGGTGGCGCAGGTGTGCCACGACTACGGCGTGCCCTTCGCGGCCATGCGAACGATCTCCGACCGCGCGGACGACGAAGCGCATGGCGACTTCGCGCGCTTCGTCTCGCTGGTCGCGAGCCGCTACAGCCTCGCGCTGGTCGGCGCCTGGCTCGCCACGCTGCCGGCCGTCAGCTGAGCGAGGCGCCGCGCCGCGGAATGTCGCGCAGCAGCGGCGGTATCGACAGTGCGAGCAGCAGCGCGGCCAGTGGCACGACGCAGACAAACCCCACGTACTTGAAGCCGAGCGCTCCCACCGCCCCGCCGAGCACGAACATGCCGACCAAGCCGCCCGCGCGGCGCATGCGGCGGCGGTCGTGGCGCACCGCCATCGGGGCGGATCCGGCGCGGCCGTTCCAGTAGAGCATCTTGCCGATCTCGATCCCCATGTCGGTGATGTTGCCCGTCATGTGGGTGGTGCGGATGCTGCCGCCCGAGGTCTTCGACGCCACCGCGTTCTGCAGGCCCATGATGAAGGACAGCAGCAGCACCGTGAGCGGCACGGCGAAGGGCGTGGGCCAGGTCAGCGTGATCGCGCCCATGAGCCCGAATGGGAACATCAGCGCAGCTTCGAGCATCAGCGGCAGGGCGTAGACGCCGTGCATGCGGTGCTGCCGGCCCCAGTTCACCAGCATGGCGCAGACCGCGGCGCCGGTCACGAAGGCCAGGATCGCGCCGAGCGCGTTCAGCAGCAGCTTGACGTTGCCCAGCACCATGCCGTCCGCCAGCTGCGAGGCGAAGCCGGTCATGTGCGAGGTGTACATGTGAAGCACGAGGAATCCGCCCGCGTTGACGGCCCCGGCATTGAAGGCCAGCAGCAGGCCCAGCGCGGTGTTGGTCGACGGCGCGCGGTGGCGGTTGGTGAGGAAGCGGATTCTGCGCACTGTGGCTCTCCGGGTCAGCGCTTGCTGCCAGCCACTCTAGCACCCGCCGCGCGGCGCCTACTTGAGCCAGCCGCGCCGGCGGAAGTACCACATCGGCACCAGCGCGCTGGCCGCCATCAGCACGATGGCATACGGATAGCCCAGCGACCAGTCGAGCTCGGGCATGAACTTGAAGTTCATGCCGTAGATGCTCGCGATCAGCGTGGGCGGCAGCAATGCGACGCTGGCCACCGAGAAGATCTTGATGGTCTTGTTCTGGTTGATGTTGATGAAGCCGACGGTCGCATCCATCAGGAAGTTGATCTTGTCGAACAGGAAGGCCGTGTGGTTGTCGAGCGACTCGATGTCGCGCAGGATCTGCCGCGCCTCCTCGAACTGCTCGGCGTTGAGCATGCGGCTGCGCATCATGAAGCTGACCGCGCGGCGCGTGTCCATCACGTTGCGGCGGATGCGGCCGTTCAAGTCTTCCTGGCGGGCGATGGCGCCCAGCACCTCGCCGGCCAACTCGTCGCTGACGTTGCCCTCGAGCACTTTCTTGCCCGCGATCTCGAGTTCGTCGTAGATGTTCTCGAGCGTGTCGGCCGAGTACTCGGCGTCGGCATCGAACAGCTTGAGCAGTACTTCCTTCGCGTCCTCGATGAGCCCGGGCGCGCGGCGCGCGCGCATGCGCAGCAGCCGGAACACGGGCACGTCCTCGTCGTGGATCGAGAACAGCACACCGCGGCTGCGAAGCTCGGTGTTGTGCTGGTTCAGGATGAACGCCACGCGCACCGAGCGCGGATCTTCGTCGTCGTCGATCAGGAAGTCGGAGCGGATGTGCAGCTCGCCGTTGTCTTCCTCGTAGAAGCGGGCCGACTCCTCGATGTCCTCGTCCATCGCGTCTTCGGGAATCGAGAGGCCGTAGTACTGCTTGATCCAGCGCTTCTCTTCGAGCGTGGGCGACTCGAGGTCGACCCAGATCGGCTGGAACCTGGAGAGCTCCTCGAGCGACTCGATCTCTTCCTGGACGAGGCGGCCGTTGGCGAGCGTAAAGATGTTGAGCATGGGCTCACTCCCGGGTATGACTGAAACGTTGGGCGAGGGAGGGGCGCTTTCAATTCCCGGGCCCGACGCGCGAAAAAAGCGTCAGTGAAAGGGAGTTGAAAGCTGCCGAGACGGGGCGGTTTCCATAGGAAGAATCTCCGGTTGCAGCGAGGCGCGATTATGTCACCGGCCACATGGCTGCCCCATGCTTGGGCTGGACGGACATACAGTAAAGTCGCTCTCCATGCAGACCGCTGCGCTCCCTGTTTTTCCCGCCGCGCCGAAGACCCAGGCCGAGCGCCTGGCCGCCGCGCTTGCGACGCTCAACGATGCGCAGCGCGCTGCGGTCGAGCATGGCGTGGGTGCTGCGATAGCCGAGCGCGACGAGCGGCCGCTGCTCGTCATTGCCGGCGCCGGCTCGGGAAAGACCAGCACGCTGGCGCACCGCGTCGCACACCTGATCGCGGGCGGTGTCGATCCGCAGCGGCTGCTGCTGCTGACTTTCTCGCGCCGCGCCGCGCAGGAGATGGAGCGCCGCGCCGGCCAGGTGCTGGCGCGGGTGCTCGGCCTGAAGTCCGAGGTGCCGCCCGCGCTGCCGTGGGCCGGCACCTTCCACGGCATCGGCGCGCGGCTGCTGCGCGAGTACGCGCCGCAGATCGGGCTCGGCGAGAACTTCACGATCCATGACCGCGGCGATGCCGAAGACCTGATGGGGCTGGTGCGCCATGAGCAGGGCCTGTCTTCCACCGTGAACCGTTTTCCGCGCAAGGGCACCTGCCTGTCGATCTACTCGCGCTGCGTCAACACGCGCGCGCCGCTGGCCCAGGTGCTGAAGGAAGCCTTTCCCTGGTGCGGCGAATGGGAGGCCGAGCTGAAGAAGCTGTTCGGTGCGTATGTCGAGGCCAAGCAGCAGCAGAACGTGCTCGACTACGACGACCTGCTGCTGTACTGGGCCGGGATGGCCGCCGAGCCCGCGCTGGCCGCGCACATCGGCGCGCGCTTCGATCATGTGCTGATCGACGAGTACCAGGACACCAACCTGCTGCAGGCCTCGATCCTGCTGGCGCTCAAGCCCGATGGACGCGGGGTGACGGTGGTGGGCGACGACGCGCAGTCGATCTACTCGTTTCGCGGCGCGACGGTGCGCAACATCCTCGACTTTCCGTCGCAGTTCACGCAGCAGGCCAGAGTCGTCACGCTGGAGCGCAACTACCGCTCGACGCAGCCGATCCTGGACGTCTCGAACCGCGTGATCGTGCAGGCCGCCGAGCGGCACGCCAAGACGCTGTGGACCGACAAGCCCTCGGCCGGCAAGCCGCTGCTGGTGCTCGTGCCCGACGAGGCCGGGCAGGCACGCTGGGTGGCCGACAAGGTGCTGGCGCACCGCGAAGGCGGGCTGGCGCTGAAGTCGCAGGCGGTGCTGTTCCGCACCTCGACGCACAGCGCGGCGCTCGAGCTCGAACTGGCACGGCGCAACATCCCCTTCGTGAAGTTCGGTGGGCTCAAGTTTCTCGAGGCCTCGCATGTGAAGGACCTGCTCGCGGTGCTGCGTTTTGCGCAGAACCCGCGTGGGCGCATGGCGGGGTTCCGTGTGACGCAACTGATACCGGGCATAGGCCCCGTGACCGGCGCGCGGCTGCTCGATGCGATGGACCAGGCGGCAGACCCGGCCGCGGCAGTGCGCGACTTCGTGCCACCGGCCCCTGCTCGCGCGCAATGGGGCGACTTCGCTGCAGCCTACGCCGCCTTGCGCGCGCCGGCGCTGAAGTGGCCGGCCGATGTCGAACTGGCGATGGCCTGGTATCTGCCGCACCTGGAGCGCCTGTACGAGGACACGTCCGGCGTGCGACGCGCCGACGTCGAGCAATTGGCCCGCCTCGCCGCCGGGTATGCCTCGCGCGAACGCTTCCTCGCCGAACTCACGCTCGACCCGCCCGAGGCCACCAGCGACCGCCCGGGCCCGCCGCTGCTCGACGAGGACTACCTGATCCTCTCGACCATCCACTCGGCCAAGGGGCAGGAATGGAACTCCGTACATGTGCTCAACGTGGTCGACGGCTGCTTGCCGGCCGACGTGGCGCAGAGCGCGCACGAGCTGGAAGAAGAGCGCCGGCTGCTCTACGTGGCGATGACCCGGGCGCGCGACCACCTGCACCTGCTGGTGCCGCAGCGCTTCCACATCACGCAGCAGGCGGCGCGCGGCGACCGGCACCTGTATGCCAACCGCACGCGCTTCATTGCCGAAGCCGATCTGGCCGGCTTCGAGCAGCAGACCTGGCCCCCTCCGCCGGAGCGGCCGCCGGCCGTGCCGCCGCCGAGTGCGGTGATCGACCTGCGCAACCGGATGCGCGCGGCCTGGCGCTGACTGGGCAGCCGCCGGCCCTTCCGGCGGCAGGGTCACGCGCTGCCGGAAGATGAAACACTTGTTCCGGATGAATCGCCGCATCGCCTGCCCTGCGCGCGGCAGATGCTATCGATTCGCTAGCGTGTGAAATGCCGCACACAAAGCGCAGAAACCCCGGGCAACTCAGGTATTGCAATACCGTGACAGCTTGGGCATAGTGAATCGAACTTGCCCTCTGCCTTCTTCTTTTCTTCCCCCCGCCCTCTCTCTCACAACTCCCGTTTCTCGCCGGCCAAGCTGCATTCCGCAGTGCGGTCATTTCCCCAACCGTCAATTCCAGGAGGTCATTCATGAATTTGACGATCAGCGGTCATCACCTCGACGTCACACCTGCCTTGCGCACCTACGTCACGAGCAAGCTGGACCGGATCACCCGACATTTCGACCAGCTCGTCGATGTGAAGGTGATCCTCACGGTGGAAAAGCAAAAGGAAAAGGAACGCCGCCAAAGGGCGGAATGCAACATCCACGTCAAGGGCAATGACATGTTCGCGGAATCGAGCCACGCTGATCTCTACGCCGCGGTCGATGAACTGGTCGACAAGCTCGACCGCCAGGTGGTGCGCCACAAGGACCGCCTGCAGGACCACCATCACGCCGCGCCCAAGCGCGTGATGTAGGAGGAGCCCTCGGGCTCGCATCCAAGGCCGCCTTCGGGCGGCTTTTTGTTTTCCGACTGCAGCGGTGGGGCTTTGGCAAGCTCCCAGAGGGCGCGCGAGGCCTCTGGGCAACATGTAGACAGAAAGTAAATAGGGGGACTGGGGGTTTTTACCAAGCGGGTGCATAATCGCCCCCGCCCTGCACCCACCATGAATCGCCTCGCGTCCATCCTGCCGCCCGCTCAAGTGCTTGTGAGCGTTGACGCTACCAGCAAGAAACGTGCTTTCGAAGAAGCCGGCCTGCTGTTCGAAAGCCTTCACGGTCTGGGCCGTGCCCTCATCACCGACAGCCTGTTTGCGCGCGAGCGCCTCGGTTCCACCGGTCTGGGCCATGGCGTGGCCATTCCGCATGGCCGCATCAAGGGCCTCAAGGCGCCGATGGCGGCCGTGTTCCAGCTGGCCAATCCCATCGGCTTCGACGCACCCGACGAGCAGCCCGTCGCGCTGCTGATCTTCCTGCTGGTGCCCGAAGCGGCCACGCAGAAGCACCTCGAAATCCTCTCTGAAATCGCCGAACTGCTGAGCGATGCCAGCCTGCGCGAACAGATCAAGTCCAGCACCGACGCGTCCGTCCTCCACGGCCTGATCGCTGGCTGGCAATCCACGCAAGTCGCCTGACCTGTGGCTCGCCCCCAGGCTTCGCGCACTTCGTGTCGCTTCGCCAACCCCCTACCGGGGGCAATACCAGCGGCCCGGCAAAGCCGGTTCCGCGGTATTCTGGCCTGCCCCAACTCTGGTGCGTGAGCGCCGTCTCCTGAACGCATGAAGCCGACCGTCATCAGTGCCGATGCCATGTTCGAGGAGTTCCGCGGGTCGCTCCGCTGGGAATGGCTCGCAGGGCTCGGCGCTTCAGAACGCCAGTTCGACTCCGAAGTCATCAGCCGGGCCCAATCGGCGGCCGACCTCGTCGGCTACCTCAACTACATCCACCCCTACCGCGTGCAGATCCTCGGCGCCCGCGAGGTGGCCTATCTGACGCGCGGCAGCGAGGAAGACTGCGCCCGGCGCATCGCCCGCATCGTCACGCTGGAGCCCCCGATGCTGGTGCTGGCCGACGGCCAGGCCGCGCCGGACGAACTGCTGTCGATCTGCGAACGCGCCCAGCTGCCGCTGTTCGCCACGCGCGAGTCGTCGGCCTTCGTGATCGACCTGCTGCGCGCCTACCTGTCCAAGCACTTTGCCGAGCGCACCTCGATGCACGGTGTGTTCATGGACATCCTGGGCATGGGCGTGATGATCACGGGCGAATCGGGCCTGGGCAAGAGCGAGCTGGGACTGGAGCTGATCTCGCGTGGCAATGGCCTTGTGGCCGACGATGCGGTCGACCTGTTCCGCATCAACCAGAACACCATCGAAGGGCGCTGCCCCGACCTGCTGCTGAACCTGCTGGAAGTGCGCGGCATCGGCCTGCTGGACATCCGCGCGATCTTCGGCGAGACGGCGGTGCGCCGGAAGATGCGGCTCAAGCTCATCGTGCACCTCGTGCGGCGCGACAGCTTCGAGCGCGACTACGAGCGCATGCCATCGGCGCCGCTCACGCAGGACGTTCTGGGCATTCCGGTGCGCAAGGTCATCATCCAGGTGGTGGCGGGGCGCAATATCGCCGTGCTGGTGGAGGCGGCGGTGCGCAACTCGATCCTGCAGCTGCGCGGCATCGACACCTATGCCGACTTCGTGGCGCGCCACCACAAGGCGATGGAAAACGGCCGCGAAGGGGACTGACCGGTTGGGGGTATGCGGCCGCCGCCGGGCCGCCCCAAGGCGGGCCGCGCCTCCCCCTCGGGGGGGATTTACACGCAGCGAAGCGCAGTGAAAAGCCGGGGGGTCAACGTTTCTTGGCGCAGTCCCCGCAAAGGCCGTACAGCGACATGGCATGGTCCTGCAGGATCCAGTCCTTGTCCTTGGCGATCATCTGCTGGCGGCGTTCGATCTCGGCGTCGTAGAACTCCTCGACCTTGCCGCACGAGGTGCAGATCAGGTGGTCGTGGTGCGTGCCTTCGTTCAGTTCGTAGACCGCCTTGCCGCTTTCGAAATGGCTGCGCTCGAGGATGCCGGCCTGCTCGAACTGCGTGAGCACGCGGTAGACGGTGGCCAAGCCGATGTCGGAGTGTTCGTTCAGCAGCACGCGGAACACGTCTTCCGCCGTCATGTGCCGTTGGCTGCCGGTCTGGAAGATCTCGAGGATCTTCAGGCGTGGCAAAGTGGCCTTGAGGCCGGTATTCTTGAGTTCGTCGATGTTGGCCATGTGATTCCTGCGCCCTGGGCTGCGGCAAAGGCCCTGAAAAGGGCCAGCCGCTACAATGGCCGATCATATCGCTACCCCCCTTTTTCCTCCCATGCCTGCCATTCTCCAACGCCGTCCCTGGCTGCTGGTTGCTGCCGTTGCCGCAACGCTCTGCCTTGGTGCCTGCAGCGGTTTCAGCGATCGCACGCGTGGCGCGCTGGCCGCCGTCACTCCGTACAAAGTCGAAGTGGTGCAGGGCAATTTCGTGTCGAAGGAACAGGTCGCGGCGCTCAAGCCGGGCATGTCGCGCCAGCAGGTGCGTGAAATCCTCGGCACCTCGCTGTTGAACGACGTGTTCCACGCCAATCGCTGGGACTACGTGTTCACCATTCGCCGCCAGGGCGTGGACCCGCAGGAACGCCACCTGACCGTGTTCTTCAACGGCGAACTGCTCGACCGCTTCGAGGGCGACGAGATGCCCAGCGAGGAAGAGTTCGTCGCCACGCTCGACACCCGCAAGAAGTCCGGCAAGGTGCCCACGCTCGAGGCCTCGGAAGACGAGCTCAAGAAATTCGCACCCTCCAAGGACGAGAAAAAAACCGACTCCGCCGCGGGCGCATCGGCCTCCCTGCCGCCGCTGCCGGCTGCCTATCCTCCGCTCGAAGCCGCGCGCTGAGCGCGGCGCGAGCAGCATCGGCAGCGGGCGGCGCCCGCCGAGCCAGGCGGCGTCCGTCCCGTGTGCATGCATGCCATTGGCCGTTTCGAAATCCTCGAAGACTGAATCCGCGTGACTGAATCCAACTCCACTCCTGCCAATTCCACTCCCGCGCCACGCCGCATCGCCGTCGCGGGAGCATCCGGCCGCATGGGCCACATGCTGATCGAGGCGGTGCGCAATGCGCCTGACCTGCGCCTGGCCGGCGCGCTCGACATTGCCGGCAGCCCGGCACTCGGCACCGATGCCGGCGCCTTCCTGGGCTTCGAGAGCGGCGTGTCCATCGTGTCCGAACTGCGCGCAGGCCTGAAGGACGCGCAGGTGCTCATCGACTTCACCCGCCCCGAAGGCACGCTTGCGCACCTCGCGGCATGCCGCGAGCTCGGTGTGCAGGCGGTCATCGGCACCACCGGCTTCAGCGACGCGCAGAAGGCCGAGATCGCCGAGATCGCGAAAGACATCGCGATCATGATGGCGCCCAACATGAGCGTGGGCGTCAACGTCACCTTCAAGCTGCTCGAAATGGCGGCCAAGGCCATGTCGACCGGCTACGACATCGAGATCATCGAGGCGCACCACCGCCACAAGGTCGATGCGCCCTCGGGCACCGCGCTCAAGATGGGCGAAGTCATCGCCGATGCGCTGGGCCGCGACCTCAAGGACTGCGCCGTGTACGCCCGCGAAGGCATCACCGGCGAGCGCGATCCCTCCACCATCGGCTTCTCGGCCATCCGCGGCGGCGACATCGTGGGTGACCACACCGTGCTGTTCGCGGGCACCGGCGAGCGCATCGAGATCACCCACAAGTCGTCGAGCCGCGTCACCTACGCGCAGGGCAGCCTGCGCGCGGTGCGCTTCCTGGAGGGGCAGCGCGCCGGCCTGTTCGACATGTACGACGTGCTGGGCCTGCGCTAGCTCAAGGGACATCGATGAGCGTGCTCGAACTGCTGACCCATGGCGACGGCGTCAGCCGTTCGGTGGCGGCGCTGCTGCTGGCGATGTCGGTCGCGAGCTGGGTCATCATTCTCTGGAAGGCGTGGCTGCTGCGCGGCGGCACGCGCGATGTGCTGCGCAGCATCGCGGCGTTCTGGCAGTCGTCCACGCTGGCCGACGCAGAGCAGAAGCTCAAGGCCTTCGACCGCGCGACGCTCGTGTCGCCTGCCGTGTCGGCCATCAAGAGCGTGGCCGCCGGTGCGCCGGCCGGCACGCTGGGCGCCACGGTCGACCGCAACCAGCGGCTCACGCGCGTTCTGCGCGACGCCCTGCACGGCGCGCTGCGCCGGCTGCAGGCGGGGCAGATTCTGCTCGCCACGGTTGGCGCTACGGCGCCCTTCGTCGGATTGCTGGGCACGGTCTGGGGCATCTACGGCGCGTTGACGGGCATTGCCGGCCAGACCGGCGGCTTCACCATCGACAAGGTGGCAGGCCCGGTCGGCGAGGCGCTCATCATGACGGCCTTCGGCCTCGCCGTGGCCATTCCGGCCGTGCTGGCCTACAACGTCTTCGGCCGCGTCATCGGCCGCATCGAAGCCGAGCTCGAAGGCTTCGCGCACGACCTGCTGGGCAGCTTCGGTGAGGCGGCCGGGCCCGCGGCACCGCCGCCGGCGCGGCCGATGCCGGTCTAGGGAGCGCACGCGCCATGGCCTTCGGTCGCACTTCACTGGGCAGCAGCGCCGCAGGTGGCGGGCGGGCCATGGGCGCCGGTGCGCAGCGGCCGCTGTCCGACATCAACGTGACGCCCCTGGTCGACGTGATGCTGGTGCTGCTGGTGATCTTCATCATCACCGCGCCGCTGATGGCCAGCTCGATCAAGCTCGACCTGCCGCAGACCGATGCGGGCCAGCCCAACGACACGCCCAAGTTCGTGAGCCTGTCGGTCGACGCCTCGGGCAAGGTCTTCTTCAACGACAAGGCTGTGACCGACGAGGAACTGGCGCAGCAGCTCGAAAAGGCCGCCGCCGACAGCAAGGACACCGAGGTGCAGCTGCGCGCCGATCAGGCCGTGCCCTATGGCAAGGTGGTGGCGCTGATGGGCATCGCGAACAAGGCAGGGCTGAGCCGCATCGGATTCGTGACCGAGGCAGAGCCGGCAGGCGAGAAGAAGCCGCGCTGACCCTGTCTTGCTCCTTCCCCCTCTGGGGGAAGGCTGGGATGGGGGCTCGGCGGCATCGGCGGCTGCGCGGCGGTGGAGGCCGTCAGCCCCCACCCCAACCCTCCCCCAGCGGGGGAGGGAGCAAATATCGGATGCTCAGCTCAACACCACCGGCTTGGTGTGCCAGATCTCATGCGCGTACTGCGCAATGGTGCGGTCCGACGAGAACGCCCCCATCCCCGCCACATTGAGGATCGCCATCCGCGTCCAGGCATCCGAGTCGCGGTACAGCGCATCGACCTCGGCTTGCTTGGCCACGTAGCTCGCATAATCGGCCAGCAGCAGGTAGTGGTCGCCCCAGTTCACCAGCGCGTCGTAGATGCCCTGGTAGCGCGCCGGTTCGCCCGCTGAAAACGCGCCGTCCCGGATCGCGTCGAGCACGCGCTTGAGTTCAGCGTTCCCTTCGTAGATCTCGCGCGGCTGGTAGCCCCGCGCGCGGATGTCGGCCACTTCGGGCGTGGTGTTGCCGAAGATGAAGATGTTCTCCGGCCCTACGTTCTCGCGCATTTCCACGTTGGCGCCGTCCAGCGTGCCGATGGTCAGCGCACCGTTGAGCGCGAACTTCATGTTGCCGGTGCCCGATGCCTCGGTGCCCGCCGTGGAGATCTGCTCCGACAGGTCGGCCGCCGGCATGATGGTCTCGGCCAGGCTCACGCTGTAGTTCGGCAGGAACACCACCTTCAGCAGCTTGCCCACGCGCGCGTCGGCGTTGATGGTGCTGGCAACGTCGTTGATGAGCCGGATCACCAGCTTGGCCATCGCGTACGCCGACGCCGCCTTGCCCGCGAACACCACCACGCGCGGCACGATGTCCAGCGGCGTGCCCGCGGCCTGCGCGTCGAGGATGCGGTGGTAGCGCGCCACCACGTGCAGCACGTTGAGCAGCTGCCGCTTGTACTCGTGGATGCGCTTGACCTGCACATCGAACATTGCGTCCGTGTCGATGTCGATCTTGAGGTGCTGCTCGACCCAGTTGGCCAGTCGCAGCTTGTTCTCGCGCTTGGCATGGCGGAATGCGCGCACGAAGGCCGCTTGCTCGGCCATGGGCCTGAGCGCCTCGAGCTGCGACAGGTCGCGCCGCCAGCCCTTGCCGATGCGCTGGTCGAGCAGCGCCGCCAGCGGCGGGTTGGCCTGCGCGAGCCAGCGGCGCGGCGTGACGCCGTTGGTCTTGTTGTTGAAGCGCTCGGGAAAGATCTTCGCGAAGTCCGAGAAGATCGACTGCTTCATCAACTCCGAGTGCAGCCCCGACACGCCGTTGATCGAGTGGCTGGCCAGCACCGCGACGTAGGCCATTCGCACGCGCCGCTCGCCCGCCTCGTCGACCAGCGACAGCCGGCGCATCAGTTCCACGTCGTTGCCGACTTTCTGCGTCACGGCGGCCAGGAACTTGGCGTTGATGTCGTAGATGATCTGCAGGTGCCGCGGCAGGATGCGCCCCAGCATCTCGACCGGCCAGGTCTCCAGCGCCTCGTGCATCAGCGTGTGGTTGGTGTAGCTGAACACCTTCTGCGTGTGCGCCCAGGCCATGTCCCATGTGAGGCCGTACTCGTCGAGCAGCAGGCGCATCAGCTCCGGCACGGCGAGCACGGGGTGCGTGTCGTTCAGGTGGATGCTGACCTTTTCCGAGAGCTGGTCGAAGGTCTTGTGGTTGCGCAGGTAGCGCCGCAGCAGGTCCTGCACGCTCGCGCTGCAGAAAAAATACTCCTGGTGCAGCCGCAGCTCGCGGCCCGAGGGCGTGGAGTCGTCGGGGTAGAGCACGCGCGAGACGTTCTCCGAGTGGTTCTTGCTTTCCACCGCCTGCATGTAGTTGCCGCGGTTGAAGGCCGAGAGGTCGATCTCCTCGGTGGCGCGCGCCGACCACAGCCGCAGCGTGTTGGTGGCCTGCGTGCCGTAGCCGGGAATGATGGTGTCGTAGGCCACGGCCAGCACATCGTGCGTGTCGACCCAGTCGGCCGCGCCGTAAGGGGCGTTGGTGCCTTCCCGCTTCTGCACATGGCCGCCGAAGCGCACGCGGTAGTTCACCTCGGGCCGCTGGAACTCCCACGGGTTCCCGCGCGTGAGCCAGTAGTCGGGTGTTTCCACCTGCTGGCCATCGACGATGCGCTGGCGGAACATGCCGTATTCGTAGCGGATGCCGTAGCCCATGCCCGGCACGCCCAGCGTGGCCATCGAGTCGAGGAAGCAGGCGGCGAGCCGCCCCAGGCCGCCGTTGCCCAGCGCCGCGTCGGGTTCGCGCTCGGCCAGTGCGTCCATGTCGACGCCGAAGTCGGCCAGCGCCTCGCGCACGGTGTCGTAGAGGTCGACCGCCAGCAGCGCGTTGGTGAAGGTGCGCCCGATCAGGAACTCCATCGACAGGTAATAGACGCGCTTGAGGTCCTGCGCGTAGTTGGCGCGCGTGGTCATCATCCAGCGCTCGACCAGCTGGTCGCGCACGGCCTGCGAGGTGGCGTTGAGCCAGTCGTCCTGGCTGGCGGCGACCGGGTCCTTGCCGACTGCGTAGATCAGCTTGTTGGCCACCGCGCGCTTGAAGGCTGCGACGTCGCGGTCGGGGTGGTCGTAGGCGAAGTCTTTGATCGTCATGATTGGCGCTCTTCGGGGTGGGTGATGGTGTTTTGCTGCCGTGCGTTTGTCTTGGGTGCGTGCGAATGACACCGAGTGCTCCCCTGCGCGTGAGCGCACCCCGAATCACGAACGCATCGAATCGAGAAGAGGCGCGTCATCCCAGTGCCTGCCGATAAACGTCGATGTACTGTGCCGCCGCAGTGGCCCAGTCGGCGGGCCGGCGCATGGCGTTGCCCCGCACGCGCCGCCAGTCGGGCGCGCGTTGGTACAAGGCAAAGGCGCGGCGCACGGCGCGTTCGTAGCTCTGGACATCGAAGCTGTCGAACACGAAACCGGTGGCGCCCCCACTGGCGAGGTCTTCGAGCGAGCTGTCGACCACCGTGTCGGCCAGCCCGCCGACGCGGCGCACCAGCGGCAGGCTGCCGTACTTGAGGCCGTACATCTGCGTGAGGCCGCAGGGCTCGAAGAGCGAAGGCACCAGCGTCACGTCGCCCGCACCGAACAGCTGGTGGGCCAGCGTCTCGTTGTAACCGATGGTGGCACTGACCGACTGCGGCGCGGCCGCCGCGCGCTGTCTGAAGGCTTCCTCGAGCCAGGCCTCGCCGCTGCCCAGCAATGCGAGCTGGCCGCCCTGGGCGAGCAGCGCGTCGAGCCCGCCGAGCACCAGATGCAGCCCCTTCTGCTCGGTGAGCCGGCTCACGAGGATGAAGAGCGGCGCATCCGGCCGATCGGCCAGCCCCAGCTGGTGCTGCAGCACCGACTTGCAGCGCGCCTTGCCGGCCATGTGGCGGCCTTCGGGCGTGTGATAGCCCTGCACCAGCGCGGCGTCGGTCGCCGGGTTCCAGACCTGGTCGTCGACCGCGTTGAGGATGCCGGTGAGCGCGCTGCTGCGCAGCCGCAGCAGGCCGTCGAGCCCGCAGCCCTGCTCGGGCGTCTGGATCTCGAGCGCATAGGTCGGGCTGACCGTGGTGAGCCGGTCGGCGAAATACAGGCCGCCCTTCATGAACGAAACCTGCCCGTGGTACTCGAGACCGTTCATCTGGAATGCGGGGCCGGGCAAGCCGAGCTCCGCGAAGTTCCACGGCGCGAAGAGGCCCTGGTAGGCGAGGTTGTGCACTGTGAAGACACTGCCCACACGCGGGCCACCGGCCTGCCGCGCGAAGTGCAGGTAGGCCGGCGCGAGCGCGGCGTGCCAGTCGTGCGCATGCACGACTTCGGGCTGCCACAGCGGATCGAGCCCTTGCGCCAATTGCGCCGCGGCCCAGCCGAGCAGGGCGAAGCGGCGGTGGTTGTCGCCGTAGGGCTGGCGCGAGGTGTCCTCGTAGGGATTGCCGGGCCGGTCGTAGAGCACCGGCGCATCGATCACGTAGGCCGGGATGCCGGGCGCCCCGTCGATGTCGACATGCCCGAGGCTCAGCCCGAAGCGCTCGCCCCAGGGCGCGTCGAAACCGGCCACGGGCGCCAGGTCGCGCACGCCCGAGACGATGGCCGGAAAGCCCGGCAGCAGCACGCGCGCGTCCTGTCCTGCGGCCATGAGCGCCAGGGGCAGGGCACCGGCGACGTCCGCCAGGCCGCCGGTCTTGAGG
Organism: Variovorax sp. CF313; assembly: GCF_000282635.1. Taxonomy (GTDB): domain Bacteria; phylum Pseudomonadota; class Gammaproteobacteria; order Burkholderiales; family Burkholderiaceae_C; genus Variovorax. Next base: position 18,648 of record NZ_AKIW01000039.1, read on the forward strand.
AGGGGGAAGAGTTCGGCGCTGACCTGGAGGATTCGCATCGTCAGTGCTGCCTCCGTGCAAGGTGGGATGGCACAAAGACCTGGTTTCTTCCAGGAATACCGCGGAACC
>NZ_AKIW01000040.1 GCF_000282635.1 Variovorax sp. CF313
TCCGCGGTGTTTCCCGAAAGCCCGCCCTCCTCATGGAAGGCCTTGTCTCTACAGCGACTGCGTGCCATTGTTTGGCCTCGCGAAACGCCTAGAATCCCCCGAAAAAGAACACTCGTGCTTTTTCTTCTTTTTCTTCTCACACCAAGGAACGCAGCATGACGGCTGAATACAAAGTGCTCGGCGATATCGCCGTGATCACACTGACCAACCCTCCGGTCAACGGTCTCGGCTTCTCGACGCGCATCGGCATCACCGATGGCCTGTCGAAGGCCAACGCCGACGACGCCGTCAAGGCCATCGTCATCACCGGCGCCGGCAAGGCGTTCTCGGGCGGCGCGGACATCAAGGAGTTCGGCACGCCCAAGGCGCTGCAGGAGCCCAACCTGCTGAGCGTGATCCTCGCGCTCGAGGCCTCGGCCAAGCCCATCGTCGCGGCCATCCACTCGGTGTGCATGGGCGGCGGCCTCGAACTGGCCTTGGGTTGCCACTATCGTGTGGCCGCACCGGGCACCAGCATCGCGCTGCCCGAAGTCAAGCTCGGCCTGATTCCCGGCGCCGGCGGCACGCAGCGCCTGCCGCGCGTGCTCGGCGTGGAAACCGCACTGAACATGATCGTCAGCGGCGAACCCGTGAAAAGCGAATTGCTCGCGAGCCTGCCCGGCCAGAAGCTGTTCGACAAGCTGGCCGACTCGCCCGAGTCTGTGTTCGACGAAGCCGTGGCCTTCGCCAGGAGCGTGGCCGGCAAGACCGGCGCCGACGCGCTGCCGCTGGTGCGCAACCTGCCGTGCAAGCACCCGCAGGGCGACGCCTACTTCCAGTTCGCCAAGAACATGGTCGGCGGCATGTCGAAGAACTACCCGGCGCCGCTGCAATGCGTGGACGCCGTGCAGGCCGCCACCAAGATGAAGTTCGACGCGGGCATGGCCGAAGAGCGACGCATCTTCACCTCGCTGATGTTCACGCCCGAATCGCTGGCCCTGCGCCACCTGTTCATGGCCGAACGCGCCGCGAGCAAGATCCCCGACGTGCCCGAAGACACACCGAAGCGCGAGATCAAGGCCGTCGGCGTCATCGGCGCCGGCACCATGGGCGGCGGCATCTCGATGAACTTCCTGAACGCGGGCATTCCCGTGAAGATCCTCGAAATGAAGCAGGAGGCGCTCGACCGCGGCGTCGCCACCATCAAGAAGAACTACGAAGCCCAGGTCAAGAAGGGCAAGCTCAAGCAGGACAAGTACGAGCAGCGCATGGCGCTGCTGAGCACCACGCTGAGTTATGACGACCTGAAGGACGCCGACCTCATCATCGAGGCCGTGTTCGAGGAAATCGGCGTGAAGGAAAAGGTCTTCAAGGAACTGGACCGCGTCGCCAAGAAGGGCGCGATCCTGGCCTCGAACACCTCCACGCTCGACGTCGACAAGATCGCCTCGTTCACCGAGCGTCCACAGGACGTGGTCGGCATGCACTTCTTCAGCCCGGCCAACGTGATGAAGCTGCTCGAAGTGGTGCGTGGCAAGGCCACCGCCAAGGATGTGCTCGCCACGGTCATGGCCATCGGCAAGAAGATCAAGAAGACCTCGGTGGTCTCCGGCGTGTGCGATGGCTTCATCGGCAACCGCATGATCGAGCAGTACAGCCGCCAGGCCGGCTTCCTGCTGGACGAAGGTGCCACGCCGCAGCAGGTCGACAAGGCCGTCGAGAAGTTCGGCTTTGCCATGGGTCCGTTTCGCATGGGCGACCTGGCCGGCAACGACATCGGCTGGGCGATCCGCAAGCGCCGTGCCGTCGAACGCGCCGACATGAAGTACAGCCGCACGGCCGACAAGCTCTGCGAACTGGGCCGCTTCGGCCAGAAGACCGGGGCAGGGTGGTACGACTACCAAGCCGGCAAGCGCGACGCGATTCCGTCGGAGCTCGTCAACAAGATGATCGAAGACCACCGCAAGGAACTGGGCATCACGCCGCGCAAGATTTCCGATGAAGAGATCGTGCAGCGCCTGGTGTTCGCCCTGGTCAACGAAGGCGCGCACATCCTCGAAGACGGCATTGCCTCGAAGTCGGGCGACATCGACATGGTGTACCTCACGGGCTACGGCTTCCCGATCTGGCGCGGCGGCCCGATGCACTATGCATCGCAGGTCGGCCTCTACAACGTGGCCGAGACGATGAAGCGCTTCGCGAAGAACCCGCGCGACGACGGCGAGTTCTGGCAGCCCGCGCCGCTGATCCAGAAGCTCGTGGCCGAAGGCAAGCAGTTCAGCTGAGACTGAACAGGGTCAAGACCGCTCATGTTGAAACGCATCTTCCTCGGGCTGCTGCTGGCAATCGCCTTGCTGGTGGCTGCCGTGGCGGTCAAGACCTGGACCACGCCGTCGCAGCAGCTGGCGGTGGCGCCCGCGCCCAAGCTGAACATCGATCTGCAGGCGGCCGCCAAGCGGCTGTCCACGGCGATCACCTTCCGCACGGTGTCGAGCCTGGACGACCCGGCTGCCAACGCGGCCGAGTTCGACAAGCTGCACGCGTTCCTCGAACAGCAGTTCCCCAAGGTGCATGCCACTCTCAAGAAGGAAGTGATCGGCAACAAGGCGCTGCTCTACACCTGGACCGGCACCGACCCGAGCGCCAAGCCCATCGCGCTGATGGCGCACCAGGACATGGTGCCCATCGCGCCGGGCACCGAGAAGGCGTGGACGACCGACCCCTTCGCCGGCGAGATCAAGGACGGCTTCGTTTGGGGCCGCGGCACGCTCGACGACAAGAGCAACCTGTTCGCGCAGATGGAAGCCGTCGAGCTGCTCATCGGCGCCGGCTTCAAGCCCAGGCAGACCGTCTACCTCGTGATGGGCGACGACGAAGAAGTGAGCGGCCTGCGCGGCGCGCTGCCCATTGCCGAACTGCTCAAGTCGCGCAACGTGCGCCTGGAGTGGGTGCTCGACGAAGGTCTGCTGGTGCTCGACGGCGTGCTGCCGGGCCTGAGCAAGCCCGCAGCGCTCATCGGCCTGGCGGAGAAGGGCTACGGCACCTTCTTCCTCTCGCTCGACACGGCCCCCGGCCACTCGTCGATGCCGCCGCAGCACAGCGCGATCGGCAGCATGAGCGCGGCGCTCGCGCGGCTCGAAGCCAATCCGATGCCCGGCGGCATCCGCGGCGTGGCCGGCCAGATGTTCGGTGCGCTGGCGCCCGAAATGAGCGGTGTCAACCGCGTGATGCTGTCCAACCTGTGGCTCACCGAGCCGCTGGTGCGCGGCCAGCTCGAGAAGAGCCCGAGCAGCAACGCCATGCTGCGCACCACCACCGCACTGACCATCGTGCGCGCGGGCAACAAGGACAATGTGCTGCCCGGCCGCGCCGAGGCCGCCGTCAACTTCCGCGTGCTGCCGGGCGACACCTTGGCCGGCACCGAGGCGCACCTGCGCAAGGCGCTGGGCAACGACGACATCAAGATCAAGGCTTACCCGGGCAATTCCGAGCCGTCGCCGGTGTCGCCGACCGACAGCACCGGCTACCGCGCGATCCAGCAAGCCGTGCGCCAGAGCTTTCCCGATGCGGTGGTGGCACCCGGCCTCATGACCGCTGCCACCGACTCGCGCCACTTCAGCCTCGTGAGCGACGCCGTCTTCCGCTTCTCGCCGTTGCGCGTGAAGAGCGAAGACCTGGCCCGCTTCCACGGCAACAACGAACGCCTGACCATCTCGAACTACGGCGAGATGATCGGCTTCTATCACCAGCTCCTGAGCAATACCAACGCTGCTCCGGCGCAATGACGACAGCTCTCTCTTTTTCCTTCCATCTGCTTCAAAGGACCTCACCATGACCAGCGCCGTCATCGTTTCCACCGCCCGCACGCCGCTCGCGAAGAGCTGGAAGGGTGCCTTCAACATGACGCACGGCGCCACGCTCGGCGGCCATGCGGTGCAGCACGCCGTGCAGCGCGCCGGCATCGACCCCGCCTCGGTGGACGACGTCATCATGGGCTGTGCCACGCCCGAAGGCGCGACCGGCTCCAACATCGCGCGCCAGATCGCGCTGCGCGCCGGCCTGCCGATCACCACCTCGGGCATGACCATCAACCGCTTCTGCTCCTCGGGCCTGCAGACCATCGCCACCGCCGCCCAGCGCATCATCGCGGGCGAGGGCGACGTGTACGTGGCCGGCGGCGTCGAGAGCATCTCGTGCGTGCAAAACGAAGCCAACAAGCACATGCTGGCCGACCCGTGGCTCGTGAAGCACAAGCCCGAGATCTACTGGAACATGCTGCAGACGGCCGAGCAGGTCGCCAAGCGCTACAACATCGGTCGCGACGCCATGGACGAATACGGCGCCGCCAGCCAGCAGAAGGCCACCGCCGCGCTGGAAGCCGGCCGCTTCAAGGACGAGATCGCCCCCATCACCGTGCTGGCCGGCGTGGCCGACCCCGTGATGGGCCTGCGCACCAAGGAAGTCACCGTCGAGAACGACGAAGGCATCCGCCCGGGCACCACCAAGGAAGGCATCAGCGGCATCCGCCCGGCCATGCCCGGCGGCCTGATCTCGGCCGGCAACGCCAGCCAGTTCTCCGACGGCGGCGGCGCCTGCGTGGTGGTCGACGAAAAGTACGCGCAGCAGAAGGGCCTGAAGCCGCTCGGCCGCTTCCTCGGCTTTGCCGTGGCTGGCTGCGAGCCCGACGAAATGGGCATCGGCCCCGTCTTCGCGATCCCGAAGGTGCTCAAGCGCCTGGGCCTCACGGTCAACGACATCGACCTGTGGGAGTTGAACGAAGCCTTCGCCGTGCAGGTGATCTATTGCCGCGACAAGCTCGGCATTCCGGCCGACCGCCTGAACGTGGACGGCGGCGCCATCGCCGTGGGCCACCCCTACGGCGTGAGCGGCCAGCGCCTGACGGGCCACGCGCTCATCGAGGGCAAGCGCCGTGGAGCCAAGAAGGTCGTGGTCACGATGTGCATCGGCGGCGGCATGGGTGCCGCGGGCGTGTTCGAAATCATCTGACTCTCCCCCAGCCTGCGGCGCACTGCGTGTCGCCTTCGCCAACCCCCTTCCGGGGGCAACACCGGCGGCCCGGCGAAGCCGGTTCCGCGGTGTTCCTGAGAAGGGACGCCGCGGCCTCATGACATCCACCGAAATCCGACCATGAGCCTGCGTCCCACCCTCGACTTCCTGCTCTACGACTGGCTCGATGCCGAGTCGCTCAACCAGCGCGAACGCTTTGCCGACCACTCGCGCGAAACATTCGACGCGGTGCTTGACACCTGCGAGCGCATCGCGCGCGAGAAGTACGCGCCGTTCAACCGCACGGTGGACACGCAGGAGCCGCATTTCGACGGCGAGAAGGTCATCCTGCCGCAGGCCACGCACGACGCGCACAAGGCCTTCGTCGAGTCGGGAATGATGAGTGCGGCGCAGGACTACGACATCGGCGGCATGCAACTGCCCTACACGATGCAGGCGGCGGCCAACAGCTTCTTCGCGATGGCCTCGGTGAGCATCGGCTCCAACATGCTCACGAGCGGCAACGCCAACCTGCTGATGGTGCACGGCACCGAGAGGCAGAAAGAGGTGTTCGCGAAGAATGAATTTTCCGGACGCTGGGCCGGCACCATGTGCCTGTCGGAACCGCAGGCGGGTTCGTCGCTGAGCGACGTGGCGACGCGCGCCGTGCCCGACGGTGACGACTTTCAGCAAGACCCGCTGGGCCCGCGCTACCGGCTCACGGGCAACAAGATGTGGATCTCGTCGGGCGACCACGAGCTGACCGAGAACATCGTGCACATCGTGCTGGCCAAGATCCCGGACGAGAACGGCAAGCTGGTGCCCGGCACGCGCGGCATCTCGCTGTTCATCGTGCCCAAGCGCATGGTTGACACGCAGGGCGCACTCACGGGCGAGCGCAACGACGTGGCGCTCGCGGGCCTTAACCACAAGCTGGGCTGGCGCGGCACCACCAACACGCTGCTGAACTTCGGCGAGGGCAAGTACCCGGTCGGCGGCAAGGCGGGCGCGCTGGGCTACCTCGTCGGCGAGCCTGGCAAGGGCCTGCACTGCATGTTCCACATGATGAACGAGGCGCGAATCGGCGTCGGCACGGCGGCCACCATGCTGGGCATGGCGGGCTACCACGCCTCGCTCGAATACGCCAGGAGCCGGCCGCAGGGACGGCTGGTGAAGAAGCCGAACGCCGCCGGCGCCGCGGTCGCCAAGGACTCGGCCGCGCCGCAGGTGCGCATCATCGAGCACGCCGACGTGCGCCGCATGCTGCTCGCCCAGAAGGCGTACTGCGAAGGCGCGCTGGCGCTGGAGCTGTACTGCGCCCGGCTGGTCGACGAGCAGAAGACCGGCGACGCACAGGCTGCCGACGACGCCCGCCTGCTGCTTGAAGTGCTCACGCCCATCGCCAAGAGCTGGCCCAGCGAGTGGTGCCTGGAGGCTAATTCGCTGGCCATCCAGGTGCACGGCGGCTACGGCTATACGCGCGACTTTCCGGTGGAGCAGTACTGGCGCGACAACCGCCTGAACATGATCCACGAGGGCACCCACGGCATCCAGGCAGCCGACCTGCTGGGCCGCAAGGTACTGATGGAGAAGGGCCGCGGCCTGCAACTGCTGGCCGCGCGCATGACCGACACCATCGGCCGAGCGGCCAGGGGGCCGGCGCTGGCGGCGCACGCCGAGGCGCTGGGCGCCGCGTTGCAGCGTATCGGCAGCGCCACCGAGGCCGCCTGGTCCACCGGCGACCCGGCCGAAGCGCTGGCCAACGCCGTGCCTTACATGCAGGCCTTCGGCCACACGGTACTGGCCTGGATCTGGCTCGACGTGGCCCTGAAGGCCCTGCAGATCGACGCGGAAAAGGCGAGGGCGGTAACAGCTGGCAAGATCGGCGCCACGGACTACTTCTTCCACTACGAGCTGCCGAAAATCGGCGCATGGCTCAACGTGGTCGAAACCCGCGACCCGACCTGTACCGCTTTGCCCGAGGACGCCTTTTGATGGCCACTACCAATTCGCCGAACGCCAACCCCAGCAACAACACCCCCTCCGTCAAGCCTCCCAAGCCGCACGCGCGGCTCGAGAAGTGGATCTGGATCCTGATCTACGGCGGCCTGTTCGTCGTGATCCTGGGCATCGCCACCGGCCGCACCGACGCCGCGCTGGGCTGGTCCATCGCCGTGCCCGGCGGCGTCGTGGCGCTGATCGGCTTCGCGCTGATCTACGTGCGCTCGCGCCTGCCCAACGACAACCCCACCAGCAAGTAACGAGGCCCACCATGCTCAAGCACATCGTGATGTGGAAGTTCAAGGAGCACGCCGAGGGCACCGACAAGGCGACCAACCTGTTGAAAGCCAAGGCCTTGCTCGACGCCTGCGCCAAGCTGTCGCCCGGCACGCTGCGCTTCGAGGTGGCCATTGCCCAGCCCGGGCTCGAAGCCACCTACGACCTGATCCTGTACTCGGAGTTCACCGACGCGGCCGCACTCGCGGCCTATGCGGATCACCCGCAGCACGTGGCGTTGAAGCCCTTCATCGGCGCGGTCCGCGAGGCCCGCCAATGCATGGACTACATGGCATGACTCACCCCCAGGCTGCGCGCACTTCGTGTCGCTTCGCCAACCCCCTTGCAGGGGACAACGCCTGCGGCCCGGCGAAGCCGGTTCCGCGGCATTTCCCGACCTGAACAATTCAGCCCCTGATTGGAGACATCTCTCATGACCGCACGCACCGTCCAGCAACTCTTCGACCTCACCGGCAAGACCGCCCTCATCACCGGTGGTTCGCGCGGCCTGGGCCTGCAGATGGCCCATGCGCTGGGCGAAGCCGGCGCGAAGATCATGCTGAGCTCGCGCAAGGCCGACGACCTGGAGCAGGCCGCCGCTGAGCTGCAGGCCGCAGGCATCGACGCGCGCTGGATTGCCGCAGACTGCTCGAAGGAAGAAGACACCCGCCGCCTGGCCGACGAGACGCTGCAGCGTATGGGCGCGGTCGACATCCTCATCAACAATGCGGGCGCCAGCTGGGGCGCGCCAGCCGAGAGCCACCCGGTCGAGGCCTGGGACAAGGTGATGAACCTCAACGTGCGCGGCTACTTCATCCTGTCGCAGCAGATCGCCAACGGCTACATGATCCCGAAGAAGACCGGCCGCATCATCAACATTGCCTCGATCGCCGGGTTGAACGGCAACCCTCCCGAGATGCAGACGCTGGCCTACAACACCTCGAAGACCGCGGTGATCGGCTTCACGCGCACGCTGGCTGCCGAATGGGGCAGGTACAACATCACCGTGAACGCGATCTGCCCGGGCTTCTTCATGACGAAGATGGCCGCCGGCCTCATCAAGTCGCTGGGCGAAGAGAAGATGGCCGCGCAGGCGCCGCTCGGCCGCCTGGGCGACGACGAAGACCTGAAGGGCCTGACGCTGCTTTACGCGAGCGATGCCGGCAAGCACATCACCGGCCAATGGCTGGCGGTCGACGGCGGCGTGAGCGTCGTGCTGGGTGCTGCCTGACATGTCTTCTTCTTCCGATTCCAGCGACATCAACATCCGCTCGTACACGAGCCAGATCCCGTTCGCGCGCCACCTGGGCTTTTCTCTGACGAAGTTCGAGGGCGGCGAGTCCGAGATCTGCTACACCGCCAAGCCCGAGCATCTGAACACCTTCGACGTGACGCACGGCGGCGCCTGCATGACGCTGCTCGACATCACCATGGCGGCGGCAGCGCGCAGCGTGGCGCCCGAGACCGGCGTGGTCACCATCGAGATGAAGACCAGCTTCATGCAGCCTTCGGTCGGTCCGCTGCATGCGCGCGGCACGCTCATTCACCGGACGGCGACGCTGGCTTTCACGGAGGCCAAAATCTACGACGAACAGGAGCGCGTTTGCGCCCACGCCACCGGCACCTTCAAGTATGTGAAGCGCCGGCTGCCGACCGGCCCGTCGAGCGTCAACGAGATGCGACCGCCATCGACCGACTGACACGACCATATTCCCGGAGATTTCTTTCATGCCTACAAACAAACAGATCCACCTCGACAACCGCCCCGACGGCGAAGCCGTGGCGGGCAACTTCAAGCTCGTGACAGCCGAGACCCCCGCGCTCGCGGACAACCAGGTGCTTGTGCGGCACCACTACATGAGCCTCGACCCGTACATGCGCGGGCGCATGAACGACTCGAAGAGCTACGCGCAGCCGCAGCCGCTGGGCCAGACCATGCAGGGCGGCACCGCCGGCGAAGTGGTCGAGAGCAAGCACCCCAGGTATGCCGTGGGCGACAAGGTGGTCGGCTTCGGCGGCTGGCAGGAATACAGCGTGGTCGATGCCTCGCAGCCCGGCGCGCTGAAGAAGGTCGACACCACGCACGTGCCGCTGTCGCACTACCTCGGCGCGGTCGGCATGCCCGGCGTTACCGCCTGGTACGGCCTGGTGAAGATCATTGCGCCCAAGGCCGGTGAAACGGTGGTCATCACCGCCGCCAGCGGCGCGGTCGGCAGCGCCTTCGGTGCGCTGGCCAAGGCGCGCGGCTGCCGCGTGGTCGGCATTGCCGGCGGCCCCGACAAGTGCAAGTACGTGACCGACGAACTCGGCTTCGACGCCTGCATCGACTACCGTGTGCACCCCGACGTGAAGACCATGAGCGCCGCGCTCAAGGAAGCCTGCCCCAACGGCATCGACGGCTACTTCGAGAACGTCGGCGGCTACATCTTCGACGCCGTGCTGCTGCGCGCCAACGCCTTCGCCCGCGTGGCGCTGTGCGGAATGATCGCGGGCTACGACGGCCAGCCGCTGCCGCTCGCAAACCCGGCGCTGATCCTCATCAACCGCATGAAGATCGAAGGCTTCATCGTCAGCGAGCACATGGAAGTGTGGCCCGAGGCGCTGACGGAGCTGGGCACGCTGGTGGGCACCGGCAAGCTCAAGCCGCGCGAGTCGATCGCGCAGGGCATCGAAGCCGCGCCTGAAGCCTTCCTGGGCCTGCTCAAGGGCCGGAACTTCGGCAAGCAACTGGTCAAGCTGATCTGATTGCCCCCGATGAACTGAACGCGCGGGAAAGGAGGCCGGTCATGCGCGCCGCGCCGGGCCGCCCCAAGCAAGCGCGCACCGCAGTGCGAAGCACGGAGGTATTCGAATGAATTCGACGCACGAGGTGTTCAACCAGCCCACGCCGCTGGTGGACTACAACCTCTTCGACACCAACCGGCCCCTGCGCGACGCGCTGAAGTTCAATGCGCCCGCGCTGCAGACCACGCAGCTGCACGAACTGGGCGCTGCCCTCGGCACAGCCGGCATGCAGGCGCATGCACGGCTCGCCAACATCCATATGCCGGAGCTGCACACGCACGACCGCTTCGGACGGCGTATCGACGAAGTGGAGTTCCACCCGAGCTACCACGCACTGATGACCGCCGCGGTGGGTGCAGGGCTGCACGGCACGCCGTGGACCGGCACCTCGGCCTCGCCGCACGTGCTGCGCGCGGCGGGCTTCATGCTCTTCACCGAGCTGGAGCCGTCGATTCTTTGCCCCGTCTCCATGACCTATGCGGCCACGCCCGCGCTGCGCAGCAACGCAGGCGTGTACGCCGACTGGGGACCGAAGCTCGGCAGCCTCTGGTACGACCCGGCGTTGAAGGTCTTCAAGGACAAGCCCGGCGTGACCATGGGCATGGGCATGACCGAGAAGCAGGGCGGCTCCGACGTGCGGGCCAACACCACCCGGGCCGTGCGCGACGGCAGCGATGCCTGGGGTGAGCGCTATGCGATCACCGGACACAAGTGGTTCTTCTCGGCGCCGATGTGCGACGCCTTCCTGGTGCTGGCGCAGGCGCCGTCCGGGCTCAGCTGCTTCTTCCTGCCGCGCGTGTTGCCCGACGGCACGCGCAACGGCATCCAGATCCAGCGCCTGAAGGACAAGCTTGGCAACAAGGCCAATGCGAGTTCCGAAGTCGAGTTCCAGGGCGCAAGCGCATGGCTCGTGGGCGAGGAGGGCCGCGGCATTCCGCAGATCCTCGAGATGGGCACGATGACGCGGCTCGACTGCGCGCTGGGCACCAGCGGCCTCATGCGCCAGTCGCTGGGCATCGCGCTCAACCACGCGGCGCAGCGCAACGCCTTCGGCAAGCCGCTGATCGAGCAACCCTTGATGAAGAACGTGCTGGCCGACCTCGCACTCGAAAGCGAAGCCGCCACCGCGCTTGCCATCCGCCTTGCCAGGGCCTTCGACCAACAGGCCGACGAGCATGAGCGCCTGATTGCCCGCCTGCTCACGCCTGTCGCCAAGTTCTGGATCTGCAAGCGCGGCAGCCATTTCGCGCAGGAAGCCATGGAGTGCCTCGGCGGCAACGGCTACGTGGAAGAGGGCGGCGAAGGCATCATGGCCCGCATCTACCGCGAGATGCCGCTCAACTCCATCTGGGAAGGCGCTGGCAACATCATGGCGCTCGACCTGCTGCGTGGCCTGCGCAAGGGCGACGCGGTCGCCGCGTTGGCGAAAGAGCTGGCACCCGCGCGCGGCCAGCACGCCGCGCTCGACAGGCTCGCCGAGGCGCTGCCGGCACGCATCGAGGCCATGGCCTCCGAAGCCGAGGCCCGCCGCCTCGCGCAGGACGTGGCGCTGGCCGTGCAGGGCGCGCTGCTCGCGCAGACCGCGCCCCCCGCCGTCGTCGGCGCCTTCTGTGCCTCGCGCCTTGGCGGAGACTGGGGCAACGTCTTCGGTACGCTGGCCGCGGGCACCGATTTCGATTCGATCATCCAGCGCGCGCAACCTCGCTGAACACACAACGACAGCCCCACAGGAAACACCATGGCCGACCTGATCCTCCACCACTACCTGACCTCGCCGTTCTCGGAGAAGGTGCGCATGATCCTCGGCGCCAAGAAGCTGCCGTGGAAATCGGTCTTCATCCCGCCGATCATGCCCAAGCCCGATGTGGAGGTGCTCACCGGCGGCTACCGCAAGACGCCGTTCCTGCAGATCGGCGCCGACATGTATTGCGACAGCGCGCTCATCGCCGACGTGCTGGAGCATCTGCAACCCGAACCCACGCTGTACCCGGAGCCCGAAAAAGGCATGTCGCGCATCCTCGCGCAGTGGGCCGACACCACGCTGTTCTGGTCCGCCATGGCCTGGAGCCTGCAGCCCAAGGGCGCCGCCGAGGTGTTCGCCAAGGCCCCGCCCGAAGCCGCGAAGGCCTTCGGCGAAGACCGCGGCAAGATGAGCGCAGGCAACATGACCCGCCTGCGCCCGGCCGATGCCGCCAGCGCCTACAAGTCGTACCTGCGCCGCCTGTCGGACATGCTCGACGAGAAGCCCTACCTGCTGGGCGAGGTGTCAAGCATCGCCGACTTCTCGGCCTATCACCCGCTCTGGTACACGCGCCGCATCGAGTCGGTGCGCACCATCCTCGACTTGACGCCTGCGGTGATCGACTGGATGGACCGCATGGCCGCCATTGGCCACGGCGCGCCCGAGAAGTTCACGAGCGACGACGCCATTGCCGTCGCCAAGGCTGCGACGCCGCACACGCTGCTGACCGACAGCACCTTCCAGGACGACCATGGCATTCCGCTCGGCAGCGCCGTCACCGTCCGCGCCGAGAGCTTCGGGTTGGAAGAAACACCGGGCACGCTTGTGGCGGCCACGCGCACGCACTACACGCTGGAGCGCAGCCACGAGCGCGTGGGCACGGTGCACGTGCACTTCCCGCGCATCGGGTATGTGCTGAAGAAGGCTGATGCCTAGAGGCGTTCGCTGTGGCTGGCGACGCCATGCCTAACGCTTGAATCCCGGGATCGGGACAGGAGAGCAGTCGGGCAGCTTCAGCGCCTCGTAGTCGGGGTGAAACTGGACTACGACAAAGTCGTTGCCTGCTTCCCTCGACATCCTGTTGTCTTCATAAATATTCGAAGTGGTTTCCAGCTTGATCTCGTTCAGCTGGAACTGCCTGTATGCCTGGGTCACCTTTCGGGCTCGCTGTTCTGCCAGTCGGGCCGCTTCACCGGGCGTCCTGCCCGGAGTCTTGACGGTGGCACCTCCATCGATAGAAACCTCGAGGTATCTGGTGAAGGTCGAGTTCGCTCGGTCAACGAAATTCGCCAGCTTCGCGATCTGAGCCGGCTCAAGGTCGGCGGAGCCCTCGGCGAAAGTAAGCCTTGTCACCATGACGGGCTTGCAGGCCATGGCGCTTGAGCTCGTCAGCACGGCGGCGACGAGCAAAGGCCTGAAGATGTATTTCATATGGATGCCTTCGCCACAACACCAAGAATGTAGCCGGCGATGCTGTCGGCATTGACGCGGGACCTGGGGTCTTCAGCGTGATCCCTCGCGTTTTTCGTGCCGTACCAGGTATCGAATGAGCTGAAGGTGTCGTTGAAGTGCGTGACTTCGTGAATCAACGTCAGGAGCTTCGAATCTCCGTCACGGATGATGCTCGTGCCGTAGATGAGCATGTTCTCCGGGAAGTCGCAGAAGTCAAGCCCGATGGCAATGGTATGAGTCGCGATGTCCGGCTTGCAGACCGCGGCGATCGTTCTGACCGTGTCGCTCAGGAAAACGCAGCCGAGGTTCCTCTGATTTGCCTCCGAGTACCGTATGAAGTTCTGGCACCCCAGCCCTTCGAGCACGCGCTTGCAAGCGATCAGCCCCTTCTGAAGGTGCTCGCGCATGGATTGATCGGCCACACCGAACCATTCCTCGACTCGCGTTTGCGCCGCCTTGTCCCACCGATCAAGTTCTGGAAGGCGCTTCTTCTCGATGAACTCGATGGACTGGTCGCGCAGCCTGAGTGCCATTTGGCAGAACTCCTTGTTGGTCATGGCGGGGCAGATCTTTTCGGCCGGCTCTGCCTCCGGCGCATGGGTCACGCCCGCGTCGACTGCCTTCTTGAATGCGGCCAATTCCTCCTTGGTTGGGGTCGGCACGACCATTGCAGCTTCGGAGCCAACGGCATGCCATGCCCCGTCGTCATATGTCGCCGTTTGTTGCCGCATGGAAAGTATGGGCTGCGGCACGGGGCAGTGGCAGACCACCACATCGCCTTCCAGCGCTGCCTCCGACATGAATTTGGGACGTCGCGGCCCTCCGGCTTTCATGATGATGCCCACGCTGTTGCAGCCCTCGCAGTAGGCCCTGCCGCCGATCAGGGCGACCCGATGTCCATGCAGATCGAGCATCGATCCTTCATAAGGCAGAACCATGCCGCCGGGTGCCGGCGGATCGCCGACCACCAAAATCTTTCGCTCCATTCGCTACGCTCCCTGTTTGTGGATGGCGCAACGTTGTACGCGGGCGTGGCTATTGCCACTGTTGTCTATCGTCAACTGGCTGCTTCTATGTCACGCAGGAGCGAGTTTTCGGTTTGGACCCGCCACAAACCGCTCGCGGCGCGCGTCACACGAAGGACAGCCAACCACTGTGCAAAGCGTTCCAATAGCCGATGCAGAGTCAACCAAAGGAAAGCACCCAATGATTCAGGACTTCAAGGGCAAGACCGCCGTTCTCACCGGCGCGGGCTCGGGCTTCGGCCTGGAGTGCGCGCGCATCGGCGCCGCCCGCGGCATGAACCTCGTGCTGGTCGACGTGCAGCAGGATGCGCTCGACAAGGCCCAGGCAGAAATGGAAGCCGCTGGCGCGCAGGTGCTGGCGCGCAAGGTCGACGTGTCGAACGCGGCACAGATGGAAGCGCTGGCCGCGGCCGTGAAGGAACGCTTCGGCGCGCCGCACTTCGTGTTCAACAACGCGGGCGTGGGCGCTGGCGGCCTGGTGTGGGAGAACACCGTGGCCGACTGGGAATGGGTGCTGGGCGTGGACCTGTGGGGCGTGATCCACGGCGTGCGCCTGTTCACGCCGATGATGCTCGAAGCGGCGGCCAAAGACCCGAGCTATCGCGGCCACATCACCAACACCGCGAGCATGGCCGGCCTGCTGACGCCGCCCAACATGGGCATCTACAACGCGGCCAAGGCCGCGGTCGTGAGCCTCACGGAGACGATGTACCAGGACTTGAACCTCGTTACCGACCAGATCGGGGCGAGTCTGCTGTGCCCGTACTTCGTGCCCACCGGCATTACCAGCAGCGAGCGCAACCGGCCCAATGCACCGAAGGACAGCGAACTCACCAAGAGCCAGCTCATCGGCCAGGCCATGAGCAACAAGGCGGTGAGCAGCGGCAAGATCACGGCGGCCGAAGTGGCGGCCAAGGTGTTCGACGCCATCAGCGCCAACCAGTTCTACGTGTTCAGCCATCCGAAGGCGCTGGGCAACGTGAAAAGCCGCATGGAGAACATCGTCTCCATCACGAATCCGGCCGACCCGTTCCTGGAACGCCCGGAGATCGGGCAGAAGCTGCGTGATCAGCTTCGCTCGGCCTGACCTCGAGCTTCTTTTTCAAGAAGCCTGCAACTCGCCGCGCTTCGACGCGGACGAGCCGGGTTTTGACATATGTCAAATATTGCTCAGGCACTCGAGCTTTCTGCCTGCACCGGCTCTTCATGCGCCATGTTTGCGAACTACTCCCTTAGCCAGGGCGCATATTTTTCATAGCCTCTCCCGGTAACTTTCTTGGTGAAGTTCAGGGGCAGTTGCAAGCGGATCCGAAGGGTCTTGACCCAAGGTCAACCTGAGCCGATCCGCCGCGACATCTTGCAAGAGGAGGCAATTCATGCGCACCCCGTTCCTGTCCGACATCAGCCCGGACGAACCTTTGGCGACCCAGCTCAGGCCGGCATACATGGCCTGGTTGTCGGTGCTCCTGTGCATCCTGGCGGCCGTTGCCTTCGTGGTCGGGGCCATTCGGGTTCCCAACATCGTTGCGGCATCGATGCTCATGACCGCGGCCATCGTGTCGCTGGGAGCCGGCCTGATTCTTGGGTTGAGCATGTGGGTCTTTCCGGACCTCCCGCGCTAAATGGCTTTGCAAGAACCCACAGCACCCGTGGCGAGCAAGTCCGCAGCGTCGATCCTTCGCATTCGGGACTGGCGCATGACGCTGGTGGCCGCCCTGATCGGCCTGCTGATCGTGATGGCCATGCTCATGAAGTGGGTCGTCGAATTCCAGGTCGAGGCCGCGCAGGAGCGGCGCTTGAGCGAATCCGTTGCCCGCGAGGCGGCAGCGCGCTGTCACGAAAAGGCACCGCCCCAGGCGGTCAGCGCGTGCCTGAAGGAACTGGCGGCCGGGGCAGCTCCAGTCAGCCGCTGACGGTCAATCGGCACTGCGCCACTGACCGGTACTCGGGCACACGGCGGCCCGCTCGCCGTTCAGCCGGACCTGCTCTTCCTCCAGTTGTGACGAGGTCGAGGGGTCGACGTCGAAAGTGATCTGAAGAGCGTGCGCGACATGGGTGTCTTCGATCGGAAGCTCCCAGGTCAGGAACATTTGCGTGCAATCCTGGCCGGACGCGAAGTCGGCCACATCGAAGCCGCTGCTGCCGCGTCGAATGACACCATGAGGCTGGCCGGTATCGAATATCACGGCAGTACCCCGGACGAGGGGGATTCGATGACCTGCAAAGGGGAAGTGCAAGTCCAGCCCCTTCTCCTCGCTCACGAAAAGATTGCAGAAGGCCGCGCCGCCGTATTGCGCACCGTCATGGTGGTACCTCGCGCCGCGGCAAGCCATGAGGGCGACGTCGCTCGAGGCAAGCACCTCGGGCAGCCCGAGCGTGCGCGTCCAGTCGGATACCGCCTGCACGCAGAGCCGGTAGTCCGGCCAGCGTGCACGCGCCCGGGCCAAGGGCAGCGCCTCGACGTCGCCGGGTTCCAGCAACAGCTGCGAAGAAATCTCTCTTTCCCAATCCGCAAGCAGGCGTGCAGGGGGCGCGGGCACGTCGAGCGTTTTCGCCAGCACGATATCGCTCACGCTTCGGCTGCGGATGGCGTCACCGCTGCAGAAATGGGAAACGAGGAGGTCTCTCTTGCTCACGACGAACTGGGCACGGCTTGCATCAAGAGCGACAGCGCCTTTCGCAGGCTCGTGGCCGATGCCCGCTCTCCCTTGTCATGGCCCAGACGCACCACCACCAGGTCGTGCGAAGGAACGATCAGCACCGTCTGCCCACCCGCGCCCAGCATGTAGTACGCCGTGGTCGGCACCGGCCACGTGCTCGTGCCGTTCAACCAGAAGAACCCGCCGTAGATCGGGCGCTTGTCGGCCGCCCAGGCCGGTGCAAGGGTGCTCACGAACTTGACGAAACCTTCGGGCAGGATGCGCTCGCCATTCCAGACGCCGTCCTGCAGATACAGGTTGGCCAGGCGCGCCCAATCGCGTGCCGACATGAAGTCATAGCCCTGCGCGAGGAAGTTGCCATACGGATCGGTCTCCAGGGTCATCGTGCGGATGCCGATCTTGTCGAACAGGTTTCTCTGCGGGAACGACAGGTACTCCTCGCCGCGCTTCTCGACGGCAAGGCGGATCAGGTAGTTCGCCAGCACCGGGTCGGTATTGCGATAGCGCCCGACGGTGTTGGGCGGCCACTGCTGCGGGCGGGTGGCCGCGTAGTTGAACGAGTTGATGCGGCCGGTGTAGAGGTAGGTGTGGTCGGGGTAGGTGCCGTTGGGGTCGAAGTCCGGGTCATCGGGCGCCTTGATGCGCAGCCCGCTCGACATGTGCAGGATGTCCGCAATCCGGATCTCCTGGCGCTTGTCGCCGGTGGCCTGCCACTCGGGAATCGGCGCGCGCTGGTCGAGCCGGTATTCGCCCTGCTTCATCAGCACGCCCAGCATCGTCGCGGTCACGCTCTTGCCCATCGACCACGATTCGAGCGGCGTGGTCGCCGTGACGCCGCTCCTGTAGCGCTCGCCGACGATGCGTCCCTTGTGCGTGACGACGAAGGCTGCGGTGTAGGCCTCCGGCAGCTCGAAGGCCGCGTCGACTGCCTGGCCCACCTTTGCTGTGTCGATGCCGGGCGCGGGACCGGCGGGCGTCACGTCGCCCATGGGCCACGGCTGGGTCGAGGGATCGGGCAGGGCGCTCTTGACGGCCACCGGCGTGAAGAACACGCCGTCGTTGCCGGCTGGCAGCGTGATGCAGCCCTGCGAACCGTAGTAGCGCGCCACCAGCGTCGGCCCATTGGGCATGGCGATGCGGACTTCCTTCTTGTCGCGGTCGACCACCGGCCTGCCGACCTTCTTGCGCTGGTCGTAGGGCCCTGTGAAGTAGCCCACGCTCTCGACGGCGAAATCGGGATCGAGTCCGGTGATGAATGCGGCGGAGCACATCGTCTTGGCGTAGCCCGAGGTGTTGTGCTCCAGCGGGTCGCCGGGTGGCGGCACGTAGGGCGTGTCGAGTTCGAAGGTTCTCGCGCGAGCGATGAGGGCCTCGCGTGCCGGCAGCTCGGGAACGCCGGTGACCGGTGTCGCTCCTCCAGAACCCGTACCCAGGCCTATGCCGATGCCTGCGCCTCCGCCTCCCCCGCCGCCTCCTCCGCATGAAGCCAAAGCCATTACAAGAAGCGCGCCTGTCGCGATGGCAAGAGGGATGCGGGCAAACCTCGTCATGACTTCTCCTCACTTTGTTGTTGGAACGCGAGTCTCCGCGAGAACTGCGACAGCCTGCAAGTTCTGCGTCCAGCTTGTCCTCAGCCTCGCGATTGCGGCTCCGGTGCGGCCTGCGACGCAATCCATTCCCACACCGCCCGCACGGCCGGCTCGCTCTCGCTGCCGCGCGCGACCGCCAGAAAGTAGCTGCCGGTGTCGAGCGCAGGCCCGAAGGGCTGCACCAGCGCACCGCTGCGCAGCTCTTCGGCCGACAGCGTGAGGCTCAGCAGCGCAACGCCATGTCCTGCAAGCGCGGCCAGCGTCGCGTGCGTCTCGTCGGAGAACGACAGGCCCGAAGCCTTCATCGCGCGCCCCCTCGGCGGCGTGATGCCGGCTTCGCGAAACCAGCGCGTCCACACGGCAGGTGCGAGCGCCTGCGGCTGCCAGTCGCAGTGGATCAGCCGGTGCTTCGGCAGGTCTGAGGCGCGTTTCAGGCCCAGCATCGGGCTGCACAAAGGCGCATAGCGCTCGGGCATCAGCTCGCGCGACACCAGCCCCGGCCAGTTGCCGTGGCCCGAGCGAACAGCGATGTCGGCGTCGCCGCGCGCCAGGTCGACCAAGGTGTCGCTCGCATGCAGCCGCAGCTCGACTCCCGGGCAGGCCCTGCGGAACGCCTCCATGCGCGGCAGCACCCAGCGCGCGGCGAATGCGGTGTTGGTGGTGAGGGTGACGGCCTGCGACGCGGCGGGGCGGCGCAGCTTGTCGACGCCGGCTTCGAGCATGTCGAAGCCCATGCGCAGGTCGGCGAACAGCCGCTGGCCCGCTGGCGTCAGCGCGAGCTGCCGCGTGAGCCGGCGGAACAGCGGCTGGCCCAGCGTGTCTTCGAGCGCACGCACCTGGTGGCTGATGGCCGACGGCGTAACCGACAGTTCGAGCGCCGCGCGCTGAAAGCTCAGGTGCGCGGCCGCAGCCTCGAAGGCGCGCAGCGACAGCAGGGGAGGCAGCCGCCGGAGAGGGCGGATGGATGAGCCAATCTCGTTCATGCGTGGAGAAATCGTCGTTTGTGATGAGCGGCTCGTGAACCTAGATTCAAGGCCTGCGCACCATTCTGGCCGCACAGGACGAAAGATACCAATTCATCCATCAAGACCATGACCATGAATCTCCTCCACATCGACGCCAGCGCCCGGCCGGGCCGTTCCGGCACCGACCTCCACGGCTCGCACACGCGCCGCCTCTCGGCGCGTTTCGTCGAGCGCTGGCGCAAGGCGCGGCCCGCCGATCGCATCGACTACCTCGACGTGGGCCGGCAGCCACCCGCGCACGTCGACGACCGCTGGATCCACGCGGCCTTCACGCCGCCGGCCGCGCGCGAGCCATGGATGGCCGAGGCGCTCGCCGAGAGCGATCGGCTCGTCGACCAGCTCATTGCCGCTGACGTGGTCGTGATCGGCCTGCCGATGTACAACTTCAGCGTGCCCGCGCAGTTCAAGGCCTGGATCGACAACATCGTGCGCGTCGGGCGCACCTTCGGCTTCGACCGTTCGCGCGGCGCGGTGCCGTACTGGCCGCTGCTGGCGGACGCGGGCAAGCGCGTGGTGCTGCTGGGCGCGCGCGGCGACCATGGCTACGACGCGGGCGGCCGCGTCGCGCACCTCAACCACACCGAGAGCAGCGTGCGTTCGGCGCTCGGCTACATCGGCATCACCGAAGTGTTCGAGGCGGCGGTGGAGTCCGACGAATTCGGCGGCGAGCAGCTTGCGAATTCGATGCGGCGCGCGGAGCAGCGCGCGGACAGCCTCGTCGATGCGCTGATCGCCCCGCGTGCGCGCTCGGGGGCTGCAGATATTCGCCGGGTAGACCCGTCTTTGTCCGAATGAAAGTAAGGCAAAGGTGATCATTTTTCCGGGGACATAGAGCTGTTCGTCGCGCCCTGCATCCAAGCCCTTTGCCGGTGCGTGGATCGCACCGATACTGTCCGGAAATTCCCTCCGGCAACGTACCGGTCCGAACAGTTCAATGACTCAAACAGGTTTCTCGAAATTCCGGTTCGGTTTGCACACACGCCTGAGCCTCGGCGTGATGGCGGTGGTCCTGACGGCCACCTTCGCGATTGCCACCTTCGCTCTGCACTTCGTGAAGAGCAACATGCGAGCCTCGATCGAGGCCGAGCAGCTCGCCCGCGTGGCCGCCATCGCCGACTCCATCGACCAGAAATTCGGCAGCCGGCTGATCCTGCTGCAGACCTTCGGCGACAGCGTGGAAGCGCAGGACTTCCAGGACACCGTGCAGCTGCAGGCCTTCCTCGAAAGGCACGCCTCGCTGCGTCAGGCCTTCGACAACGTCGCCTTCCTCGACATGGACGGCAACCTCGTGGCCAACCTCAACGGTGCGAACCGCATCGGTACCGTGAACGTGAAGGATCGGCCCTATTTCCAGCGAACGGTTGCGTCCCGGGCCGGTCTCGTATCTGAGCCTTACCGCAACCGGCTCAACGGGCTGGCACAGGTGGCCATCACCGCGCCGGTGCTCGACAACGCGGGGCAGGTGAGGTTCGTGATCTCAGGTGCCATCAACCTGAAGGACCGCAACATCCTGGGTGCGCTCGCCGACATCAAGTTCGGCAAGACCGGCTATCTGTTCGTGACGACCGCGGATGGCATCGTGGTCGACCATCCGGACGCCTCGCGCATCCTGAATCACATCCAGGCGAATGGCGGCGGCGACCCCGAGGTCCTTCGCGCGCTGGCCGGCTTCCAGGGCTCGAGCGAGGGCGTCAACGAAGCCGGCGTGCGCGGCCTCTATGCCTTCGACCGTGCCGAGCAGGCGAACTGGATCGTCGGCGCCATGTACCCGCGCAGCGAAGCCTTCGCGGGCATTAACGCCATCGAACGCGGTGCGTGGTTCGGGGCGCTGGCGTTGGCGCTGACCGCGGGCGCGCTGGCCCTCGCGGTGGTGCGCCGGCAGCTGAAGCCGCTGTCCGAACTGCACCAGCACATGCAATCCACCCGGGAGGCGGCTACCGGGACCGCGGCGGCGCGCACCTACGCCTTCGACGAGATCGGCGATCTCTCGCGCACCTTCAACGAACTGATGGCGCAGCGGCGAGCCATCGAGCTCAGCCTGGCGCACAGCGAGGCTCAGGTACGCATCATTGCCGACAACATCCCGGCGATGGTGTCGCACGTCGATGCGTCGATGCGCTACACCTTCGTCAATGCGCACGTGCGGGCCCTGCACAAGGACAAGACGCTGGTGGGCCGCCTGATGCCGGAAGTGCGCGGCCCCGCGGATTTCGCGATGGTGGAGCCGAGCTTCCGGCGCGCGCTGGCCGGCGAGACCGTGATTCTCGAGAAGTCCGGCGACCCGGCGCTGGGCATTGGCGGTCGCACGTTCAAGGCCCACTACATTCCCGACATCGATGCCGACGGCGTGGTGCGCGGCGTGTTCTCGATGACCTTCGACATCACCGAGGACGTGAACATCCGCCGGGCCCTGACCGAGCAGGAAAAGCGGCTGCGCGACGTGACCGACAACATCCCGGCGCTGGTCGGCTACTTCGACCGCGAGCAGAACTGCCTGTTCGCCAATGTCAGGGCGCGCCAGACGGCGGGCCTGGACCAGAGCGCTTCGCTGAAGGGCACGACCCTGCGTTCGGCTCTCGGCAAGGCGGTGCATGCGCAGCTCAAGCCCTACCTGCCCGTGGTGTTCTCGGGCAAGAAGGTGCGTTTCCCGGTTCGCGCTCCCATGCACGGCAGGGAGGGATACTTCCAGGCCAACCTGATGCCGGACAAGAACCTGCGCGGCGAGGTCGTCGGCTTCTACCTCATGTCCTTCAACATCACGGCGCTGAAGCAGGCGGAACTGCGCCTGGCCGAGAGCGAACTGCGCCTGCGCGCCATCACCGACAACATGCCGGCGCTGATCACCTACATCGACCGGGACGAGAAGATCACCTTCGCCAATGCCACCAGCCGCGAATGGCTCGGGCTCGACCCGGCCCAGGTGCTGGGGCGCCAGGTGCAGGACGTGCTGGGCCGCGAGGTGTACGAGTCGCGCCAGCCGATGCTCGCGCGGGCGCTGGGCGGAGAGCGGGCGGAGTTCGAGGCTCGTATGCAGCGCCAGGGCTTCGACCGCATCACGCAGGTCACCTACGTCCCCGATGTACGCGAAGACGGCATGACGCACGGCATTTTCTCGCTGGCGCACGACATCACGGCACTGAAGGTGGTGGAGCACAAACTCATCGAACTGGCGCGGCTCGACACGCTCACCGGCCTGCCCAATCGGCTGGCGTTCAACGAGTACCTGCCCGGAGCGGTGCTACGCGGGCGGCTCGCGGGCAATGCGATGGCGCTGATGTTCCTCGACATCGACCATTTCAAGGCCATCAACGACACGATGGGCCATGCGGTGGGCGATGCGGTGCTCACCGAATATGCGCGGCGGCTGCTGGGCTGCGTGCGCGGTACCGACATGGTGGCCCGGCTGGCGGGCGACGAGTTCGTGCTCGTGCTCGAAGGCCTGACCGCACCGGACACCGCGGCCACCGTTGCGGCAAAGATCGTGGAGCGCGTCCACACGCCGCCCTTCACGGTGGACGGCCAGCGCATCAAGGTGACGACCAGCGTCGGCATCGCGTTTCACCGTGCTGCCGATTCCTCCGTCACCGCAGAGGAGTTGCTGGCGCGAGCCGATACGGCGCTCTATAACGCCAAGGCGGCGGGGCGCGATCGGTTCGAGTTCTTCATGCCTGTTGAGGGGGCGCGCAGTGATCTGATCACGCGGCAGCACTGAGTTCGGCGGCTGCGACCGCCGGTGAATCAAACTCGCGCCGAAGCGCCGTTCCCCAGTACGTTGCGCGGTTCGCGCCGGTCGAGCGAGCGGCTCCACAGCGCGATCATCAGGCCCACCAGCGTGAGCAGCGCCGCCGCCCAGCCCAGCGCGCGCAATCCCGGCCCGTGGTCGATCACCACGCCGCCGACCCAGGCGCCGAGTGCGTTGCCGAGGTTGAAGGCGGCGATGTTCAGGCTCGACGCGAGGTTCTGGCCTGCGCCCGAGGCCTTCTCTAGCACCCGCAACTGCATCGGCGCGACGGTGGCGAACGAAGCCACGCCGAGCAGGCCGACAAACCCCACCGCCGTGAACGGCGTGTCGATGGTGAACTGCATCGCACCCAGCACGACGGCCAGCGCAGCCAGCGTACCGAGCACGGCGGCCATCGGCGCGCGGTCGGCCAGCTTGCCGCCCAGGATATTGCCGACGGCCAGCCCGCCGCCAAACACAAGCAGGATCGGCGACACGGCCGACTCCGACAGGCCAGTGATCTGCGTGAGCAAGGGCTGGATGTAGGTGAATACCACGAACACGCCGGCAAAGCCGAGCACCGTCATGGCCAGGCCGAGCAGCACCTGCGGGCGCGCCAGCACGGCGAGCTCTTCGCGCAGCGGCGCGGACCCGGCCTTGCCCTTCACGCGCGGCACGAACACCGCGAGCACCGTGAAGGCCAGCACGCCGATCAGCGTCACGGCCCAGAAGGCCGAGCGCCAGCCGAACTGCAGGCCCAGCCACGCGCCGGCCGGCACGCCGAGCAGCGTGGCGGCGGTCAGCCCGGTGAACATGATCGCGATGGCCGAGGCGCGCCGTTCGGGCGCCACCAGGCCAGTGGCCACCACCGAGCCGACGCCGAAGAAGGTGCCGTGCGCCAGCGAGGTGATGACGCGCGCGGCCATCAGCATCTCGTAGTTGGGCGCCACGGCACAGGCGAGATTGCCGAGCGTGAAGATTCCCATGAGCGCGAGCAGCACGGTCTTGCGCGGCAGCTTGCGGGTGGCGATGGTGAGCACCGGCGCGCCGACCGCGACCCCGAGCGCGTAGCCCGAGATCAGCAGGCCGGCGGCCGTGATGGAGACGTGGAGATCCGTCGAGACCTGCATCAGCAGGCCCATGATGACGAACTCGGTGGTACCTATACCGAAGGCACCGGCGGTGAGGGCGATTAGAGCGATTGGCATGATGCCCTGTACTGTGCGGACGAAAGCCACTGATGACTAGAATGCCGCAGGTACACATACTTGTGACTCGAATTCATAGATCGGAGGAGCCATGCCGCGCATCGACGTCAACCGTTCCGGCGAAATGGAAGCCTTCGTGCAGGTGGTCGAGTCTGGCGGGTTCTCGGCGGCGGCGCGCCTGCTGGGCATGACGCCCTCGGCCATGAGCAAGCTCGTGGCGCGGCTCGAATTGCGCCTGGGCATCCAGCTCGTGCACCGTTCCACGCGCAAGCTGCAACTTACGCCCGAAGGCACGGAGTTCTACGAACGCAGCCTGCGCGTGCTGGCCGACATTGACGAGGCCGAGCGCTGCGCGGCGGCCGGTGCGGCGGCGCGCGGGCGCGTGAGCATCAATGCCAGCGTCTCGTTCGGGCACCACAAGCTGGTGCCATTGGTGCCGCGCCTGCTCGAACGGCATCCGCAGATCACACTCGACATTGCGCTGACCGACCGCATCGTCGACCTGATGGATGAGCGCGCGGATATCGCCATCCGCTGGGGCCAACTGCCGTCTTCCGATCTCGTGGCGCGCCGGCTCGGTGGGACCAGCCAGTCCATCGTCGCCGCGCCGGACTACCTCGCGAAGTACGGCACGCCGCGCACGCCGCAGGAGCTGGAGGCCCACAACCGGCTGGGCTGGAGCTACCGGCGCAGTTCGCCCGACTGGCCGCTGCGGGTCGACGGCCGCATGGTGTGGCTGCCCGTGGCCGGTCCGGTGCGCGCGGGCGACGGCGAAACGCTGCGCCGGCTGGCCATCGCAGGGGCTGGCGTGGCGCGGCTGTCGCTGTATCACATCCAGCACGACATCGACGCCGGTCGGCTTGTGCCGTTGCTCGAAGAGTTCAACCCGGGAGAGGTGGAGCCGATCCACGCGGTCTACATCGGCAAGGCCGGCACACTGCCCGCCCGGGTCCGGGCGGTGCTCGACTTTCTGGTGGCGTGCTCGGGGGTGGGCGGCGAGCGCTACACGATCAAGCGGACGGCGCCTATGCCGGCAAACTCCGCCGTCACCTGATCGCCGCGCCGGCAGGGCACGATGCCGACCCACGAGCCGGTGGTGACCACCGTGCCCGCGGGAACGGTCTGGCCGTGTCGGGTCAGGTGGCGCAGCCAGATCGGCAGCAGCCATGCGGGGTCGGCCAGCGGATGCGTGCCTTCGCGCACCACGGTCTCTGCGCCGCCGACCTTCGTTTCGCAGCGCTGCGAGGCCCAGTCGACGGCGGCGTAGGGCGTCCATTCGCCGAGCACGAGTGCGCCGTGCACCTGCGAATCGGCAAGGCGCAGCAGGGCGGGTGTTGCGGCGAGGTCTTGCCAGCGGGAGTCGACGATTTCGACCGACACGGTCATGGCGTCGATGAGCGAGGCGGTGTTGTCGTGATCGAGCTGCGCGGCCTGTGCCGGCGCAACGTCCTGTCCGAGCCGCAAGGCGATCTCGGCCTCGATGCCGGGCGCGTGGAACACGAGGTCGCTGAAGTTCGCCGGGCTCCGGCGCACACCGGCAGGAGGCAGTGGCGCATGTGTGAGCGTCGCGCCGCGCGAACCGCCGCCCGACTTCCACGTGCCGGGCACGGGCTGAGCGTCGAACCAGCCGAGCGCGGCCGCGACGGCGTCCTGCACTTCATAGGCCTGGATATCGGTTTCGAGCGCGTCGGTCCAGGGCGTGGCATCGAGGGTGCGGTTGCCGCGGCGCGCGGCCACGAGTGCGTCGGTGAGGGCGGTCTGGGAGGGGGTCATGTTCTGGATCTTCTCAGTTTCTGCTGGCGCGTTGTTCGGGGTGCGTGCACAGGGCACCGGGTACTCCCCTGCGCGAATGTCCCCCGGGCTGCGGCCTCCTCCTTTATTTCGCTGCGCAAGGCACCCCATCATCG
>NZ_AKIW01000041.1:52-24473 GCF_000282635.1 Variovorax sp. CF313
AGCCGGTTCCGCGGTGTTCGCGAAGGAGCCCGGGCTGCGCCGGGCGGCAGCATATACACCGAAAAGTTCTAACAACCCGCACTTGTTGCGGGTTTTCTTTTTTTGGAGTGTTGCCTACCTGAAAAGTCCTTGTGTCCGCTACAGTAACAATTAGTGTCACTATTGCGTACCGTCGCAGCGCGGAACGCGGCCGAGGCAAGTCCCGGAGGACCATCAACGTTCCATCACGACGAGGCTGAAATGCAGGATGCCGCCACCAACCCCACGTACACAGCGTTGCAACCGCAATTGCCGGAATCGCTGGAGATTCCGGGCTACGACCTGCTGGAGGAACTGGGCGCAGGCGGCTACGGCACCGTCTATCGTGCGCTGCAGCAGCGCACGGGCACCGTGGTCGCCATCAAGGTCGTCAAGCTGCAGGTCGGCAGCCAGCGCGTTGCGCGTTTCCACCGCGAGACCAAGCTCTGCGCCGCGCTGCACCATCCGCACATCGTTCAGCTGCTCGACAAGGGCGAGCAGGGCGCCTGCGTCTATGGCGTCTTCGAGTACGTGCCGGGAGAAACGCTCACCAGCCTGATCCGGCGCAAGGGCGCTTTGACGGCCCCCGAAACCGCCCACCTCATGGCGGAAGTGCTGGATGCGCTGGACTGCGCGCATGCCGCGGGCATCGTGCATCGCGACCTGAAGCCGGACAACGTGATGGTCACGTTCACCGGCGCCGTCCCGCATGCGAAGGTGCTGGACTTCGGCATCAGCACCGTCATACCCACGAACAGGGGCGCTGAATTCCTGACGCTCACGATGACGGAAGAGTCCCTGGGCACGCCGGCCTACAGCGCACCCGAGCAGCTGCGCGGCGAGCCACCCGGCGTCAAGTCCGATCTGTATGCCTGGGGCCTGATGTTCATCGAATGCCTGACCGGCGTGCCCGCCATCCGCGGCGCATCGGCGGCGGAGATTCTTCATCAGCAACTGAGCCCGCAGGAAGTGCCGCTGCCCTCGGAAATCGCCAGCCATCCGGTGGCGTCCGTGCTGCGGCAGGCATTGAGGAAGAAGGCCGCCGACCGCTGCGATTCCGCGGCCACGCTGCTGGCCGAACTCGGGCGCCTGCGGCTGGACGACCTCGTGGGCGTGCTGCGCTCGGCCAAGCAGGCGCAGGACGAGGCGCTGGCCCATACCGTGGTGACGACGCGCGGCTTCTCCGAGAAGCGCCAGCTCACGGTGCTGTGCTGCAGCGTCTCGGTCTGGCCGGACGCCGACGCCGAGGGCGCCGACGATGCCTTGCCCTCGGACATCGAAAAACTGGAACTGCTGCAGCGCAACGAGCTCTCCCTGTTCGCGGAGACCGCCACGCGGCGCGGCGGATTGCTGGCGGGCACGCTGGGCGACCGGATGATCGTGCTGTTCGGCTATCCGCATGCCAGCGACACCGACGCGCGGCAGGCCGGCATGACTGCGCTGGAGCTGATTGCGTTGAGCCGCCAGCGCTCGGCCGCCATCGAGCAGGCGCACGGCGTCCATCTGGGTATCCGCATGGGCATGCACACCGGCATGGCGGTGGTGGCCGCCGGAGAAATCCCGTCGGGCCATGCCGTCAATGTCGCGGTGCGACTCGAGGGCGTTGCCGAAACCGGGACGCTGCTGGCAAGCGAAAGCAGCTACCGGCTGCTGGGGCGCCATGCGCGCTTCGACAAGGCCGGCAGCGTGGCCCTGCCGGGGCAGTCCGGCGGCATCCAGACCTATTGCCTCAGCAGCAAGCGGCAGGCGTCCATGCTGCACGAGTCGGCGGAACAGGCACTGCACGAGGCGTGCATTGGCCGCGAGCCGGAACTGCAACAGCTGCGCGCGGCGTGGGCCCAGGCCCGGCAAGGCCAAGGCGGCGCGGTGTGGATTCGCGGCGAGCCCGGCATCGGCAAGTCGTGTCTCGCCGACATGCTGCGCGAGCAGGTGGCGCAGGAAGGGTGGCAGACCGTCAGTGCGCAGTGCCAGCCCGAAAGCCAGAACAACGCGCTGACGCCGTTCCTGGCGCTGCTGCGCCAGCGGCTCGACGCCGCGCCCGACGCCGCCACGCCGGACGCCCGGCGGGAGCGGTTGCGCGAGGCCCTGCATGCGGCCGGCTGCGACGGCGAGGCGGTGCTGCCGATCTTCTGCGCATGGCTTTCCCTGCCGCTGGGCGACAGCGCGCCCAGCCAGATGTCTCCCCCGATGCAGAAGGCGCTGTTGCTGCAGTCGATCGCGCAGTGGCTGTTGCACATGGCCGAGGCGGCGCCGCTGCTGCTCCTGCTCGAGGACGTGCATTGGGCCGACCCCACGAGCATCGAGTTTCTCGAGCAGCTGGTCGCGCAGCTGCCGCAGCGGCGCGTGCTGCTGGTGCTGACCGCGCGGCCGGAATGGGAGAAGCCGCCGGAATTGCAGGCGGCGTGCATCGAGGTGCGCCGTCTGGAAGACGCGCAGGCGGCCGAACTGGCCCGGCAGGCGCTGGCGCCGAGAATCGCCGCGCCGCAGGTGATCGACAACGTGGTCGCGCGCACCGACGGCGTGCCGCTGTTCATCCAGGAAATGGCGCGCATGCTGCTCGACGCCTACCTGGTGGAGAAGGACGGCGTCTGGGTCTTCAAGGACACCGCGCAGCCAGCGGCCATTCCGGTCACGCTGCGCGACTCGCTGGTCAGTCGCTTCGACCGGCTGGGCCCCGTCAAGGGCCTGCTGCAGCTGGCCGCCACCATCGGGCGGCAATTCGATGCCGAGCTGCTGTGCGCCTGTTCGGGCAAGCTCCCCGAAGCCATGGACAAGGACATGGCCGTGCTGCTCGACGCGGGGCTCGTGGCGCCGGCCGGGCCGCCGGGCGCCTTCATCTTCCGCCACGCGCTGATCCGCGACACCGCCTACGAGTGCATGCTCGTCGCGCAGCGCCAGCAGCAGCACCGCAACGTGGCGCAGACGCTGCTGGACAGCCAGCCGCAGCGCGTGGCGGACGAGCCGGGCAGCGTGGCCCAGCACTGGGCGGATGCCGGCGAGCACGCGCAGGCCATGGCGCTGGCGGTGCAGCAGCTGCGCATTACCCAGCATCGCTCGCTGAACGACGAAACCATTTCCTACGCCCAGCACATCGACGGCTGGATGGCGCGCCTGGATGGCGCTGCGCAGCGCGAGGCGCGCCTCGACGTGAACAGCTACGTCACGCAGGCGATGATGAACAAGTACGGCTGGGCGCATGCGCAGGTGGTGGACCGCATCGCCCTGTCGCAGGAACTGCTCGACGACAGCGTGCCCCGCGAGAAGCAGGTGCAGCACCTGTGGACGCTGATCACCTTCCACCACGTCGCGAGCAACCGCGCCGAGGTGCAGCGGCTGAGCCAGCGGTTGCTCGACCATGCCGTGCAGCAGCAGGACCAGGGCGTGTTCGTGGCGGCACAGACTTATCTTGGGCTCGCGCACTATTCCGACGGCCAGTTCGAACTCGGCGAGCAGTCGCTGACCGACGCCATCGAGCGCTACAGCCCCGAAGCGCACGCGCACCATGCTGCCGACTTCGGCTTCGACACCCGCGTATGGGCCACCACGGGGCGCGCGCTGGTGCGCTGGTTCGCGGGCCACGACGCGGCCGCCCGCACCGACGCCGCGAATGCCGTCCGGTGGGCGCGGGAGATGTCGCACATTCCGTCGCTGAGCATGGCCCTGCTGTACCAGAGCCTGGGCCACCAGGCCCGCAACGACAAGGCGCGGGCGCTGGTCAGCACGGGCGAACTGCTCGGCATCACCGCGCGCTATGGCCTGCCGGCGTTCCAGGGGTATGCGGAAATCATCCGCTGCTGGGCCACCGGCGACGTCGACAGCATCGCGCAAGCCGACGCCTGGGTGCAGGCGCTGTGGGGCATGGGCTGCCGCTATTGCCAGACCTACTACCGTGCCTTCGCCGCGGACACGCTGGCCGCCAACCAGCGCTGGAGCGAAGCGCTCGAGCGCATCGACGAGTGCCTGCGCATGGCGGACGAGCTCAAGGAAGGGCTCTACAGGTCCGAGCTCCATCTGCAGAAGGCCCGCTACCTGCAGGCCGCCGGCGGTGAGCGCGCGGCGGTGGCCGCCTGCTTCGCGCAGGCCGCCGAAGTGGCGCGCGAGGGGGCCAAGCACAGGACCGAGTACGAGGCCCTGGCGGCGTTGCAGGCACTGGCGCCTGAAGGCCGCGACGTGGCCGCACGCCTGGAGGAGCTGGCCGGCCTGCGATCGGAGTTGTCTGCACGCATGCCCCTGCATGCATTTGTTTCTTGAACCAAGGATGAAGTGACCATGACCCCTCAACGCCAAAGCGCCGAACCGCTGCTCGAATTCCGCCTTGCCTATCTTCGAGGCGTTGCCCGATCGTGGCAGGACGATGCCTACCGCCGCGAACTGCTCGACCAGCAGGACATTCAGCCCATGCTGCGCCGCGACTTCGGCCTGCCGACGATGTGGCCGCAAGTCGACATCAGGCTCTTCCAGAATCCGGATCCGGACATGCGCGCCGAATGGAAGCCGATGCTGACTTCTGGCTGGGTCGGCCCCGACGATTCCTTCATCATCGTGCTGCCGCAGGCGCCTTCCTCGCATGCCGCGGAGGCGCTGGCCGCCTACTACCAGGTGTTCCCGAACTTCATGGGCGGCGCCGTCGCCTTCGAGGCGCCCGAAGCGTCCACCGCCGGCCTGATGAAAGCCGCGCTGCCCACGGGCCTTGGCATCCCCGGCGGCGGCGAAGGTTCTCTGCTGGCGTTCGGTGGCCTGGTGCTGCGCGCGATCGCGCTCGCATGGCAATCGCCGGAGTTCCTTTTCGACCTGACGCGCGACCCCGACACCGACAAGGCGCCGGTGCTGAGCCAATGGCTGGGCTACAACAATCCGTTCAATTTCAAGATCCTGTTCACGACCAATTCCGCCTTCACGTGGGACACGGCGCGCGGCGAATGGAACCTGGAGAATGCCGACGGCTCGCCGATCAAGAACGGCCTCCTCCTCAACTACCCGAACGCGCCGGTGGAAGAGGGCATGCGGGCGATCGCGCTCACCTCGTACAACAACACGGGCGACCCCTATCCCTTCACCTGCTGAGTCCGCGGTCGATCGGGGGCTGGCCGCTGGCGCGCTGCAAGGCGCCACGGCCACGCTCCTGCTGACACTGGCCGCGCGCGCCGAGGCCAGCCGCCTGCGCGGCGATGCGCAGGCGTTCTCCGACCCCGAGGCGCAGCGCATCGCGGCCTCGTTGCCCTTCGACCTCTCGGCCTATGCGATGGACGCGGCATTCGTCAGGAGCGTGGTCCTGCGCGCCGCACTGTTCGACCGTTTCGCGGCCGAATTCCTCGCAATCCATCCGGGGGGCCTGTGCATCACGCTGGGCGCGGGCCTTTGCACGCGGCGCAGCCGGCTCGGGGCGGCCGTGGCGGCAGGTTCCCGCTGGCTGAACATCGACCTGCCGGACGCCATCGGCCTGCGGGCGCAGCACATGGCGCGCGGCGAAGGCGAGACCGACCTCGCCTGCTCGATCCTCGACGACGCGTGGCTCGACGCCGCCGGCCTGCCCGGCGAGCGGCCCGTGCTCGCGATGCTGGAGGGCGTCTGCCCCTACCTGCCGCAGGCGCCGCTGGAGGCCCTGCTGTGCCGGTTGGCCGGGCGCTTCGAGCACGGCGCGACGCCGTGCACCGTCGTGCTCGACCATGTGCACCCGGTGCTCGCGCGCCAGCCCATGGCGGTGGGCGGCATGCGGCTGCCGGTGGTGTCGGGCTTCGAAGACGCCGTGCAGATCGCGCGTCTGCATCCGTCGATGCGGGTGCTGTCCGAAGACCACATCTATGCGCAATTCTCCGAACAGCATCGGCTGTTCGAAGCGGCGTTCCAGGCCGCGACAGGCGCCTGGCCCTATGCCGTCGTGCGCCTTGCGCTGGGCCCGCAAGACGATGCGTAGCGCCGCGGCACCGGATTTCTTCGGCGACGTTTTCCGGTGGCACGAGAAGCACCTGCCGCCGGTCGTGCTGAAGGACAACCTGCTGCTGTTGAGCGAAAGCGAACTGCTCGTGCTCGGCTCGCCGGGCGTCATGGCCCTCGAGCGCGTGCTGCGCGAGCGTGTCAGCCTCGCGGCTTATTGCCGCAGCGAAGGCGCGGCCGCGCCGCTCGCGGAAATGCTGCATGCGCTCGAAGCATTGGCGCGCCAGGGGCTCGTGCGACCCGCCGCGACGGACGGCGGCGAGCCGTACCTCGTGCCCGATTTCTCGGTGGAACCCGCGCGTGCGGCCGTCTCCGATCACGTCGATTTCGTCCTGCTGTCGCAGGCCGTGAACGACGGCGCGGCACGGCGCTGGGGGCTGGCGATCGCCGAGGCGGGCGGCGCTGGCCTCACCCTCGTGTTCTGCGACGACTGCCTGGACCCGCGGCTCGGCGTGATCGATGCGCAGCAGCGCGCTTCGGGGCGTCCATGGCTGCTGGTCAAGCCGACCGGCGAACAGGCCATGGCCGGCCCGGTCTTCAGGCCGCGCGGGAAGCCGGCCGGCCCCTGCTGGCATTGCCTCGCGCACCGCTGGCTCGGGAACCGGCCGGCGCGCGCCTGGTGGCAGGACCGCCACGGCGGCATGGCCATCGGCCCGCCCGTGCGCGCCGGCGACGGGCTTGTCGGCGAACGCCTCGATCGACTGCTCCCCATCGCCAGGCAACTCGCCGCGCACCCTGATGCGCAGGTGCGCACGCTGGATTCGCCGCAGCCGCATTTCGTCTTCGGCCGTCCCCAGTGCCCGCAGTGCGGAACGCCGGGGCTCATGGCGCAGCGGCAACGCGAACGCATCGCGCTGGCGCCGGGCCTGCCCGCCGCCCGGCGCGATGGCGGCTGGCGCACTGTGCCTGCCTCGGCCACGGTGGAGCGGCTCGCGCGCCACGTCAGTCCGCTGTGCGGCGCGATCGCGCAGGTGCGGCCGCTCAACGCCGAATCCGACGATGCGCTGACGGTCTATCGCAGCGAGATCTTCAGGACTGCACCGGCCGGCGGCGATGCGCTGCCCGGCCCGCTGACCCAGGTCTGCCTCGGCAAAGGCATGTCGATGGAGCAGTCCCGTGCCAGCGCTTTGTGCGAGGCGGTCGAACGCCACGCCGCCTTCTACCAGGGCGACGAGGCCTCGGTCGTCGCGCTCGCCGCCGACCTCGACGCGCGCTGCGTCCAGCCGCAGGCGCTGGCGCTGTTCAGCGATCGGCAACGCGCGCGGTTCGACACGGAGAAGCCACCGCACGCCGTGGCGACCTCGTCCGCAGCCCCGGGTCAGCCCGCATGGTGGACGCCCGCCTGGTCGCTGACTTCCGATGCCCGCTGCTACCTCCCGCTGGCTTTCTGCTTCGCGAATGCGCCGGTGCCAAGCCAGTGCCACGTCAGCTGGACATCGAACGGATGCGCCGCCGGGAACACGCGCGAGGAAGCCATTCTGCAGGGCTTTCTCGAACTGGTGGAGCGCGATGCCGCAGCCATCTGGTGGTACGGCGAAATCCGCAGGCCGGCCATCGACCTCGGTGGCCTGTGCGCCGAAATCTGCCTGCGCATCGAGCGCACCTGCGGCCCGGAGTGGGAGCGCTGGGTGCTCGACATCACCCATGACTTCGGCATCCCGGTGGCGGTTGCCGTCGGCCGGCACGGGCAAACGGGCGAGTGGGCCATCGGCTTCGGCTGCAGCACCGACCGCGCGCTGGCCTGCGAACGCGCGCTCACGGAAATGAGCCAGCTGATCGTGGCCGGCAAGACCTTTGCAATGCAGCGCGCCGGCTTTCTCATGCCGTCGAAGGTGAGCGACGCCGTGACGGCGCCGGCCGCGCAGACGGATATCGCGGAAGAAATCAAGCGCTGCGTCGGCATTGCCGCTGCCCTCGGCCTGGAGACCATCGTCCTCGACCACACGCGCCCCGACATCCCGCTGTGCACGGTGAAGGTGATCGTGCCCGGCCTGTGCCACATCTGGCCGGAGCTGGGCAACCCGCGCCTGTACAGGGTGCCCGTCGCCATGGGATGGCGCGACACTCCGATGAGCGAGGGCGACCTCAATCCACAGGCGCTCTACGTCTGACCTCGCGAGAGAGAATGCACCGATGGCTATTTTCAGGAACAAGCTCGACGGGCGCGCCACCATGCTGCGGCCCGTGCATGCCTTCGGCCGCCGCGCCTCGGCATGCCAGACGGTGCTGAAGGCGCCGGACGTGTCACAGGTCCATGCGCTTGTCCGATGGAACAGCCGCGCATGGGAGATCGTCGACCAGAGCCGCAACGGCACCACGTTGAACGGCGAGCGCCTGCCGGGCGGCCGCTGGACCGTCTTGCCCGCGGGCGCCGAAGTCCGCATGGGCGTGGGCGATGAAACGGTCTGGATCGCGGACGACCTCGCGCCGCCGGCCACCTGCCTTTTTCCGAGCGAGGGGCGCGGCGCCGCCGTGGTGCTGAACCTTCGCGAAAACCTGCTGCCGGACGAGCAGCAGCCTGAAGTGAACGTGTATTTCCACGAAGGCAAATGGATGCTCGAGCACATCGGCGGCATCGAGTACCTCAGCGATGGCACCGTGGTCCGCACCTCGGGCAGCACGTGGGAGTTCGTGCTGGGCGACGACCTGGCGTCCACTTCCGAGAACCCGATCGCAGCCTCGGCGCCGGCCTCGGCGGAGGTTTCGCTGCACTTCAATGTCAGCCAGAACGAGGAGCACACGAGCCTGAGCCTGGTGGCGGACGGCAAATCGGTGTCGCTCGGCGAACGCATTCATCACTACACCCTCGTCACGCTCGCCCGTGTGCGGCAGCAGGACGCGCAAAAAGGCGTTGCGCCGCAGAGCCAGGGCTGGATCGGGCTGGACGAACTCTCGCGCATGCTGGGCGTGGAGCCCTCATACGTGAACATCCAGATCTTCAGGGCGAAGCACCAGATCCTCAATGCATTGCCGCCCCGGCTGGCCGAGCCGCCGCTGGTCGAGCGACGGCGCGGGAACGTGCGCCTCGGCAACTATCCCTTCGAGATCCAGGGCGGCGCACAGCGCGTGTAATCGCCTGTAATTTCATTCTCCCCCCGCGATCCCTAGAGTGAGGTCCAGTTCGGTGCCGTTGCGGCACCAACCGCCTGATCCATCACTTCCGGAAGAGAGTTGCCATGGGGATGATCTATTCAGTCACGGTCAACAACCATGCGAGTCATTCGGCTTATTTCATGGTGTTCCAGAACGACCCGACGCAATGGGCGCCGAATGCGCTGTCGCTGGCCTGGTTCGCCGAGTTCTCGAACCCGGGCCCGAGTTCGCGCGTCAAGTTCCAGTGGAGCGTCGACACCGGCTTCTCCTGGGCTGAAACTGGCGAACTGCAGCCCGGCACCCAGTTCACCGCCACGGAAACCTACGACGCGACCGGCCTGAACAACAAGATCACGCTCGACTACGACCGTGCCTACCGGTTCGTGAACCCGATCCCGGGACCCGATCGGTCGCGGTTCTATCTCGCCGAGTCGGCCAGCGTCCCGGGCAGGTCCGCGGCTGCCGTGGGCGTGACCATGGGAGGCAGCACGGTGTATGCGGCGCAGGCACGCCCCAACCAGAACCTGGCCTTCTCGCCGCGCCCCCGCTACTTCATCGCCTATGGCGACTACGAGGAAGGCGATGTGATCGACGTCAGCGCGATCAACAACCCGCTCGAGTTGCCGTATCCGGCCGGCGTCTACGCGCTGACCACCACATTGAACGCCAATGGAACCTGGGACCCGCCAAAGAGCCTGGCCCATTCCAACGCGAGCCGCCTGCGGCTGCTCGCGGTTTGAATTTTCAGCTGTCACACCTCCTGGTTTCCTCGAGGACACCCATCATGAGAAGCACACGCCATGCTGCAGAACACACCTTCACCGATTCTTGCACCTCGCCAGCCGCTTCAATCGAGCTTGCGGAGTCAGGCAATGCGCCCACAGCAAGCCGCCGTTGAGCGGGTAGCGACGCGGCGCGTGTTCCTGGTGCCCCCAGGCGCCCGTCTGCAGGACCCCAACGTCGATTGCCTGGCCATGGACGAGGAGGTCTGGGAGCGCGGCTATACGCTGGTGATCGACGAGGTGAAGCGCGGCCCGCTGCAGGACTTCTGGAAGCACTACTACGGCACCTCCGCCGAGATGGCGATGTCCGGCAACGGGCTGATGGAGTTCCGCAAGGACATCATGGCGATCACCCCGGATTGCCTGAGCGAGCCGGCCGTGTTTCGGTTTCTCGTGCAGTTGACCCGGATGTGCGTGCGGGCGTACAGCGTGCAGGGCAGCCTGCACGTCGTCGCTGAATAAATACTCCCCCAGGCTACGCGCACTTCGTGTCGCTGCGCCAACCCCCTCGCCGGGGGGCTACACCTGCGGCCCGGCGGAGCCGGTTCCGCGGTGTCTCGCGAAGGGGGCGCGCCGGTTCGAACGCCGTGGCGTGCCGGGCGCATTGGCGCTGTCAGGATTGCGGGGGCTGGAGCTGCGCCGCCATCTTCTGGTGGATCAGGTTCACGGCCTTCAGCGGGCGCAGCATCACCTTGAACTCGGTGATCCTGCCTGCGTCGTTCCACTTCATCATGTCGACGCCATTGATCTGGATGCCGTCCAGCTCGAGCGCGAATTCGAGCACCGCATCGTGCTCTGACCTGAGCTCGCGCACATAGCGGAAGCTCTCGTTGAAGAACACCTGGAATGCCGCCGCCAGGTACTTCTGCGTGATGCGTTTGCCCACCTGGGGCGTGTGCACCACCGGCGAATGGAAGACGGCCTCGTCGTCGAGCAGGGCATCGAGCCCCGCCACATCGCGTTCCTTGACGAGCCGGTGCCAGGTGGCGAGGGTGTCGATCGGCATGTGTCTCCTGAAGAGGTGAGTAGGATGCCCGGCATTTGACGCACAGGCGTGCGACATGGCAAGACATCCCGGGCACCTGGGCGACTCGTCAGGCCAGCCGGTCGAGCAGGCTGTACCAGGCCACGCCCCCGGCCACGTAGAAGCGCTGCAGGCCATGCAGCGGGATCGGCTGGATCGGCGTCACCGGGTACGGAAAATCCGCGCCCGCATCCACGAGCCGCGCAGCCAAGTGCTTGCCCATGCTCGTGGCCAGCGCGATGCCCCGGCCGTTGTAGCCCAGCGCGATCGTCATGCCCGGCGCCGGCGTGTGCACGTGCGGCATGAAGTCGCGCGTGACGGCGATGCGGCCGGCCCAGCGGTACTCGTAGCGCAGCGGCCCGAGCTGCGGGAACAGCAGCTCCAGCGAGCGCTCCAGGTGCGCGAAATCCGCGGGACCGCCCGGGTCGGCGAAATGGCCGCGCCCGCCCATCAGCAGGCGGCCCTGCGCGTCCTTGCGGAAGTAGAGCAGCAGGCGCTGCGAGGTCGAGGCGGTTTCGCCGCGCGGCAGGATCGCGTCGGCCGCCGCGCCCTTCAGCGGCTCGGTGGCCACGATGAAGCTGTTGGCCGCCAGCACCGTGCGCTTCAGCCCGGGCCACAGCGCGCCCGTGTAGCCGTTGGTCGCTATGACGACTTGCTCCGCGGTGACGCTGGCGCCCGTCGACGTGCTCGCATGCCAGTGCGAGCCGCGCCGCTCCAGCGCCGTGACCTCGGTGCCGCCGTGCACGGCAACGCCCAGGCCCTGCGCGGCGCGAACCAGCCCGCGCGTGTAGGCCAGCGGCTGGATGCCGCCGGCGCGGCCGTCGAGCCAGCCGCCGGCGAAGGTATCGGTGCCCAGCCGCGCCGCGACGGCCGCGCGGTCGAGCGGCAGCGTATTCACGCCGCGCCTGGCCCATTGCTCGGCGCGCGCATGCAGGCCGGCCACGTCCTTCGCCGCGTAGGAAACCTGCAGCCAGCCGTTGCGCACCGGCTGGCAGTCGATGCCGTGGCGCGCGATCAGGTCGAACACCAGGTCGGCCGAGCCCGAAACCGCGTCGATCAGCGGCTCGGCGCGCTCGGCGCCGTACAGCCGCACGAGCTCGTCGGGGTCGTGCTTGAGCGTCGGGTTCACCTGCCCGCCGTTGCGCCCCGAGGCACCCCAGCCGGGCTCATGTGCCTCGAGCACGCACACCTGCACGCCGGCCTCGGCCAGGTGCAGCGCGGCAGACAGGCCGGTGAAGCCGCCGCCCACGATCAGCACGTCGGCCTTGCGCGATTCGGCGAGCGGCGGCGTCGGCGCGGCGGGCGGCGCGGTGGCGGCCCAGAGCGATGGCGGCATGGCACTGGCTGCGCTCATGCGCGCACCTCCCCGGAGCCGGCCGCACCGGAAGGATGCAGCACGCGCCGCAGGAAGTCCTGCGTACGCGCATGGCGCGGCGCGCCCAGCACCTGTGCGGACGGACCTTCCTCGACGATGCTGCCGCTGTGCAGGAAGCACACGCGGTCGGCCACCTCGCGGGCGAAGCCCATCTCGTGCGTGACCACGATCATCGTCATGCCCTCGTCGGCCAGCGCACGCATCACGCCGAGCACGTCGCCGACCAGCTCGGGGTCGAGCGCCGAGGTCGGCTCGTCGAACAGCATGGCCTCGGGCTTCATCGCAAGCGCGCGGGCGATCGCCACGCGCTGCTGCTGCCCGCCCGAGAGCTGCGCGGGCCAGGCCTGCGCCTTCTCGGCCAGCCCGACCTTGGCCAGCAGCGCCATCGCTTCCTCGCGCGCCCGCGCGGCGTTCTGGCGCAGCACGTAGACGGGGCCTTCCATCACGTTCTCCAGCACGGTGCGGTGCGGGAACAGGTTGAAGCGCTGGAACACCATGCCCATGCGGCTACGCAGCCGGTGGATGTTCGGTGCGTTGCGGTCCACGCGCTCGCCGAAGGCGCGGATCTCGCCACCCTCGTACGACTCCAGCGCATTGATGCAGCGAAGCACGGTCGACTTGCCCGAGCCCGACGGGCCGATCAGGCACACCACCTCGCCCTTGTCCACGTGCAGGCTCACGCCCTGCAGCACGCGGTGCGCGCCGAAGCGCTTTTCGAGTCCCTCGACGTGGATCATGGCTGCTTCCTTCCTGCGGCAAAACGCTTCTCGAGACGGCGCAGGCCCCAGACCAGCGGCAGGCTCATCAGCAGGTAGAGCAGGGCGACCAGCGTGTAGACCGTCATGTTCTGGAAGGTCGACGAGGCGATGAGCTGGCCCGCGCGCGTCATCTCGGCCACCGTGATGGTCGAAACCAGCGAGGAGTCCTTCAGCATCATCACCAGCGTGTTGCCATACGGCGGAAGCGCGATGCGGAAGGCCTGCGGCAGGATCACCCGCCGCATGATCAGCGCCGAGCGCATGCCCATGGCCTGCGCCGCCTCGCGCTGGCCGGGGTCGACCGCCTCGATGCCGGCGCGGAAGTTCTCGGCCTGGTAGGCCGAGTAGGCGATGCCCAGCCCGATCACGCCGGCCTGGAAGGCCGTGAGCTGCACGCCGAACTCCGGCAGCACGAAGTAGATGTAGAAGAGCTGCACGATGATCGGCAGCCCGCGGATCACGTTGACGATCACCGTGGCGGCCCACGAGAGCGCGCGCACCGGCGAGAGCTTCATCAGCGCGAGCGCCAGGCCGAGCACGCTGCTCAGCAGGAAGGAGAGCACCGTCACCTGCACGGTGACCACGGCACCCTGCAGGAGGATCGGCAGGAAGTCCTGCGCGTGCTGGAGGAAGGTGGGAGCAGCCATCTACATCAGTCCTGTCGCGCGGTGCGCAGCCCGTCGAATCGACCGGCCGACGTAGGCAGGCCCATTCGGGGAACACCGCGGAACCGGCTTTGCCGGGCCGCAGGTGTTGCCCCCTGCAAGGGGGGTGGCGCAGCGACACGAAGTGCGCGAAGCCTGGGGATGTGCATCAGATCCCCCACTTCTGGACGATCTTCGCCAGGGTGCCGTCGGCCTTGATGGCGGCGATCGCCTTGTTGATGCGTGCCAGCGTCTCGGTGTCGCCCTTGCGCACGACCAGGCAGACATCGCCCACGTTCACGGCCTTGTAGCTGTCGACCAGCTTCACGCCGGGGAAGGTGTTCTGGCGGATCTGGTAGGCCATGATGGGCTGGTCGCCGAGGCCCGCCTTGATGCGCCCGAGCGAGAGGTCGCGCGTCATGTCGGCCACCGAGTCGTAGCTGCGCACCTCCTTGAAGATGCCCTTCTTGTTCAGCATGTCGAGGAACACCGTGCCGACCTGCGCGCCCACCACCTCGCCCTTGAGCTCGTCGAGCGAGACGTATGCGCGGGCGTCGTCGGCCTTGACGATCAGGCCTTCGCCGTACGAGTAGACCGGGTCGCTGAAGTCGACCACCTCCTGGCGTGCCGGCGTCTTCAGCATGGCGGCCGAGACGATGTCGATCTTGCGTGCGGTGAGCGAGGGGATCAACGCCGAGAACACTGTCTGCTGCACGTTGACGCCGAAGCCGCCGGCCTTGCCCACGGCGGTGACGGTGTCGACCATCATTCCCTGGATGCTGTTGGTCTTCACGTCCAGGAAGGTGAAGGGCACGCCGGTGGCCGTGGCGCCCACGTTGTAGGTGGGCGCGGCGCCCTGCGCGGCCGCCAGCGAGGCGGCGCCGGCGATGCAAAGACCCAGGGCCAGGCGATGAAGGCGGCGAACGATGCGATTCATGGGAGCACTCCTCGAAGCAAGGGAAGTTGAAGAAAGAAGAAGAGAGGCGGGAAAGAAAGGTGCTGCTGGGCAGCGCGATGCAACATGCGTGCCAATAATCGATTCTTTTGAATCTATAAACAATAAATAGAAACCATTAGTCGAGTCTAAGATATCGATATTCGATATTTCAAAGGAATGTGGATATACTCCACCGCCATGGACGCCACACCCGACACAGCCCCCGAAGACGGCCAGAGCCTGCTTTTCAACCAGTCGCTGGAGAAGGGCCTGGCCGTGCTGCGCGCCTTCAGCGCCCGGCGCCGCACCATGACGCTGGCCGACGTGGCCGAGGCCACCGACATCACCAAGAGTTCGGCGCAGCGCATGGTTTTCACGCTCGAGAAGCTGGGCTACGTGCGCAAGCACCCGAAGACGCGGCGCTACCAGCTCACGCCGAGGGTCATGGAGATCGGCTTCAACTACCTCGCGGCGCACTCGCTGATCGACGTGGCCAACCCCTTCCTGTCGGAACTCACCAAGGTGACGACCGAAACCTCCTGCCTCACCGAGCCCGACGGGCTGGACATGGTCTACGTGGCGCGCTTCGTCAGCGCGCAGTTCGTGCCGGTGCACATGCCCATCGGCAGCCGCATTCCGATGTACTGCACGGCTTCGGGGCGCGCCTTCCTGAGCGCGCTGCCCGAGGACGAGGCGCGCGCGCTCATCGAAGCCTCCGACCGCGTGGCCCATACCATGCACACCCGCACCGGCGTGGACGAGATCCTGCAGGAGCTGCGCCAGGCGCGGCAGCAGGGCTTCGCCACCAATGCCGAGGAGCTTTTCCTCGGCGACATGACCATCGCCGCGCCCGTGCTGGGCGCTCAGGGGAGGCCGGTGGCATCGGTGCACATCGTCGCGCCGACCAGCCGCTGGACGCTGGAGGAGGCGGTGCGCAAGCTGGCGCCCACGCTGCTGCTTTGCGCGCGCTCGCTCACCAGTTCGGCGCGCAGCATCGACTGACACCTATAGGGTTTCAGACATCGCGCCGGCAGGTGGGTGCCCTTATGCTGTGCGGGATCACAACGCAGCAGCAGTTCGCACCCACCATGACCGATTTCCGCCCCACCTACGACAAGAGCTTCGACCGCATCGCCGCCGAGCGCCTGCCTGCGCTGCTGCGCGCCATGCCCAAAGCCGAGCTGCACATGCACATCGAGGGCTCGCTCGAACCCGAACTCATCTTCGCGCTCGCGCAGCGCAACGGCGTGTCCATTCCGTACGCCAGCGTCGAGGAACTGCGCCGTGCCTACGCCTTCACCAACCTCCAGAGCTTCCTGGACATCTACTACGCCGGCGCCAGCGTGCTGCTCAAGGAACAAGATTTCTACGACATGGCCTGGGCCTACCTGGAGCGCGCCGCGGCCGACAACGTGGTGCACACCGAGATGTTCTTCGACCCGCAGACGCACACCGCGCGCGGCGTGGCGATGGAAACGGTGGTCAACGGCCTGCACCGCGCATGCGTCGATGCGCAGCCGTTGCTCGGCGTGAGCGCGGCTCTCATCCTGTGCTTCCTGCGTCACCTGAGCGAGGAAGAGGCTTTCGAGACCCTGGAGCAGGCGCTGCCGTTTCGGGACAAGTTCATCGGCGTGGGGCTCGATTCGAGTGAAGTCGGCCACCCACCGGAAAAGTTCGCGCGCGTGTTCGCGCGCTGCCGCGAATTGGGTTTTCACCTCGTCGCGCACGCGGGCGAAGAAGGCCCGCCCGAGTACGTGTGGAGTGCGCTCGACGTGCTCAAGGTCGAGCGCGTCGACCACGGCGTGCAAAGCACCAAAGACCCTGCGCTGATGAAGCGGCTCGCACAAGACCGCATCCCGCTCACCGTGTGCCCGCTGTCGAACCTCAAGCTCTGCGTGTTCCCCGACCTGTC
Organism: Variovorax sp. CF313; assembly: GCF_000282635.1. Lineage (GTDB taxonomy): Bacteria > Pseudomonadota > Gammaproteobacteria > Burkholderiales > Burkholderiaceae_C > Variovorax. The sequence continues at coordinate 16,530 of NZ_AKIW01000041.1, forward strand.
GCAGCACAACCTGGGCGCACTGCTCGATGCGGGCCTGGTCGCCACTGTCAACTCGGACGACCCAGCCTACTTCGGCGGCTACATGAACCAGAACTTCACGCAGACCTTCGCGGCCACCGGGCTCAACGCGCAGCAGGCCTGGCAACTCGCGGCGAACAGCTTCGAGGGCAGCTTCATCGACGCGGCCGCAAAGCGCGCTTACGTCGACCGGCTCAACGCGGTCTTCGCGACCTTCTGATCGGCAGTGGCTGCGGTATCGGGCCGCGGCACCAGCAGTGGCATTGCCACCAGCGCACAGGCGCTGGCCGCGAGCCACACCAGCGGCCAGCCCTGCAGCGCCAGCAGGTGGGGAATAGAGAAGGGCGTGATGAAGCACACCAGGAACACGCTGGTGTTCGCCATGCCCAGCGCCGTGCCGGCACGCGATGCGCCGGCCAGCGTGGCGAGCTCGGTGTAGGCCACGCCGTGCCAGGCCGACACGCAGACACCGCTCACACCCAGCAGCACGACCAGCGCGATCCGCAGCGCCAATGAATCGGCGACATGTGTACCGGCGGCCATCACCAGCACCGCGAGTGCAGCGAACAGCAGCACGTTGAGGGCGCCGCAGGCGCGCAGGTAGGCCGGTCGGTTGCGGCGACGGTCGGTCCAGCGGCCGCTCCACACGCGCATCACCATCGCACCGACCTGCGTGAAGACCATCGTGGCGGTGATCGTCGCCAGGCCCGCATGTCCGAAGTCGTGCAGGAACACAGTGCCGAAGGACAGCACCGCGAACTGCGGCGCGCAGAGAATGCCGATGCCCAGCACGATGCGCCACACGCGAGCGTCGCGCAGCGGGCCGCTCTTGGACACGGCACGCGCTTCGGCCGTGGCCTTGGTACGGGGCGCGACAGGCGGCTCGTGCACCCAGGCCCAGCTCATGGCCGCGCTCAACGCACACAGCAAGGCCAGCAGGCCGTAGAGCGCGGCAAAGCCGAAGTGCAGCGCGACGTAGGGCAGCACCAGCGCGCCGATGCCGCCGCCCATCGGCACGGCCGTCTGGCGGATGCTCATCGCGAGGCCGCGCTCGCCGGCGTCGAACCATGTCATCACCGCACGGCCGCTGGCACCGTTGACGCTGCCGCCCAGCAGGCCGACCAGCAGCAGCCCGGCGCCGAGCCAGCCGAGGCCGGGAATGTGCCCTGCGCCCGGCGCGGCCCACAGCGCCATCGCCACCAGCGCGACGGCCGTGCTGCCCAGGCCCGTCAGCAGCACGGGCCGGTCGCCCCAGCGGTCGGTCAACAGGCCCCACGGCAGCTCGCTCACGGCAATGCCCAGCCCCATGAGGCCCAGCACCAGCCCGAGTGTGGCGTTGTCGAGCTGGTAGCCGGTGCGCATCAGCACGGCGGTCATGGGAATGCCGCTGAAGGCCACGGAAAAGGCCGCGTTGGCGGCCACGCCTGCAGCCAGCACCTTCCAGCGGTGGCGTGGGGAAAACGAAGAGGAGTGGGGTGAAGGGGTCATGTTGCAGGGCAGTGTCGGCCGCTGCAAAGGTTTTGAAAATCAGAAAATAATGAGCCCATCGTCCCGAAAATCAGGACTATAAGAAAAGGACCCGACATGAGCCAGGTGATGTTCGATCTCGACGTGCTGCGCACCTTCTCCACCGGCATCGCGCTCGGCAGCTATGCGCGCGCGGCCGACAGGCTGGGCCGTTCGACCTCGGCGGTGAGCGCGCAGCTGAAGAAGCTGGAGTCGCAGGCCGGCACCGTGCTGTTCCGCAAGGCCGGCCGCGGGTTGGAGCTCACCGATGCAGGCGAGACGCTGCTGACCTATGCCCACCGCATGCTCGAACTGAATGAAGAAGCCGGCGCCGCCATGCGCGGCACCGACCTGCAGGGCTGGGTGCGCCTGGGCCTGCAGGAAGACTTCGGCGAGACGCTGCTGCCCGCCGTGCTTGGCCGCTTCGCGCGCGCACATCCCAAGGTGCGCATCGAGGCCTGCGTGGCGCGCAGCGGCGAACTGCGCGAGCGGCTCGAACTCGGCCAGCTCGACCTGGCACTGGCGTGGGACGCGGGCGACCAGCCCCTGTCGCCCTACGCCGAACGCGTCGCGCGCCTGCCGCTGTTGTGGATCGGCCCGAAGACGCCCGACAGGGTCGAAGCACCCTGGTGGACGGAGCGCGAGAGCCGCGGCGCCGGTACGCGCCAGGCCAGGAGCAAGGAGCCGCTGCCGCTGATCATGCTCGATGCCCCGTGCCCGTTGCGCGAGATCGTGATCACCGCGCTCGACCGCGCCGGCGTGCCGTGGCGCCGGGCTTTCGGCAGTGCCAGCCTCGCGGCGCTGTGGGCCGCCGCATCGGCCGGACTGGGTCTTACGGTGCGCACGCCTTTCGGGCTGCCCTCGCACGTACGCGCCATCGATCGCGCGACGCTGTCCCTGCCGGCGCTGCCGCAGATATCGCTCGTGCTCTATCGCGCGCAGGCCCACTCCGAGGCCCCGGCGAGCCGGCTGGCCACGCTGTTGCTGGAGGCTGTGCGCCAGCATGTGCAGCTCGAGTAGAAAAACGGCCGCACGAAGGCCGCACTAAAATCCGAACCCCGCAGCCGGGCGTCCCGGCCGGCTGCGGGTTGTGCTTTTCCGGGGCCATGTAGAGGAACACCATGTACAAAAACCTCGCTGGCCGCGCCGTTCTGGCGTGCGCTGCCGCCTGTTTTTTCTTTTCTCCCGCCTTTTCGCAGACGCAGTCGCCCAAAGCGCCGCTGAAGATCGGCTTCGTCTACGTCACGCCCGTCACCGATGCCGGCTGGGTGCGCCAGCACGAGGAAGGCCGCAAGGCCGTCGATGCGGCGCTGGGCGGCAAGGTCCAGACCACCTACGTCGAGAACGTGGCCGAAGGCGCCGACGCCGAGCGCGTGATCCGCGACCTCGCGCAACAGGGCAACACGCTCATCTTCACGCCGAGCTTCGGCTACATGGAGCCGACGCTGAAGGTGGCGAAGGACTTCCCCGAGGTGAAGTTCGAATCGATCACCGGCTACAAGACCGCGCCCAACGTCGCGACCGCCAATGCGCGCTACTACGAGGGCCGCTACCTCGCGGGCATCGCGGCCGGCCGCATGACGAAGACCAACATCGCCGGCTACGTCGCGGGCTTCCCGATTCCCGAGGTGCTGCAGGGCATCAACGCCTTCGCGCTCGGCATGCGCTCGGTGAATCCGGCTGCGAAGGTCCACGTGGTGTGGCTCAACGAGTGGTTCGATCCGCCGAAGGAGCGCGACGCCGCGATGGCGCTGTTCGACCGGAACGCCGACGTGGTGGCCTTCCACACCGGCTCCACCGCCGTGATGGCCGCGGCGCAGGAGCGCGGCAGGATGGCCGTTGCCTATCACTCCGACATGCGCAAGATCGCGCCCGACGCGCAGATCGTCGCGGTCACGCACCAGTGGGGCGGCTACTACACGCAGCGCGCGAAGGCCGTGCTCGAAGGCAGTTGGAAGAGCGGCAACCTCTGGGGCGGCGTGAGGGAAGGAATGATCCGCGTCGGCGACTTCGGCACCAAGGTGCCCAAGGCCGTGCAGGACGAGGTGCTGGCGCGGCAGAAGGACATCGCGGCCGGCAAGCTGCAGCCGTTTCGTGCGGTGGCCGCCGACGTGCGCGACAACGAGGGCCACGTCGTGGTTGCCAAGGGCGCGCAGCTCAATGACGAGCAGATCCTGAAGATGAACTGGCTGGTCGAGGGAGTGCAGGGGCGGGTGGCCCGTTAACGGGCTTGCGGGCCGACGGCGTTGCCCGTGGCGATGGAGCTTCGGCGCAACAGGGTCTTGATGCGCTGGCGAAGCGGCGCAGGTGTCACCGCTGACGTCATTTATCAGTAGAACGCGGATCTTCAGCCCAGCCGCTCGACCACAAAGTCCACGAAGGTCCGCAGCTTGGCACTCGGCCGCGCTTCCGGCAGCCGCATGATGTGCACCTGCCGCGTGGGCAGTTCCCATCCGGGCAACAGCCGCACCACCTGGCCCGAGGCGATGGCGGGCCCGAGCAGCGCGTCGGCCTGCACGATCACGCCTACGCCGGCCATGGCTGCGGCCAGCAGGGCCTGGCCGTTGTTGGTGGTGAGCGGGCCGCGCACGGGCACATGCACCGTCTTGCCCTTGCGCGTGAAGCGCCATGCATGGTCCGGTCCCCAGGTTGCGAAGCCCAGCAGCGGAAATGCCTCCAGGTCGGATGGGTGCTTGGGTTGCCCGTGGCGTGCGACCCATTCGGGGCTGGCCACCGCGCACATGCGCGACAGCGCCAGCGGCCTTGCAATGAGCCGTTCGTCGACCGCGGCGCCCGAGCGGATGCCGCAGTCGAAGCCTTCCTCCGCGAGATCGACCACGCGGTCGTTGAGGCTCAGCTCCACTTTCACCTGCGGATAGGCGGCGATGTACTCGCCGATCACGGGCGTGAGCCGGTGCGCGCCATACGCCACCGGCGCGGTCACGCGCAGCACGCCCTGCGGCATGGCGCGCAGCGACTCGGCCACGCCGTCGGCGATGTGCACGCTGGAGAGCACGTCGCGGCAGCGCTCGAGATAGGCGGCGCCGATTTCCGTGAGCGAATGGCGGCGCGTGGTGCGCTCCAGCAGGCGCGCGCCGAGCTGTTCTTCGAGCGCGCGGATGTGCTTGCCGACCATCACGGCCGACAGGTCGAGCGCCTCCGCGGCCGCAGCGAAGCTGCCCGCATCCACCGTGGCGACGAAGACTTCCATGGCGCGCAGCTTGTCCATATTGAAAACCTAAAGTTTCGAATGACCGAACCGGACGGCAATTTATCAAATTGATGGTTCGCAAAACAATGGCCGCCTGTTCATTCAATCCGGCGAGGTTTTCATGAGAGTTCTGGTTGTGGGCGCGACAGGCGCCATCGGCAGTGCGGTGGTGCAGGCACTGGCCGAGCGCCACCACGAGGTGATTCGCGCAGGCCGCACGCGTGGCGATCACCAGGTCGACATCACGAGCGACGCGAGCGTCGAGGCGCTGTATGCGGCGGTCGGTCGGGTCGATGCCATCGTGTCGGCGGCGGGCGGGCTGTTCTTCGGGCCGCTGAACGAGATGCGGCCGGCCGACTTCAACGTCGGCCTGCAGGACAAGCTGCTCGGCCAGGTGCGGCTCGCGCTGCTGGGCCAGCATGTGCTGACCGACGGCGGCTCGATCACGCTGACCACGGGCATCGTGGCGGACGAGCCGATCCGCCACGGCGCGAATGCCACGGCGGTCAACTCGGCGGTTGAAGGCTTCGTGCGCGGCGCTGCCATCGAACTGCCGCGCGGCATCCGCATCAACGTGGTGAGCCCGACGGTGCTGGCCGAGTCGCTGCCGCTGTACGGGTCGTTCTTTCCGGGTTTCGAGTCGGTGTCGGCGGCGAAGGCTGCGCAGGCCTACATCCGCAGTGTCGAAGGGCCGCAGACGGGACGCGTATATCGCGTGTGGCAATGACGCGGGCGCGCACACTGCTGCTCGGGGCGTTGCTTGCGTACGTCGCGGCGACGGCCTCGGCCGCCCCGCCCGCCGTACAGGCCCTGCCCGACGACTGGTATCCGGAAAGCGTCGCCATCGGCCCCGACGGTGCGTTCTACGTCGGCAGCTGGCGCGAGGGCGCGGTCGCGCGGCTGAAGCCGGGCGTCGCCCCGAAGGCCGAAGTGCTGGTGCAGCCCGGCGCCAACGGGCTTGCGAACGGGCAGGGCGTGCTGGTCGATGCGAAGCGGCGGGCGTTGTGGATCTGCTCTGGCAACAGCGGCTTCACCACAGTGCCGCAGACGCCGAGCGCGCTCAAGCGCTACGACTTGGCCACCGGCGCACCGCATGCCAGCTATGCGATGCCCGACAACGGCTACTGCAACGACCTCGCCCAGGACGCGCGCGGCAACCTCTACGTGACCGACTCCTTTCACCCGCGCGTGCTGAAGCTCGCGCCGGGCGCCGCCGCGCTCGCGGTCTGGAAGGAAGACCCGGCGCTGGCCGGCCCGGGGCCCTACAAGGGGCTGAACGGCATCGCCATCGACGGCGGGCGCGATGTCTACGTGAGTCTCGTGGCCGCGGCGTCCTACGTGCTGCGCATCGGCCTGGGCGCCGACGGCAATGCGGGGGAGGTCACGCGCATCGAAGCTCCGCGCGTGCTGAAGAACGTCGACGCGATCCGCGCCTGGAAGCCGGGCCGGCTCGTGCTGTTCGAAAGCAATGCCTTCGGCGAGGGCCCCTATGGCGGCCAGGTCACCGTGGCGCGCGTCGACGGTGCAAGGCTCGGCCTGCAGACGGTGGTGGCGGGGCTCAACGACCCGTCGTCCGGCGCGGTATGGGGCAACCGCGTCTATTTCATCGAGTCGAAGTATTCGCTGCTGACCAAGCGCAAGGACGGCGACGGGCCTGTGCCGACCGGCGTGCCCTTCGACATCCAGTCGCGTGCACTGCCAGCACGCTGAGTGCATTCCGCATATAGCACTCATACGCGCGTGGAAATCGTGGGCCGGCGGGGCTGGATTACCCTCCCTACCCACGATGAAAAAAGCCTACCGCGCCTCCCTCCTGCGATTCGATGCCGCCGGCCAGCCCGTTTTCGATGAAGACGGGCTGCTGGTCGTCGCCCCCGACGGCACCGGCCGCCAGCGCGTGCTCGATGCCGGCAGCCATGCCGCCGTCGCGCCGCGCCATCCCGATGCGCAGACGACCCACCTGCCCGGGCGCATCCTCGCGCCGGGCTTCGTGGACATGCACATCCACTTTCCGCAGACCGACATCATCGGTTCGCCCTCGCCGGGGTTGCTGCCCTGGCTCGAGAACTACACCTTCCCGGCCGAAAGCAAATTCGCCGACCCTGCGCATTCGAACGAAGTGGCCGACGTGTTCTTCGACGAACTGCTGCGCAACGGCGTCACCACCTCGCTGACCTTCGCGACCTCGCACGTGGCCTCGGTCGACGCCTTCTTCGAAGGCGCCCAGCGCCGCGGCCTGCGCATGATCACCGGCAAGGTGCTGCAGGACCGCAACTCGCCCGACGGGGTACGCGACGAAACGGAGCAGAGCCTGATCGATACCGAGGCACTGATCCGCAAGTGGCACAACGTCGACCGCCTGGGCTATGCCATCACGCCGCGCTTCGCGCCCGCGAGCACCGAAGCCCAGTTGCGCGGCGCGGGCGAACTGGCCGCGAAGTACGCCGACACCTGGATTCAGTCGCACGTGGCGGAGAACCGCGACGAAGTGAAATGGGTGCGCGAGCTGTATCCGAAGGCGCGTTCCTACCTCGATGTGTACGCCGGTTTCGGCCTGATGCGCGAGCGCGCCGTGTACGCGCACTGCATCTACCTCGACGAGGCCGACCGCGAGCTGCTGCGCGAGACGAAGACGGCCGCGGCCGTGAGCCCGACCAGCAACCTGTTCCTCGGCAGCGGCTTCTTCGACTTCGGCGCGGCCGACCGCGTGGACTATCCCTATGGCCTGGCCAGCGACGTGGGCGGCGGCACCAGCTTCAGCCCCTTCCACACCATGATGGCGGCCTACTACGTCGGCCGTGAAGGCCAGACCAAGGCCGGCCTGAGCATCGCGCCCTCGGAACTCTGGTGGCGCCACACCGGCGGCGCGGCGCGCGCGCTGGGGCTCGACGGCGTGGTCGGCAACCTGCAGCCGGGCTGCGAAGCCGACTTCCTGGTGCTCAATCCGGCAGCCACGCCGCTGCTGGCGCGCAAGACGAAGCTGGCGAACACGCTGGAAGAAATGCTCTTCGCGATGATCGTGCTGGGCGACGACCGGTTGGTCGAGCGCACGGTGATTTCGCAGGCTGGCTGAGGCCTGAGAGGGCGAACCCGCCCATGCCACAATCGCCGACCCAGCGAGCGCGGCGAAACCTTTTCGAGGAACACCGCGGAACCGGCTTTGCCGGGCCGCTGGTGTTGCCCCTTGAGGGGTTGGCGTAGCGACACGA
>NZ_AKIW01000042.1 GCF_000282635.1 Variovorax sp. CF313
AACCTATTGGAGCTTCACACCTAGTGATCGCGCCGGACTACATCGCCCAGGGCATGCGCATGCGCGCCAGCGAGATCGCCACCGAGTGGTTGGGGCCACGAACCGAGATAGAGATGCGGCAGAGCCTGCAACGCGAGGTCACGCAGCAGCGGCTCACAGGCTTGGATCGGGCATTGTTGCGCCAAGCCGTGGCGGACACCATCGACCTGACCGGCCGCCCCGAAGAACGCCAGCGCCAGAATTTGCTGCGCGCGCGGCTGCAGCGGCTCGAAGCCATGGCGCTGGCCGAGCGGGTCGATGCCAACCGATGGAAGCTGGTGCCGGACATGGCGCGGACCTTGATCGCAATGGGCGAGCGTGAGGACATGCTGGCCTCCATGCGCCGGGCATTCAAGGGCCAGCAGCGCGACTACGTGTTGGATGGGGCTATGACCGCCCCTGTCATTGGCCGTATCGCGGGCAAGGGGCTACCCGACGAACTGCACGACCGGGGCTACCTGGTGGTCGACGGCATCGATGGCCGGGCGCACTACCTGAAACTACCGGCCGGTGCCGATTTGTCGGCGCTGCCGGTGGGCGGCATTGTGGAAGCAAAGCCGCCGGAGCGGGGGAGGGCCGTGGACCGCTCCATTGCGGCCATCGCCCAGGCTGGCATCTACAAGACCGCCGACCATCTGGCCCGACTAGAGCAGGCAGCAGACCGCGATCCGCAGGCCACGGTCGATGTTCATGTGCGCCGGCTCGAGGCACTGCGTCGCGTTGGTGTCGCGGCGCACGTGGCCGACGGCGTCTGGCAGGTGCCGCAGGACCTGGTACAGAAGGTCCAACGGCTTGAAGCACAGAGGGGGGCGGGTCCGACCATCGAATTGCGGTCGCACCTTCCCATCGACCAGCAGGTACGCGCCGTGGGCGCGACTTGGCTGGACAGGCAATTGATCGTGGAGGGCAGTGGGGTGGCAGCGCAGGGCTTTGGCGCGCAGGTACGCGAGGCGATGCGCGGCCGCGCAGACTTCCTCGTCGAGCAGGGACTGGCCGAACGCCGAGGCCGACGCATGGTGTTCTCGCGTAACCTGCTGTCCACCTTGCGCGACCGCGAACTGGCGACTGCGGGGAAGTCTCTGCAAGACCAGACCGGCAAGACCTACCGATCGATGCAGGAGGGTGCGCGCGCTAGCGGCGTCTACAAGGCATTCTTTGTTGGGTAACCCAGCTGACGAATGGTCGCTCTGAAGCGTTTACCGAGCTTGATGTAGAGCTCGACCGCTAGAACCCTGTCTTCGTAGGAATACACGAACTACCTCCTGGTAGTCCAAGTTTTCGTCCGCACCCCCAAAGGGTCACTTTTCGCAATGCCTTGACGCATCGTGCCCATGGTTGTCCAGCCTTCGACTCCTCATCTTCATGAGTCTGCACTAGCTGATCTGGGCAAGGGAGGCGCCAAGGGTCGGCGAGGAAAGCCTCGACAGGACTGCAGTGCGGCAGACATCCAGAATTTCATCGGCGAGTGGTGAGTCGTCAGGACACGCCCGTGACAGCACTATTGCGCCGATTACCTGTGCAATGACGTCGATCTGCATGGCACGCGCGTCGCCGCCCTGATTGCCTTCCTCTGTCGCGCCGCATTGGTTTGCCAGGTTCGCCAGCAAGCTTTCAACGCCGGCCGCAAAAGCCGTCTTGATCGACTCCGTCTGACGCGCGGCATCTCCGCATAGTGCGGCCATCGTGCAACCGTCACCAGGAGCATCGCGGTGCTCACGGGACAAGTAGTGCTTGACGAACTCCATCGCATCGACGCCTTCGGCCTTGGCCGCCGTCTGCGCAAAACCGCATGTTGCCGCCTCTGCCATCAGGTCGGCCTTGGACCCGAAGTGCTTATAGAAGCCACCATGGGTGAATCCTGCACCCGCCATCAAGTCCGCAATCCCTACCCCGTCATAGCCTCGCTCGCGAAACAGCGTGGAGGCCGTCTCGACGATGTGTGCCCGGTTCGCCTGCGCCTGCGCTTTGGTGACCTTCATGTCCAGGATCTCTCTAGATGTGCCATCAGTGAAGTTATGAATATACATTGATGTCGATCATCATCAAATCCCTTGACAATAAAGATGATGATCGACATCATTAAATCAACTCCAACGACCTTTTCGATCAAGAGAAAACACATGGCCTCCCGCTCCACTGTTCTCATCACGGGCGCCTCGACCGGCATTGGCGCCATCTATGCCGACCGCTTCGCACGCCGCGGCCACGACCTTGTGCTGGTGGCACGCGACAAGGCGCGGCTGGAAACGCTCGCTGCGCGGCTGCGCGAGGAAACCGGCGCTGCCGTCGATACCCTCCCGGCCGACCTGACCCAGCCCGGCGATCTGGCCGCAGTCGAGATGCGCCTGCGCGAGGACGCCAAGATCGAAATCCTGATCAACAACGCCGGGGCCGCGCTGTCCGGTCACTTCATCGACCAATCGACAGACGATGTCGCCCGCCTGGTCAGCCTCAACACCACCGCACTCGTCAGGCTGGCGAGCGCCATCGCCCCGCGCCTGGCGCAGGCTGGCAAAGGCGCGATCGTCAACATCGGCTCGGTGGTCGGCCTGGCGCCCGAGTTCGGCATGTCGGTCTACGGTGCGACCAAGGCCTTCGTGCTGTTCCTGTCCCAGGGGCTGAGCCTGGAGCTCGCGCCCAAGGGTGTCTATGTGCAGGCGGTGTTGCCAGCCGGAACCCGTACCGAGATCTGGGAGCGCGCGGGCATCGACAGCAGCGCGATGCCTGATCTGATGGGAGTGGAAGAGCTGGTAGATGCCGCACTGGTCGGATTCGACCGCCGCGAACTCGTGACCATCCCGCCGCTGCATGATGCCGCGCGCTGGGAAGTGCTGAACGCGGCACGGCAGACCCTGATCGCAGACATCCGGCAGGCGCATGTGGCAGAGCGCTATCGAGCCGCCGCCTGAAACCGCAAACAGCTCAGAACGGAACGGACAGCACATGACATTCAAGGCACTGCTCGCCAGCAAGACCGGCGACACCATATCAACCAGCCTGGTCGACTTCAAGGAAGAGGATCTGATGCCGGGCGACGTCACCGTCGCGGTCGAGTACTCGACGGTGAACTACAAGGACGCGATGGCGCTCAGTGGCCGGTCACCGGTCATTCGCCAGTTTCCGCTGATTCCGGGTATCGACTTTGCCGGTGTCGTCGAGTCGTCGAGCTATCCCGGCCTCGTCGCCGGCGACCGTGTGCTGGCGACCGGCTGGGGACTGAGTCAGATGCACCATGGTGGCTTCGCGCAGAAGGCGCGGGTGAGCGGTGATTGGCTGGTCAAGATTCCGGAGGTCTTTTCGACCCGGGATGCCATGGCCATCGGCACCGCCGGGTTCACCGCCATGCTGTCCGTGCTCGCACTGGAGCATGGGGGCCTGACGCCCGAGCGTGGAGACATCCTGGTGACCGGCGCCAATGGCGGCGCCGGTTCCGTGGCTATCACGCTGTTGTCGGGCTTGGGCTATCGCGTGATCGCGTCGACCGGCCGACTCGACGAAGCCGCCTACCTGCGTGCGCTGGGCGCGGCGGACGTCATCGACCGCCACACCCTGTCCGAAGCGGGCGCACCGATCGCCAAGGAGCGGTGGGCCGGGGCCATCGATTCGGTCGGCAGCCATACGCTGGCGAACGTCCTGGCGCAGACCCGGTATCGCGGCGTGGTCGCGGCCTTCGGCCTCGCACAGGGCGCGGATCTGCCGGCATCCGTGCTGCCGTTCATCCTGCGCAACGTCACCCTCGCCGGCATCGACTCGGTCAATGCGCCGCAGCCTGTGCGGCTGCAGGCGTGGTCGCGCCTGGCCAGCGACCTGGATCTGGGCAAGCTTGCACGGACCACCAAGGTGATTGGCCTGGCAGGGGTTCCTGAAATCGCCAGCCAAGTCCTCGCGGGGAAGGTTCAGGGGCGCACCATCGTCGATGTGAACGCCTGACCGCCAACGCGATGACGATGACGTTGACCCCGACCGACCGGCACCCAGGATCGCGCATGCCCTATATCGAGACCCCCACCCAATCGATCGATGTCGACGGGACTGCGTTCGCGTACCGCGATCTGGGGCCGCGCAGCGGCGTGCCGCTGGTCCTGCTCAACCACTGGGGCGCGGTCCTCGACAATTTCGACCCGCGTATCGTCGATGGGCTTTCCCGCCGGCATCGCATCATCGCCATCGACTACCGGGGTATCGGCGCTTCAGGCGGAACGGCACCCGTGACCATCGATGCGACGGCACGAGATGCGACCGCACTGATCCACGCGCTGGGTTTCGAGAAGATCGACCTGCTTGGCTTCTCCCTCGGAGGATTCGTGGCGCAGGACATCGTGCTGAAAGCACCCGGGCTGGTGCGCCGACTCATCCTGACCGGCACGGGGCCGGCAGGCGGCAAAGGCATCGACGATGTCGGAGCGCATTCCCGGCTCGCAACTGGTCAGCTACAAGGACGCCGGGCATGGGGGGATTTTCCAGTACCACGGCGAGTTCGTGCCCAAGGCGCTGGCCTTCCTCAATGACTGAACGTCGGCATCCTCGGCGACCAGCTTCAATCAAAAAACCTGAAAAAAACCCCCCATGAAAGCTTTCATCATCGGTCGTTACGGAAAGAAGGAAGTCGGCCGCATCGGCGAGATGCCCGACCCCGAGGTCCGGGACGATGACGTCCTGATCCGGATCCACGCGGCGAGCATCAATCCCCTGGATTCGAAAATCAGGAGCGGCGAATTCAAGCTGATTCTTCCCTACCGCCTCCCGCTGATCCTGGGCAACGACGTGGCCGGAACGGTCATGCGCGTCGGCCCCCGCGTTCGCAACTTCAAGCCCGGTGACGAGGTCTATGCACGCCCCGACGACGATCGCATCGGCACCTTCGCCGAGTTCATTGCCATCAAGGAATCTTCGGTGGCGTTGAAGCCCGCGAAACTCGGCATGGTCGAGGCCGCATCCCTTCCCCTGGTGGCCCTGACGGCCTGGCAGACGCTGGTCGAGACCGCCAAGCTGAAAAAGGGGCAGAAGGTGCTGATCCATGCCGGCTCCGGCGGCGTAGGCACCATCGCCATTCAGCTTGCCAAGCATCTCGGCGCGTTCGTGGCCACGACCACGAGTACGGCCAACATCGCCTGGATGAAATCCCTGGGCGCGGACGTCGTCATCGATTACAAGCAGCAGGACTTCGCCACGGTGCTTCGCGGCTACGACGTGGTGCTGAACAGCCTCGGCAGCGACGAGCTGAACAAATCCGTCCAGGTTCTCAAGCCGGGCGGGCATCTCATCTCCATCTCGGGGCCGCCCACCCCGGCGTTCGCCGTCGCGCGAGGACTGGCCTGGCCGCTCCAGCAGGTGCTGCGCCTGCTGAGTTTCGGCATCAGGAAGAAGGCAAAAAAGATCGGGAGCGAATACTCGTTCGTCTTCATGCGGGCCGATGGGGCGCAGTTGCGCGAGATCACTTCGCTCGTCGAATCGGGTGCCATCCACCCGGTCGTCGACAAGGTATTCCCGTTTCAGGACACCCACGAAGCTTTGGCTTACGTCGACAGTGGGCGCGCAAAGGGCAAGGTCGTGGTGCAAATGAGGTAGCCGCCGGGCATGCCTCGAATGCCTCGCATGCCTTGGAGTGCGTTCGATTCGATGTCGGTCTGGGTTCGCATGGGGGTCGCCTTTCGGTTGTTTCGCAGCGCATCCAATGCAGTTGCGGTACGTCCATAGGTTGCCAAGCACGTCTGCCAAGACCAACCTGCCGCGGGTCGCGAATCCTGGCGCGGGCACGGCGGCGCTTCTCTGCGTTTCGCGTCGCCTCGGGCTTCATCGCCGCAACCGTCCGGCCCGACAAATTTCCCCTCCGCTGCGCGGATTCCTCGCACGGCAAATTTCTCGGGCCTGCCGGTCCTCCACTGGCGTTGCGGCCTGCGGTGCGGCGCGCCCGGCACCTTGCCTGACCGGATCACGCCAAGGCCGCGATCTGGTCGCGCAGCAAGGGCGGTGACATGGATACCGTAGCTTCACGGTAGCCAATTCCAGGGCCTACGGCAATTGCACGACTGATGCGGGACGGCCGTCTGGCGCAGACTGCAGGCAATTGCCAGTCCAGGAGCTCGCCATGGATCGCTGCCCCGTTGCCCATGCTTCCGCTTCGCACGAAGCCCCCGCCTGTCCGACTGCATCCCTGCGCATCGAGGATCTACCCGGGCCGCGCGGTTGGCCCTGGATCGGCAATGCGCTCCAGCTGGAATCGAACGCCACACACCGGACCCTGGAAGCCTGGCAGGCCCGGTATGGCGACCGTTACCGCTTTCGCGTCGGCAGCCGCACCTTCGTCGTGATCAGCGATCCGGACGCCATCCGGACCGTGCTGCGCGATCGTCCGGAGGGGTTTCAGCGCTCCAAGCGCCTGGTCGACGTGTTCAGCGAGATGGGACCGCCCGGTCTGTTCGCGAGCAACGGCGACGCGTGGATCGCGCAGCGCTCGCTGGTGATGCGGGCCTTTGACCCCGCGCACCTGCGCGGCTACTTCCCGACGATGGTGCAGGTGACGGGCCGCCTGCTTGAGCGCTGGCGGCGGGCCGCAGCACGCCGCGAGGAGATCGACTTGCTGGCCGACCTCACGCGGTACACGGTGGACGTCGTCGCGGGCCTGGCCCTGGGCATTGACATCAATACCATCGAAGAAAGCGGACCGACGGTCCAGGCGCACCTGGACGCGGTGTTCCCGACCGTCCAGCGACGCCTCTTCGCGCTCTTCCCTTACTGGCGCTACCTGAAGCTTCCCGCCGACCGCGCCTTCGATCGCCATGCACGCGAACTCGATCGGATGGTGACGGGCCTGATCGCCAAGGCGCGTCAGCGCTTGGCCGACGAACCGGACCGGCGCGAGCATCCGACGAACCTTATCGAGTCCCTGGTCTGCGCGCGCGATCATGAGGGGAGCCGGTTCACTGATCGCGATGTCGCCGGCAACGTCCTCACCATTTTGCTGGCCGGTGAGGACACCACCGCCCATTCCCTCGCCTGGATGGTCCGGCTGCTCGCGCGCGAGCCCGGCGCCTGGCAGCGGGCGCATGAGGAGGTGAAGCAGGCGGTCGGTGATGCTTCGTTCCCGATCGCCTACGCACAGATCGAGCAGCTCGGATACTTGGATGCCTGCGCGCACGAGACCATGCGGCTCAAGCCGGTCGCGCCGGTGCAGGGGCACCAGGCCGTGCAACCCACGGTGGTGGACGGCATCGAGATTCCCGCGGGGACAGTCGTGATGTGCCTGGTCCGGCCGGCCGCGGTCGACGTGCACCGCTGGCCGGACGCGGCGCGCTTCGCTCCGGAGCGCTGGCTGCAGGAGGCAGCGCATGAAGCGAACGCTGTCCAGGGCGCGTCGATCCGGCGCATAAGCGTGCCGTTCGGCGGCGGTCCCCGCATCTGTCCGGGTCGCCAGCTCGCCCTGCTGGAGATTCGCATGGCCGCAGCCATGCTGCTGCGCAACTTCCGCGTCGAGGAGCTCGATGCACCACAGGAGCGCGACGGCGAGCACTTTGCGTTCACGATGCGCCCGCGCTCGCTGCGGGTGCGGCTCGCGCCGCTGGACTGACGGGGGCGCATTCCCGCGCGTCCGGCCGCGTTGGCGAGCGGAGTCCTGCCGGAGCCATTCTGGTCGGTAATATGTCGCTATTTGCGGCGTACGACCTGCCATGCATTGGGTTCCGGACATCAGCTTCTGCAGCAGTCGTGATGGCACCCGCTTGGCCAGGGCCACGTATGGCGCCGGACCACGCACGGTGGTCATGGCCACACTGCACGTTGGCGACCACCTCGATGCCCCGTCGATCGACTCGCGCCACTGGCTGGAACTGCTGGCGCCGCATGCAAGGCTCGTGCGCTATGAGCCGAGGGGCTGCGGCCTGTCCGCGGGCAGCTTCGTCGGGCCCCTGAGCCTGGAGACCTGCGTTGAGGACATGGCGGCCGTCGTGAATGCGACATCCGATGGGCCCGTGGCACTGGTGTCACTCACGCACGGGGCGCTGCCCGTCATCGCCTTTGCGGCGCTGCATCCGGAGCGTGTGGAGCGCATCGTGGTGCTGGACGGCTACGCGCGCGGACGGATGCGGCGCAACGCCGGGCCGGAGCTGGACCGTGAATCCCAGGCGATTGCCGAAACGATGCAGGTGGCCTACGGCACCGATCTCGCCTACAGCGTGCCATTCCGGCGGGCATTGCTCTCACGCCTCGTTCCGCAGGCCAATGACGAGCAGCTCATCGAACTCGATCGGGCGTCGATCTCGCGGATGACCTCGGCGATCGCGGCGCGGTACACCCGGTTCTCGTTCGAAGCCGATGTGTCGGACCTTGCGTGCCGCATCGCCTGCCCAGCGCTCGTCTTGCATGCGCGGCAGGACCCTGTGGTGCCCTTCGCCGAAGGCAGTCACCTGGCGGCGCTGATTCCTGGTGCGCGATTCATGCCGCTGGAGGGCTGCCTGCATCTGCCGCTCGCGGGCGATCCCGAGTGGCCGCGCATCTCGAGCGTGATCCATTCGTTTCTGGGGTTTGCCTCTGCTGCGGTGGGAATCGGGGCAACGGTCGACGGCGCGGGCGCACCAGCGCCACGGCTGACGCCGCGGCAGCGGGAAGTGCTGCGCCTGGTGGGGCAGGGCCACACTGACAAGGAGATCGCGCGGGTGATGGGACTGAGCCACCGCACCGTCGAGATGCATGTCCGGCACTCGCTGGCGGCGCTCGATTGCCGGTCTCGGGCCGAGGGCGTGCGTGTCGCACTTCAGCGTGGCCTGCTCGGGGATGCGTCTGCGGCTTCGTGACGCCGCTGGCGGCTCGGCTGAGAGCCTATGGCCTGCTTACGTTTCGTCGCCGAGCCGATTTCACAAGGGTCGCGTGACGAATACCGGCAGCCCCAGTTGGCCGGCGAGCGGCTCGACCAGGTCTGCGTCTGGCCGGAATCAACGTGCGGCAGGCTCTTCGAGCGTGATCGGCTTGATGGGAGAGCAGATCCGGTAGTGACCGACCTCGGCCGGAGAGACGCCGCGCTCATGTGCGATGACCTCGGTGGCGGTGAGGCCGCAAAGGCGGCCCTGGCAGGGGCCTATGCCGCAGCGCGTGAAGGCTTTGCCCTGGCTCGGCCCCAGGCAGCCCAGGGCAAACGATCGGCGCAGTTCGCCGGCCGTGACTTCCTGGCAGCGGCAGGCAATCACGTCGTCGGCCGGCACGCGATGCTGGAGCCTTTGATCTCCGTTGTCGCGATGCCGTAGATGCAGGGCAGGGTTCGGCGCGTCGCAGGCGCGGCCTAGAAATCAGCGACCTTACCCCATGCTGAGTCGCTGAACCGCTCGGGCCGGTACGGTATGGGATCGACGATCGGTTTGGCACCGGTGGCAAGGTCCGCGACAAGGTGGCCGGCCCCGGGGCCGATGCCAAAGCCGTGTCCGGAAAAGCCCGCAGCCAGGATGAAGCCCGGCAGGCCCGGCACTTCGCCGATGCCGGGCACACCGTCCGGCGTGCTGTCGACGAAGCCGGCCCAGGCGTGCGTGATCCTTGCTTCGCGCAGTTCGGGCAGGAGCTCGACGGCGCGTCGGTGGGTCTCCCTGATCGTGGACAAACATGGCTTCGGATCGAGGATGCGCACCCGCTCCATCGGCGTCGGCGCATCGAGTCGCCACCGCCCCAGCGTTTCGTGGCCACCGCGAATGCCTTCCAGGCCCCCCGGAAGAAGGTTGCGCCAGCGCTTGGCGAACATGGGCACGAATTGCGGGGCGAAGCGCATGAACTGGGGTGTCACGTCCACGCGTGCGCGGCCGCTGATGGCCAGTGCGTAGCGTCCGTCGTTGCGGCGCGTCACGGAGACGCCTGAGGTAAACAGGGCATCCGGAAGGCGGTGCTCCACGGGAGACACGCTGAGGATGGATTGCCGGATCGAGGCCTGCGGAAAACGGATGCCGAGCTGGCGGCAGAACGAGGAGGCCCACGCGCCCCCGGCCAGCACGGCCGTCCTGGTCCTGATGACCCCGGCTTCGGTGATGACGCCGCTGACCCGCCCGCCTTCCGTCTCGATGCCGCGGGCCGCGCAGTTCTGGTTGACGCTGCCGCCAAGCTTGATGAGCGCAGCGGCCACGGCGGGCGCAGCCTTGCCAGGATCAGCGGTGCCGTCGCTGGGCGAGAAGACGCCGCCTTTCCAGGCGCGGCCGGTCGCTCGGCCGCGCTCGGCGGCCTCGCGGCTGCCGAGCACGTGGGTCGCCACGTCGGCGGTCTTCGCAAAATCGCGCCAGTTGGACCAGCGGGACAGCTCGGCCTCGTCGTTGCTGAGATACAGGAGCCCGCAGCGATGGAAGCCCGTGTCTTCCCCGCTTTCAGCGGCAAACCGTTCCCAGAGATCAAGGCTCTTGCTCGCCATCGGCAGTTCGCGAGCGTCCCGGTTCTGCTGCCGGCACCAGCCCCAGTTGCGGCTCGATTGCTCGGCGCCGATCCTTCCCTTTTCGACCAGGGCGACCGATACACCGCGCTTGGCCAGGTAGTAGGCGGTAAAGACGCCGATGATGCCGCCGCCGATCACGACGACGTCAGCGGAGGCCGGCGGCTTGGAGGAAGTGTTGAGATGGTGCAGCGGAGGGGACATGATGAATCTCGCTCGTCGATTCAAGCCCGGACGCTTTCGCTGCTTTCCTGGAAGCCAAGAATGGCTTTGGTTTCCAGGTATTCCTCGAGACCTTCGATGCCGTATTCGCGGCCGTTCCCCGAGCGCTTGTATCCGCCGAAGGGTGCATGGGGGCTCCAGGCCGGATAGTTGATGTGCACCTGCCCGGAGCGGATGCGCGCCGCGACGGCGCGTGCCGCTGCAAGGTCCTGCCCCTGAACGTGAGCGCCCAGGCCGTAGACGGTGCCGTTGGCAATCTCCACGGCCTCGTCGACGCTGTCGTACGGAATGATCGCGAGTACCGGCCCGAAGATCTCCTCTTGCGCGATCTGCATCCGCGGATGCACCGCGGAGAAGATGGTCGGGCGGCAGTAGAAACCGCGGCTCAAGGCCTCGGGCCGGCCGAGGCCGCCGCAAACGAGCCGCGCGCCTTCGGCGATTCCGATGCCGATCATTTCCTGCACCCGATTGAACTGGGCGCGATTCGCCACAGGGCCGTGCGTGGTCTGCTCGGCGCGCGGATCGCCCACGACGAAGCTGGACGCCGCTTCGTGCGCGATGCGTTCGACCTCCTGGAGGTGCTCACGCGGCACGATCATGCGCGTCGGCGCGCTGCACGACTGGCCGACGTTGCGCAAGGCGGCCGCCACACCTGCTGGCACGGCTCGCACCAGGTCCGCGTCCGGCAGGATCACGTTGGGCGATTTCCCGCCGAGTTCCTGAGCCACGCGCTTCACCGTCGGGGCGGCCGCCTGGGCCACCAGGACGCCGGCCCTGGTCGAGCCGGTGATCGAGATCATGTCCACGTCCGGATGCGCCGACAGCGCGGCGCCGACCTCCGGCCCAGTGCCGCTCACCAGGTTGAAAACGCCCGGCGGGATGCCGGCGTCTTGCATCACCTGCGCAAAGAGCAGGGCGCTCAGCGGCGACAGTTCGCTGGGCTTCAGGACCAGCGTGCATCCCGCCGCCAAGGCCGGCCCGACCTTGGCGGTGATCTGGTAGAGCGGCCAGTTCCAGGGAGTGATCAGGCCGCACACGCCGATGGCCTCGCGCATGATGGCCACGTCCCCCCGATGGGTGAGAAACGGATAGCTGGCCAGATTGTCCCGGGCCACGCGGATGTGCTGCGCCGCGACCGGCACCTGTGTGCTGCGCGCAAAGCCGATGGCAGCGCCCATCTCCTGCGAGATCACCTGGGCGAACGACTCTGCTCGTTCGAGGATCAGGGCGTGGACACGGTCGAGAAGCAAGACCCTGCTCCGGACGGAGCTCACGGACCAGGCGGCGAAGGCACGCCGCGCCGCAGCCACCGCCGCATCGACGTCCTGCGCAGTTCCCAGCGCGATCTCCGCAACGGGTTCCTCGGTCGACGGGTCGATGACGGAGGCGCGAGCCTGCCCCTGGGGCAGCACCCACTCGCCGTCGATGAACATGCGGTCCAGACGGCCAGTGCTCCGGAGGCGTTCGACGATGGAGGAGTTCACGGAGTTGGTCCTTTGGAAAAGGGGCTGAGGTCGGACTTGTGGATGTCCAAAAGTCTAGGCCGCGTGCCCCTCGCGCCGGTGCTGCAATGGGGGTCTTGCACGAAGCAGACTGCGGTTGTGCGAGTCGCTACAGCAGATCGTGCCATCACGCCATCCGTTCTGCCGACGCCTCGACCTCGCTCTCCGTGTGATCGGCTAACCGCGCTTCTGCAATGTCGAGTGCGGATGCAGCGGATGCGCCAGCGTGTCGGCGATGAGCCTCAGCGCCTGATCGCACTGCTCCCGCGACATCGGCCCGCCCAGGCAAATGCGCACCGCATCTGGCGGATCGCCATCCGTCGAAAATGCTGCGCTCGCCACCACGCCCACGTTCTGGGTGCGCAGGTAGGACGCGAACTCCACCGGGCTCCAGCCCGGTGTGAGCGGCAGCCATGCATGAAAGCCCTCAGGGTGTGCCTGCAACCCGCTGTCGCCCAGATGGCGCGTCGCGAGCAGTTGCCGCGCCCCCGATTCGGCGCGCACCGCCTGCAGCATCGCCTCGGTCGTTCCGTCTTCCACCCACAGCGTGGTCAGCGCATTGGTGATCGGCGAGGCCATCACGGTGGTGGCGCGCATCGCGCCCGCGAGGCGCTGCGACTGCACCACCGTCGGTGAACACACATACGCGCTGCGCAGCCCCGCGCCGAAACATTTGGAGAACCCGCTCACGTAGTAAGTGAGCGCGGGGGCAAGCGTGGCGATGGTACCCGGCGTCTGGCGCGGCAGCATGCCGTAGGCGTCGTCCTCGATGATCGGAATGGCATAGCGCGGCGCCACGTCGGCCAACGCTTCCCGCCGTGCGCGCGACACGGTGCCGGCGGTCGGATTCAGCAGCGTCGGGTTGCAATACAGCGCCTTGGGCTTGAGCGTCTTGCAGGCATGCTCGAAGGCATCGGCGATGGGGCCGTCGTCGTCCAGCTGCAGCGCATGCAGCTGCACGCCCAGTTGCGCCGCGATGGCCTTCACGCCCGGGTAGGTGAGCGACTCCACGCAGATCAGCTCGCCCGGCCGCGCGAGCTGCGAGAACAGCGCCGTGAGCACGCCGTGGATGCCGGGGCACACCAGGATGCGGTCCACGCTCGCATGCGGCACGAAGGGTCGCAGCCATTGCAAGGCCACTTCGCGGTCGTGCGCGGTGCCGCCGAAGTCCTGGTAGCGCAGCAGGTCGTGGAAGTCGATCTCGGCGAAGGCACGGCTCGCGCTCTCGTGCAGCCGCGCCATCAGGTGCGCGTCGTCGGGCTCTGGCGGCATGTTCATCGTCATCTCGGCGCCGCTGCCGCCACGCAGCCGCAGGCTGGGGCTGCCGGAGCGGATGAAGGTGCCGGTGCCGGCGCGCGAGTCGATCAGGCCGCGCTTGCGCGCCTCGGCATAGCCGCGCGCCACCGTCGTGTAGTTGAGATCCAGGTCGGCCGCGAGCTCGCGCAACGTAGGCAGGCGGTCGCGCACGCCAAGGCGGCCTGTCTTGATGTCGTCGGCGATCAGATCGGCCAGCAGCAGGTAGGCCGGCCGGTCGCTGTTGCGCAGCTGCTTGCGCCAGTGGGTGGTGATCGTGGGCATGGGGCGGATCGTCGAAGTTGATTGCATCCATTGATTGCATCGGGCCACCGATCAAGCACGCAGGAATCGCGCCCGCCCCGGAGGCGCCGAATGCTTCGATCGGGTGCGATCAACCTCATTGATCGGGTGCATTGATCGCATGGCGGATGCGTCGTCGCGGTGCGGAAACAGGCCGGCAGCCTCTGTGCGTGCCCGTCTTTGCGACCTTCCGAAATTTTTTATCCGCACGCAAGGCGCACCGCTGCGCATTGATCGCGAGTTGATCGCACGCACCCGGCCGCACGCTGGCACATCGCCTGCAAAGAGAAAGGCACGCAAGACCTGCGTTCAACCCCTCAACCGGAGTACCCCATGCCCAAAGTCACCCGCCCCCGCAACGAGAAAGGCGAGTACCTCGTCGACTACGAAGAGAAGGTGTTCGAAGACGTCAAGGCCGACCCCGGCGAGAAGGCGCTCGTCACCTTCCACACGGTCGCCTTCGAAGGTTCCATCGGCTTCGTGAACCTGCTGCAGGCCACGCGCCTGCGCCGCAAGGGCTACGAAACCTCGGTGCTGCTGTACGGCCCCGGCGTGACGCTGGGCGTGCAGCGCGGCTTTCCCACGCTGGGCGACGAGGCCTTCCCGGGCCACCAGAACTTCAACAAGCAGATCAGCAAGTTCATGGAAGAAGGCGGCAAGGTCTACGCCTGCCGCTTCGCGCTGCAGGCGCTGTACGGCCACGGCGAAGGGGCGCTGATCGAAGGCATCACGCCGATCAACCCGCTGGACGTGCTGGACCTGGTGCTGCTGCACAAGAAGGCCGGCGCGGTCATCCTCGACACCTGGACGCTGTAGGGCAGGGCACCGGCGATGGCTTCCACATCCCGCATCGTGCGTGCCGCGGCGATCCAGATCGCGCCCGACCTCGACCGGCCCGACGGCACGCTCGACCGGGTGTGCAGCGCCATCGACGAGGCCGCATCCAAGGGCGCGCAGCTCGCGGTCTTTCCAGAGACCTTCGTGCCCTACTACCCCTACTTCAGCTTCGTGCTGCCGCCGGTGCTGCAGGGTGCGCCGCACCTGCGGCTGGCTGAACGCGCGGTGGTCGTGCCGGGCCCGGTCACGCAGGCCGTGGCCGAGCGCGCGCGCCATCACGGCATGGTCGTGGTGCTCGGCGTGAACGAGCGCGACCACGGCAGCCTCTACAACACGCAGCTGGTGTTCGATGCCGACGGCACGCTCGCGCTCAAGCGCCGCAAGATCACGCCCACGTACCACGAGCGCATGGTCTGGGGCATGGGAGACGGCGCGGGGCTGAAGGTGGTCGACACCGCAGTGGGTCGCGTCGGCGCGCTGGCCTGCTGGGAGCACTACAACCCGCTCGCGCGCTACGCGCTGATGGCGCAGCACGAGGAGATTCACTGCGCGCAGTTCCCCGGCTCGCTGGTCGGCCCGATCTTCGCGGAGCAGATGGAAGTGACCATCCGCCACCACGCGCTGGAGTCGGGCTGCTTCGTGGTCAACGCCACCGGCTGGCTCAGCGACGAGCAGATCCGCTCGGTCACGCCCGACGCCAACCTGCAGAAGGCGTTGCGCGGCGGCTGCCACACCGCCATCGTCTCGCCCGAGGGCAAGCACCTCGCGCCGCCGCTCACCGAGGGAGAGGGCATGGTGGTGGCCGACCTCGACATGGCGCTCATCGCCAAGCGCAAGCGAATGATGGATTCGGTCGGCCACTATGCGCGGCCCGAACTGCTGTCGCTCGCCATCAACGACCGGCCGGCGCAAACCACCGTGCCGATGCATCTCACGCAACCCTTTGTTCAACGGAGCTCCGACCATGACCACCACGACGACACAGCAAGACAGCCGGCAACTGATGACCGAGCTCCAGTCCTTCGGGTTGCGGCTGGTTGATCCTTCGGCGGGCGTTGCGAGCCGCCGCGGCGGCGCGGGCCCCTCGGACCACAAGGCCGTGACGGTGGACGGCCACACGATCATGGTGCCGGTCCATACCTCCACGGCCTGGCACTCGCCCTTCACCGCCGAGGCGCCCGACGCGCAGGGCATGAGCCGCGTGATGCGCGGCAGCATTCCCATTGCCAGCATCAGCTTTCCGAAGCAGCCGCGCTTCTACGCGATGCAGACCTTCGACGGCGTGCCCTATTCGCACATCGCCACGCTGCACGGCAGCGACGTGCTCGCCACCACGGTGTTGCAGACCTGCATCCGCTACGAGAGCCGGAAAAAGAGCTGCAAGTTCTGCGCGATCGGCCAGTCGCTCGCGGCCGGCCGCACGGTAGCGCGCAAGACGCCCGAGCAACTCGCCGAGGTGGCGCGCGCCGCCGTGCTGCTCGACGGCGTGAAGCACATGGTGATGACCACCGGCACGCCCAACGCCACCGACCGCGGCGCCGCCATCCTCTGCGAGAGCGCCTTCGCCATCAGGGCCGCGGTGGATATTCCCATCCAGGGCCAGTGCGAGCCGCCCGACGACGACCAGTGGTTCCACCGCATGAAGGCGGCCGGCATCGACACGCTGGGCATGCACCTGGAAGTGGTGACGCCCGAGGTTCGCGAACGCCTCATGCCGGGCAAGGCGAGCGTGCCCGTCTCGCGCTACATGAGCGCCTTCGAGGCGGCCGTGGGCGTGTTCGGACGCGGGCAGGTCAGCACCTACATCCTGGCGGGGTTGGGCGATACGCGCGAAGCCATCCTCGACACCTGCGACCAGTTGCTCGCGCGCGGCGTGTACCCCTTCGTCGTGCCCTTCGTGCCGATCAGCGGCACGCCGCTCGAAGACCATCCGGCGCCCACGCCCGAGTTCATGAAGTCGCTGCTCGCGCCGCTGGGCGAGCGCGTGGTGGCGGCGGGCCTGCGCTCGGCCGACATCAAGGCCGGCTGCGGCAAGTGCGGCGCGTGCTCGTCGCTGTCCGTCTACGAAAGCTGACCATGCTGTGCATCGACGACCTGAGCGAGCTCGACCTGCACTACGCGCCGGTCGAGTACCTGGTGCGCGAGGCGGCGCAGCAGTGGGAGCGCGACGAAGCGATGGGGCTGCGCCGGGCGGTGTTCTGCATCGAGCAGGGCATCTTCGTGCGCGACGACCGCGATGCCATCGACGACCACGCGCAACTGCTGGTGGCGATGTCCTGCGCGGCGGGCATGCCGGAGCAGGTGGTGGGCACGGTGCGCATCCACCGCGGGGAGGCAGATGGCGAATGGTGGGGCTCACGCCTTGCCGTGCATCCCGCGTTCCGCAGCCAGGGCCACCTGGGCGTGACGCTGATCCGCCTGGCGGTTTCGCGCGCCAACGCGCTTGGCTGCAAGCGCTTCTTCGCGCAGGTGCAGATGCAGAACGTGCCGCTCTTTCGCAAGCTGGGCTGGCAACTGCTCGAAGAAACCGGCGTGCACGGCCGCCCGCATGCACGCATGCAGGCCGAGCTCGGCTGGTACCCGCCCTGCCACGACCCCGTGAGCGGTTTCGTCACGCGCTCCAAGGTGCTGCCATGACCGACAACGTCCACGAAATCGCCGAAGCCCTTCGCGCCACGCGCGGCTTCGCCCACAAGCGCGACATCAGCGATGTGGTCTCCGCCCTCGGTCGGGCGCTTCCGGGCGGCCACGCGGCGCTCGCGCAGGCCGTGCCCATCGGCGACGACTGCGCCGCCATTCCCGACGGTCACGGCGGCTACCTGCTGTTCGCCATCGAGGGGCTGGTCGAGGACTTCATCGTGCGCATGCCGTGGTTCGCGGGCTACTGCGGTGTGATGGTCAACGTGAGCGACATCTACGCCATGGGCGGTCGGCCGACCGCCGTGGTCGATGCACTGTGGAGCACCGGCATGAGCCCTGCGGACGATGTTCTGCGCGGGCTGGCCGAGGCGGCTGTGCGCTACGGCGTGCCCATCGTCGGCGGCCACAGCAACAACCGCAGCGAGCGGCCGCAGCTCGCGGTCGCGATCCTCGGCCATGCGCGCAGTCTGCTCAGCAGCTTCGATGCGAAGCCCGGCGACCTGCTCGTGATGGCGGCCGACCTGCGCGGCGCCTACGAGGAGCCCTTTCCCTACTGGAACGCATCGACCGCCGCGCCCGCCGCGCGCCTGCGCGCCGACCTCGAAGTGCTGCCCGCGCTGGCCGAAGAAGGCCTGTGCCGTGCAGCCAAGGACATCAGCATGGCGGGCGCGGTGGGCACGGCCATGATGCTGCTGGAGTGCTCGGGCGTGGGCGCGCGCATCGAGCTCGACGCACTGCCCAGGCCCGCGGGCGTGCCGCTGATGCGCTGGCTGTCCTCGTTTCCGAGCTACGGCTTCGTGCTGAGCGTCGCGCCTGCGCAGGCGGGCCCGGTACTGGCGCGCTTCGCCGCGCGCGACATCGCCTGCGGCGTGATCGGCGAGGTCGACGCCACGCGGCAGGTGCACCTGCGTGCCGGTGGAGAAGAAGCCCTGCTGTGGGACTTCGGCAGCGACGCCTTCATCCAGCCACCCGCCATTCGACTGGAGGCCGCCGCATGCCGGTGACGCACTTCCGCGTGCGCTGGCCCGACGCCAGCGAGACCCGCTGCTACTCGCCCTCCAGCGTGGTGCGCGAACACCTCGTGCCCGGCGAGCCCTATGCCCTCGGCGAGTTCATGCAGCACGCGCGCGAGGCATTGGGCCTCGCCAGCGAGCGCGTGCGCGCGAAGTACGGCTTCGCGTGCTCGCAGGCGATGGACCAGCTCGCGGAGATCGAACACATCGCTGAGCGCTTCGCGGAAACCGCCGGCGCGCAGGTCACCGTCGTCGCCTTCGACTGACGACCCCATCCCCAGAGAGAAAGAAGCACCCCATGTCACACCCCTACAGCGGACGCAGCCACTACAGCGTCGTCATCGTCGGCGGCGGCCAGGCCGGCCTGTCGCTGAGCCACTGCCTGCAGCAGCGCGGCATCGACCACCTCGTGATCGAGAAGCGCAGCCTGGTGCACACCTGGCGCACGCAGCGCTGGGACTCGTTCTGCCTCGTCACGCCCAACTGGCAGTGCCAGCTGCCGGGATGGAGCTACCTCGGCAGCGATCCGCACGGCTTCATGGTCAAGGACCAGATCAACGAATGGCTCGCAGGCTTCGTCGATCATGTGAAGGCACCGGCCATCGAGGGCGTGACGGTCGAGCGCGTCTCGCGCGATGGAGAACGCGAGCGCTTCAACGTGCAGACCGACGCCGGCCTCTACACCGCCGACCAGGTGGTCGTGGCCTCGGGCGGCTACCACCGCCCCATCGTGCCGCGCCTCGCCGAGAAGCTGCCTGCGGGTGTGGCGCAGTTCCACTCGGCGCAGTACCGCAACCCGGCGCAGCTGCCCGAGGGCGCGGTGCTGGTGGTGGGCTGCGGCCAGTCGGGCGCGCAGATTGCCGAAGACCTGCACCTGGCCGGCCGCAAGGTTCACCTGGCCACAGGCCACGCGCCGCGCTGCGCGCGCTTCTACCGCGGCCGCGAGGTGGTCGACTGGCTCGCCGACATGAAGTACTACGAGATGCCCGTCACCGAGCATCCGCTGCGCGAAGGCGTGCGCGACAACACCAACCACTACGTGACCGGCCGCGACGGCGGGCGCGACATCGACCTGCGGCGCTTTGCGCTCGAAGGCATGGAGCTGTATGGGGTGCTGAGCGGCTTCGACAGCGGAAACTTCGAGCTGCAGCCCAACCTGCGCGACAACCTCGATGCGGCGGACGACACCTACAACCGCATCAACGCGTCGATCGACAAACACATTGCGGCGAAGGGCATCGAGGCGCCACCGCCTTCGGTCTACACGCCCGTGTGGGAGCCGACGCAAGAACGCACGCGGCTCGACCTTGCGGCGGCGGGCATCGGCAGCGTCGTATGGTGCATCGGCTTCTCGCCGGACTTCGCGTGGGTCGATGCGCCGGTGTTCAACGGGCGCGGTGCGCCGGTGCACCTGCGCGGGGTGACGAACGAACCGGGCCTGTACTTCCTGGGCCTGCCGTGGCTGCACACTTGGGGGTCGGGGCGCTTCTCGGGCGTAGCCGGTGATGCGGCGTTCCTCGCGGAAACCATCGAAAATAGAAGATCGAAACTGCGCGAGGCCCATGCCGCAGCGGCACGAACACTTCATGCCGCCTAGTGATCGAACATGCGCCGATGGTGTTCAGCGCTTGAAGAACATTGTCCTTCGCGCATTGCGAAATGCCGGTCGAACGCGTGAGCTCCATGCCGTTGCGCGCACCGCCAGCCATGCCGGGCTGTCGAGTGCGTCCGGGCTTTCGAGGTCGTAGCAGGCGTAGTACCGGGGAGAGCCGAAAGCAACGACGTAGCGCGAGGCCCGCACCGTTCCCTTGACCGCGGCCAGCCCGGGCAGATGCTCCTGCGCATACCAGGCGTTGAGTTCTTCCTCGAATTCCGGAAGTACGTCTGTCTCCACAACGTAGTGGAACGGGGCGGCCCGGCCTTGCGAAGCGCCCGCTATCTCCTGTGTGCAGACAAGGCGATGCCACCCGGAGCCGCCGCGCGGGAGTGCGTCGATCGGCAATGCGTCGCCCGGCAGGTAGAGGTAGATCGCGCCGTCGTCCACGGCCTGCCAGGGCCGGGCTTCCGGATGGAGCCGATGAAGTTCGGCCATGAGCAATTCGTTGGATGCAGCAGGTGCGTCCAGCTTGAGCAGCCAAAGGTCTTGCATCGCTCGTTTCGTTTCAGTGCGCGACGTTCAGTGCCACGAGCAGCCGTGACACCATGTTGTAGGCCGCCACCGTCGCCACGAGCTCCACGACGCCCCTGGCATCGAAGTGCTGCTGCACCTGCGTCATGAGGGCCTGCGGCACGACGATCTGCCGGGTCATGGTGTCGGTGAGTTCCAGCACCAGGCGTTCCATCGGCGTGAAGACGTCCGGCAATGCCTCGTCGCGAACGGCCGCGATCTTCTCGCTGCCGACGCCGGCCTTCTGTGCGTGGGGCACATGCGCGTCGAACTCGAAGCTCGCGCCGTTGAGTACGGCGACGCGAAGAATGATCAGTTCGCGCAGATCCGCCGGCACGCCGGTCTGGTTGCGCACGGCCGTGAGCAGGCGCTCCCAGCCCGAAGCGATCGGGCCGCTGTTGAGCAGCACCTGGTAGAGCAGGGAGACGCGACCGCGCTCCGCCATGATGCGGGACTCGACCTCGGCCAGTTCGGGCACCGTGCCGGGTTGCACCAAAGGCACGCGGATGTGGGAGATGGTCATTGATCGATCCTGATGTTCTTGTCTTGGATCAGCTTGGCCCATTTGTCGGTGTCGTGCTTCAGCAGCGCGGCCAGCGCCTGGGGCGTCGATGGCGCGGGCTCGGTGCCCGCCTTGAGCAGCTTCTCCCGCACCTGCGGATCGGCCAGCGTGTTGCGCACGGCCTTGTTGAGTGCGTCGACAACGGCCGCAGGCGTTTTGGCAGGCGCGAACATGGCGTACCAGTTGTTCGTGTCCACGCCCTTGATGCCTTGCTCCTCCAGGGTCTTGACGTCCGGCAACGACGGCAGGCGCTTGGGCGACGCCACGCCAAGTGCCTTGAGACGTCCGCCCTGCACGTAGTTGAGCAGCCCCGGCACATCACCGAAGAAGCCGCGCACCTGCCCGCCCATCAGGTCGGTGATGGCGAGGGCTCCGCCTTTGTAGGGAACGTGCAGGAGCTTGGCACCAGTGGCGTCCTTCAACTGCTCGATGGCCAGGTGCGGAATGCTTCCGATGCCGGACGACGCGATGGCGGTGGGGTTGGGGCGGCTTTTCGTGGCCGCCACGAACTCGGCGGCATCCTTCGAAGGTTCGTCCTGATTCGCGACCAGCAGTTCGACGTTGTTGACGACCACGGCAACGGGCGCGAAATCGCGTTGCATGTCATAGGGCAAGCTCTTGTAGAGCGCAGGGTTGATGGCGGCGGCGCCCACGCTGGTCAGCCAGACCGTGTTGCCGTCCGGCGGGGAGCGCACCACGCTCACAGCGCCGATCGCTCCGTTCGCGCCCGGCTTGTTTTCGACGATGACCGTGCGCCCCAGCTCCTTGCCCAGCCGTTCCGCCATGATTCGTGCGACCAGTTCGACCGGGCCTCCCGGCGCGAAGGTGACGACGATGCGCATGACTTGCGTTTGAGCAACTGCGTTGGTTGCGATGGAAAGGCCGAGCGCGGCGGCGAGAAGAAATTGCTTGATCACGAGTTTTGTCTCCGTCAGGGGAATTGTTGGAATGCGTTCAATCGCAACGTGCTGTCATGCCGCCATCCACGACCAGCTCCGTGCCGGTAATGAAGCGTGCCTCGTCGCTGGCCAGGAACAGCACGGCGCTCGCGGTGTCGCGGCCGTCGCCCATGAAGCCGAGCGGGATGCGTTTCTGGCGTTGGGCGAGCAGCGCCTCGACGTCGCCGCCTGCGCGCTGCCTGGCCAGCCGCGTCTCGACCATCGGTGTGTGCAACTGCCCCGGCACCACGCTGTTGACCCGCACGCCCTTCGCGGCGTGTTGAACGGCAATGACGCGCGACATTTGAATGACGCCCGCCTTGGTCGCCGCATAGGCCACTTGCGCGCTGCCGGTCCAGCGCATGCCCGAGGTCGACGAGATGTTGACGATGGAGCCCGCGCCCTTGGCCAGGAGTGTGGGAAGCACGTGCTTGCAGGTCAGGAACACGCTCTTGAGGTTGATGTCGATCTGCGAATCCCATGCGTCTTCGGCAAGTTCCACCGGCCCTCCGGCGGCGGAGCCACCGACGTTGTTGACCAGGATGTCGATCGTTCCGTAGGTCTGCAGGCAAGCCGCCGCCATGGCAGCGACGCTGTCGCTGCTGGTCACGTCGCAGACCCAGGGCGTGATCGAGGCGCGTGCAGCGCCGGCAAGCTCCAGGGTTTCGTCAAGCCGCGCACGATCGCGGTCGACCGCCAGCACCCTGGCGCCTTCTTCCGCCAGCCGCACTGCAATGGCGCGGCCGTTTCCCCAGCCGGCACCGACACATCCGGCGCCGGTCACGATGGCCACCTTGTTCGCAAATCGCAAGCTCATTGGTTGTCTCCAAATTGATAAAGTCGTTGGGGGTTGTGCATGAGCAACGCTTCGCGCACGGCTTGGCTCGGTGCGATCTCGGCGATGAGATCGACCAGTTGCCACTCGTCCGGAATGGGCCCTCCGTGGTTGGGGTGGGGCCAGTCGTTGCCCCACAGCACGCGGTTGCCGAATTCCGCGACCAATGTCCTGGCGAAGGCTTGAGCGTCTGCGTAAGGAGGCCCCAGGCGCGTGATGCGGTCCATGCCGCTGACCTTCACCCAGAAGCGCTCGTCGGCCATCAGCATCAGCAGCGCCTGGAAGTCCGGCTGGTTCAGGCCGAGGGCCGCGTCGATCCGGCCGATATGGTCGATCACCACGGGTGTCGGGGAGCGTCGCAGCGCCGGCGCCAGATCGGTCAGCAGGGCAGGGTCACCATGTATCTGCAGGTGCCAGCCCAGCGGCGCGATGCGCGCGGCCAGTGCAAGGACGTCTTCGATCGGCGTATGCCGTCCCAGATGTCCCATGAAGTTGAAGCGAACGCCCCGGAAACCGGCTGCGTGGAGGCGTTGAAGTTCGGCATCGTGGACGTCCGTTGGCAGCAGGGCAATGCCACGATAGTCGCTAGGACGTGATGTGACGGCGTCTTCTGTCGCACTGTTGTCGAAGCCGTGACAGCTCGACTGGACCACCACGCAGCGCGTCAGGCCCAGGCTGTCGTTCAGCGCGTATAGGGCTTCCTTGGGCGCATCTTCCTGGGGAACGAAGGTGGCCCCGGGTGCATATGGAAAGCGTGATCGAGGGCCGAAGACATGGCAATGTGCATTGCATGCCCAGGATGGAAGAGTCAATGTCATGCCGCGAGTGTTGCAACCCGCGGATATCGGTGATAGGTATGCGTGTCTATATCAGCTATGCTCATCCGCTATGGAATTGCGGCAGCTTCTCTACTTAGTCACGGTGGTCGACGCCGGGAGTCTCAGCCGAGGTGCTGTGGTACTCGATCTCGCCCAGCCCAGTCTGAGCAGACAGATCGCACTTCTCGAGGCCGACCTCGGACAACGGCTGCTCGTGCGAACGGGGCGTGGCGTGGTGCCGACCGAGGCGGGGGAGGCCTTGCTCATTCATGCTCGCGCGATGCTCGACATTTCCCGGCAAGCCCGTGACGAGTTGCGCGACATGGATGAAAGCCCTGCCGGCCGGATCATCGTCGGCATGCCGCCCCGCGTGGCGTTGGGGCTGAGTACGTCGCTTGTCCAGCGATTCAGAGAGAGGTTCCCGCGCGCAGTGATCACGGTGCTCGAAGGACTGAGCGTGGCACTGCGCGAGTCGTTGATTGCGGGAAGGCTGGATCTTGCGCTTCTGTTCGACCCCGCGGCCTCACCCCAGTTGACGTTCCAGCCGCTGATGCGAGAGAAGCTGCTGCTGGTCGCACCGCCCGCCAGCAGATTGCCGGCCAAAGTAGGCCTGGCCGCATTGGCGAACTACCCGATGGTGCTGCCGAGCGCTCCGAATGCGATTCGCCATTTGCTTGACTCCGTGTTGAATCCGCGTCGAATCCAGTTGCAGGTTCTTGCGGAAGTCGGTGCCGTCCAGACCGTGCTCGCATTGGTCGCTACGGGTGTTGGATGCACGATCCTTCCGGAAAGCGCACTCCGGGCGAGCGGCAACGAGAAGCTGCAGCGCGCGCCCATCGGTCCGCCGACGATCTGGAATGCGTTGATGCTGGCGACGCCGGTGGCGCGTCCCGCAACGCGCCTGACACGGGGAACCGCACAGCTCTTGCAGGAACTGGATTTCCGGCAGCGCTAGCCGGGTCGGACCTGCGGCCGTAGGTACAAGTCGCTCGCGATCTCGAATGCGAGCACAGGCATAGCTGGCAGACATAGCTGATATAGGAGCGACCAGCTTACGAATGCTGGTATCGCCACGGAGACTCCGGCACCATGTCCATCGAAAACCAGTCAACTCCCGCAGGCGGGGCTCTTTCACGGAGCAAGCTGATCTCATACCGCCCGGCACGCGCGAGTGCGGATGTCCAGATCGAATTCACTGACCAGGGCACGGGGCCCGTTGTCTGCATCCTGCCGTCGCTGGCTCGATCGGGGCGAGACTATGACGTCGTTGCAGCCCATCTCGCAGCATCAGGCTTTCGCGTCCTTCGACCTGAACCGCGCGGCATCGGTCGCAGCAAGGGGCCGATGGAAGAGCTCGATCTGCACGACTTCGCGAGCGATGTCGCCGCGGTCCTCGACAGCGAGGCAGTCGGTCCGATCGTGATCGTCGGCCATGCGTGGGGCAGTCAACCCGCCCGCACACTGGCGGCAGACCGGCCGGATCTCGTACGCGGTGTCGTCATGGCGGCGGCTTCCGCCGGCAAGCTTCCTCCCGGGTCGACCGAGAAGCCCTACAGCCGCCTGCGCGATGAGATCGACGGTGCGGGCGATCTCTCCCTGTCGGAGCCTCGAAGGCTCGAGTGCCTTCGCAAGGCTTTCTTTGCGCCGGGGCACGATCCCAGCGTGTGGCTTGGCGGCTGGTTTCCTGCGGCCCACGATGCCCAAGGTCGCGCCCGGGAGATCACCCCCGTGGATGACTACTTCTCCGCGGGCGACCGCGTACCCATCCTCGACCTTCAGGCCGAGCATGACGCCGTGGTCGTCCCCGACATCATGAAGCCGATGCTGGGCGATCGTGTCACCGTCGAGATCGTTCGCGACGCGGGGCATGCAATGGCTCCAGAGCAACCGCGCGCGATGAGCGACGCGATCGCGTCCTTCGCGCGAAAGGTGTACCTCGCTGTCTGAGCGGTGAATGCAGGTTTGCGGCCGAAGGCCTGCTCAGGCGGATGCCAGAAGAGCGGCTGTCGCTTTCTCCCGCAGGGAAAGCAATGGGCCGCTGAGTTCCTGCTCCACGTCGTCCATGTTGGCGGCGGTGGCGACACTGACGTTGAGCACATAGATCGGGCGATCCGCCAGCACGATCGGTGCTGACAGGGCGATCACTTCCGGTTGCCATGCGGCGCTGCAGTAGCCGCGCTGCTCGATGCTGAGTTTCGCGGACTTGATCTCGTCTCGCAACTGCCCCCATCCGGTGGAGCGTCTGCTGCGGAACAGTGCCAGCAGCGCTCGCCTCGTGGATTCCGGAGCGACCGCCAGATAGGCGCGGCCCAACGAAGTGAGTTCCATCGGCACCCGTTGACCTGCCACCACATGGCGTAGCGCAACGCGGCGGTTGTAGCGAACGGATTCGAGATAGACCATTTCGATCGCGATCGGGCACCGCCAGGCCGACGTTGATGCGCATCTTTTCGGCCAGCGCGCGCATCAGCGGGGCGACCGTGTTCAGCACCGGCGAGCCCGCGCGCATCGCATGGGCCAGGCTCAAGACATGTGCGGCGAGGCGGTAGGCCCGGCGGGCGCGATCGTGCTCCAGCAGGCCGGTTTCCACCAGCGTCTGCGTCAGGCGGCTCACGGTGGCACGAGACAGTCCCGTGCGTTCCGCGAGCTCGCCGTTGCCAAGCAGATCGGCGCCTGGCCTGAACGCTCTGAGCACTTCGACACCGCGCACGAGCGACCGGTTGAGCATCGGGTCTTCGTGGTGTGGCCGGCGCGCTTTTTCAGAGGGTGTGTTCGACATGTTCCGCGAGTGGCGTGTGGCGCTGAAAACGTGGGGAGAGGCGCCGGGCAGCGTATCACCGATTTCCATCTGTTGGAAATAGGGGGGTGCGCGAACCGCTTGGCAAATCTAAGCTTCACCCATTCGATGAGAACCGCAGCCCAACGTGGCCGTCGATGGGGCTTCCCGTACTTCCCTTGTCAAACCGGAGACAAATCCATGCAGATCACGCTGACCCTGGCGCGTGCCAAACGAGCCGTCCTTTTCTCTTGCGCCACCGTTGCAGCAAGCCTGACAGCCTTCCCCGCTTTCGCGGCGTTTCCGGACAAGCCCGTGAAGATCGTGGTGCCATTCGCGCCGGGCGGAGGCACCGATCTCGTGGCGCGCACCATGGGCATCACCATGGGCCAGGAGCTGGGTCAACCGGTGATCATCGACAACAAGCCCGGTGCAGGCACCATCATCGGAACCGACGCCGTCGCGAAGAGCCAGCCCGACGGCTACACGCTTGTCATGGCGACCGTCGCGCACGTGGTGAATCCGAGCCTCCTGCCAAAGCTTCCCTACAACTACGAGAAGGCATTTGCGCCGGTCATGCTGGTGGGAATTTCGCCGAACGTGCTCGTCGTCCGGGCCGAAAGTCCTTACAAGTCCGTGGGCGACATCATCGCCGCGGCCAAGGCCCATCCCGGAAAGCTCTCGTTCGCATCGCAGGGCGCCGGCACATCGGCTCATCTCGCAGGCGAACTCTTCAAGAATCTCACCAAGACCGACATCACGCACATCCCCTACCGCGGCGCCGGCCCGGCCATCACGGATCTGCTGGGCGGCCAGGTCGATGTGATGTTCGCCACGGCAGCCGCGGTCGGCACGTTCATCGAAAGCGGCAAGCTGCGGGCGCTGGCCGTGACCACCGCCTCGCGCTCCACGGCGCCCTTGCTGGCCAGGGTGCCCACCGTCGCGGAGAGCGGCGTGCCCGGTTACGTGGCGGACAGCTGGTATGGCCTCTATGCGCCGGCCGGAACGCCACGGGACGTGATCATGAAACTGAACGCCGCCGCAAGGAAAGCCGTCCAGACCGAGGCCTTCCGCAAGCGCGTGGAAAGCGAAGGCCTCGTGATCGACGCGGGTTCGCCGGAGGCGTTCGACCGCTATGCCAAGGGTGAAGAGGCCCGCTGGCGAAAGGTGGTCAAAGAGAACCACATCACCACTGACTGAGGCCCAAGGGCAAAAAAATGACCGAAAACCTGATCCAACTCGAAGTCGTCGACGGCGTCGCCACGCTGTGGTTGAACCGCCCGGAAAAGCGCAATGCCATGAGCGACGACATGCGCACCGAATTCATCGCCGCGCTCGAGCGCGTGGCGAACGACAAGGCGATTCGCGCCCTGGTGCTGACGGGCAAGGGAAATGGCTTCTGCGCCGGCGGCGACATCGCCGGCATGGAGCGCCGGATGCAAGCGCCCGTGGGCGAGGTCGGCTTCAACGGTTGGAGCCGCCAGCAACGCGTGCACCACGCGCAGTCGCTGCTGCACACCATGCCCAAGCCGACCATCGCCGCAGTCAACGGCGCCGCGTCGGGCCTGGGTGCCGATACGGCGCTCGCCTGCGACTTCATCATTGCGTCGGATGCGGCGAGCTTCACCTGGTCCTATATCAACCGCGGCATCATTCCCGACGGCGGCGGCATGTACTTTCTGCCTCGCCGCGTCGGCCTGGCCAAGGCCAAGGAGCTGATCTTCAGCGGCCGCAAGGTCGAGGCCGAAGAGGCGCTTCGTCTCGGCATCGCCGATCGCAAGGCCGATGCGGACAGCCTGATTGCGCAGGCACAGCGCTGGGCCGCCGAAATGAGCAAGGGCTCCGCCACGGCGCTGGCCCTGGGCAAGACCATCCTCAACCAGAGCTTCGAGTTGTCGGCCCATCAGGTGTTCGCCCAAGGCAGCCAGGCGCAAGGCATTTGCTACACCAGCACCGAGCATCGCGAATCGGTGATGGCGTTCCTGGCCAAGACCTCCACCCCGGCCGGCAAGGAGTGAGCGCCATGAATGCCATCTCCCGACTCCTCAAGCCACGCAGCGTCGCCGTCATCGGAGCGTCGGGCGACGCCACCAAGACCGCTGGCAGGCCCATCTCGTACCTCGTGAAGCACGGCTTCTCGGGCGAAATCTATCCGGTGAATCCGAAGGCCGATCGCATCGGCGAGCTGGCCTGCTATGCGGACGTGGCTTCGCTGCCGGCGGTGCCTGACGTGGGCATCGTGCTGCTCGGGGCCGAGCGCGCCCATCTGGCGGTGCGCGACCTGGCCGCCCGCGGCACCGCGGCAGCCATCGTGCTGGCCAGCGGCTACACCGAGACCGGTGAAGAGGGCGCGCGCCGCCAGAGGCAGCTGATGGACGCGGCCGGGTCCATGCGCATCCTGGGGCCCAACACCATCGGCCTGGTCAACCTCACGGACAACATCGTGCTGTCGGCCACGGGTGCGCTCGAGATGGCGCACTTTCCCGTCGGCGGCGTCGGCGTGGTGTCGCAGAGTGGCGGCATCCTCGGTTCGCTGTTGTCTCGCGCTGCGGTGCGCGGTATCGGCCTGTCCAAGCTGATCTCGACCAGCAACGAGGTCGACCTGGAGCTGGCGGACTTCATCGATCATCTCGCCGAAGACGACGCCACGAAGGTCATCGCGCTGTACGTCGAGACGGTGCGCAATCCGGAGAAGTTCCGCGCTGCGGCGCTGAAGGCGGCACGCGCGGGCAAGCCTGTGGTCGCGTTCAAGATCGGCCGTTCCGAGGCGGGCGCCAAGGCGGCGGTGTCGCACACCGGCGCGCTGGCCGGTGCCGACCGCATGTACGACGCGCTCTTCAGGCAGGTGGGCGTGATCCGCGCCCGGACATTCAATGACCTGCTGGACATCCCCGCCGCACTGGCCACCGGCCGTAAGCTGCGCGGCAACCGGGTCGCGGTCCTGACCTCCACCGGCGGCGCCGGGACGCTGGTGTCGGACGACCTGGGCCTGTCCGGCTTCGATACGCCCGCACCCGATGCCGCGACGGCCGAAGCATTGCGCGCGCTGCAGACCGGCGACCATGCCGTGCTCGATCGGAACCCGATCGACGTGACCCTGGCGGGCCTGCGGCCTGACTTGCTGCGCGGCGCCATCGATGTGCTGTTGAAGAGTCCCAGCTACGACGCCTTGACCATCATCGTCGGCTCATCCAGCCTCGCCATGCCCGAATTGATGGCCGGCGCGATCCAGGACTGCCTGCCGACCTCGGACAAGCCCGTCATTGCCTACGTGAGCCCGCACGCGCCGGAAATCGGCGCGCTGCTGACACAGCGCGGTGTCCCCGCTTTTGCCGCGGCGGAAAGCTGCACCGCTGCGCTCGGCGCCATGCTGCGGGCCAGCCAGTGGAAAGACCCGGGCGAGCCGACCGCCGCCATGCAGCCGGTTGCGGTAGGCGATCTGCCTTCGGGCTCGCTCGACGAGGCGCAGGCCAAGCAGCTTTTCAGCCGTTTCGGCGTGCCGTGCGCGCGAGAGCTTGTCGTCACCGAGCCAGCGCAGGCCGAGGCCGCTGCGCGTGAGCTGGGTGGCCGCGTGGTGTTGAAGATCCTGTCGGCCCAGGTCACGCACAAGAGCGACGTGGGCGGTGTGGCGGTCAACCTCACGCCCGACACGGTGGGCGCGCGCCTGCTGCAGATGGCGTCCGATGTCGAGGCCAACGCCGGCTCGAGGCCGCAGCGATTCCTGGTGCAGGAAATGGTGGCCGGCGGTACCGAACTGATCCTCGGCATGCACCGTGATGCGCTGGGCACGGCCATCCTGCTGGGAATGGGCGGCGTCACCGCAGAGCTGTTCAAGGACACGGCGATGCGGCTTCTGCCGGCGCAAGGTGGCCTGAGCCGCGACGAGGCACTGGGCATGGCGCAGGAACTGAAGACGTGGCCGCTGCTGGACGGCTTTCGCGGCCGGCCCAAGGCCGATGTCGAGGCGCTGCTGGCGGCCATCGTCGCTTTCTCTCACATGGCGGCCCAACTGGGTGACCGTCTGGTCGAAGCCGAGATCAACCCGGTGTTCGTGCTGCCGCAGGGGCAGGGCGTGCGTGCTGCCGATGGCGTGGTCGTTCTTGCCTGAAGAAATTGAACCCCTGAATCAGGAGAACCTGGATGCATGCAACGGAAGTATTTGCGCGATACGCGGCCGAGTTTTACCGGCAGCCGCTCCCTGCCGAGGTCATTCATCATGCCAAGCGCGCAGTGATCGACTGGTATGCATCGCTTTTCCCGGGCCTGGATGCGGCACCGGTGCGCATGCTGGAGCAAGCCCTGGGCGACGACCTCGATCGCGGTGGCGCCTTCCTGGCGCAAGGGCGCCCGGCCACTGCGCGCGCTGCTGCGCTCATCAACGGCACGGCTGCGCATGCCGCAGAGGTAGATGACAGCTTTCGCGAGGCCATGTACCACCCAGGCGCTGCGACCATCGCGGCCGCAATGGCCGGTGGGCAGGACATCGGTGCCTCAGGGCTTCAGTTTCTGCGCGGCGTGGTGCTTGGCTACGAGATCTCGACGCGAATCGGCGTCGTGATGGGCCGGCCGCACTACAAGTTCTGGCACAGCACGGGCACCGTGGGTAGCTTCGGAGCGGCTGCGGCGGCTGGCGGATTGATGGAGCTCGACGAAGTTGCCTTCGCGCACGCGCTCGCCACCGCTGCGACCTTCACGGCGGGACTGCAGCAGGCGTTCCGGATGGATTCGATGTCCAAACCACTGCATGCGGGGCGTGCAGCCGAGGCGGGCCTCCTCGCTGCCCAACTGGCGCGGCGCGGCCTGACGGGTTCGCTGGATGTCCTCGATGGCGACGCCGGGCTCGGCCAGGCCATGAGCAACGGGCCCGACTGGTCGCAGGTCGGCGCGACGCTCGGGCAGGACTTTCACATCACACGCCTGACATTCAAGAACCATATCGGCTGCGGCCACACTTTTCCGTCGATCGACGGCGCCCTCGCGCTGCAGTCGAAGCACCGTATTGCGATTGAAGACATCGTTCGCATTCGTGTAGGCACCTATCGGCCAGCATTGGATATCGCTTGCTACGAGCGACCGGCTTCCGCCAACGAAGCACGCTTCAGCTTGAAGTACATGGTGGCGTCTGCCCTCGTGCATGGCAGCGTGCGCATGGCGGCGTTTGAGCCGGCGCGCCTCGAGGATCCCGCAACGCGCGCCCTGATGGAGCGCATGGAGGTCGCGGTGGATCCGGCGCTCGACGCGGCATTCCCGGGCCAGCGTGCCGCACGCATCGAGATCGACACCGCGGATGGGCGCCGGCTCAGCCATCTGCAGCCCAATCGGAAGGGCGATCCCGAGGAGCCACTGAGTGACGCCGACCTGGAAAGCAAGTTTCTCGAACTGTCCACGCCGGTGATCGGTGCCGCGCGGGCGCGCAGGCTTCTCGAGCGGCTGTGGCGCCTGGAGAGTGCGACCAGTCTTGCATACGAATCTTGATGAGGCAGGGGGCGTCGAGCCCACCAGGGGAGCGCAAGCGGCTTCGCCCAGGACGCCCAGGCCGGCCCTGCCTACGGCCGCAGGCGCCAGCCAAGTTCGCCCTGGAGGAACTGGGCGGCCTCGGCGGGCAGATCCTCTGCGTCGAAGAAGCACGCCACGGGGCGCTCGACGACGATCCGTCCAGCATGCAGATAAGCCACGCGCGTGGCGAGGCGCTTGGCCTGCCCGAGGTTGTGGGTGCTCATCACGATCGTCACGCCGCTGTTGGCGACCTCCTCGATGAGGGCCTCGATTTCATTCTTGGCGCCGGGATCCAGGCTGGCGGTCGGCTCGTCCAGGAACAGGATGTCCGGCTGCAGCGCCCAGGCGCGTGCGAGGCCAAGGCGCTGCTGCTGTCCACCCGAAAGCGAACGGGCAGATCGCGCGGCGTGTTCGAGCAGGCCCACGTTTGCCAGGCTTTGGCGGCAGCGCTCGCTGCGCTCGGAGGCCGGCACGCCGGAAAGCCAGAGGCCCACCCAGACATTGCGCCATACCGAAAGGCTCAACAGGAAAGGGCGCTGGAACAGCATGGCCGCTCGCGGAAGGCGGCCTTCGGGATGCAGTGGCAAGGATTCGCAGCGACCTTCGCAGGGCAAAAGTCCATGCAGCAGCCGCAGCAGCGTGGTCTTGCCAGAGCCGTTGGCTCCGATGAGGATGAGCCGGTCACCTCGGCGCACGGTCAGCGATGCGTCGTTCAGCGCCATCAGCGAGCGGAAGCGCACCGTGACCCGGTCGGCCCGGATCAACGGCGCCGCCTCGGTGGCAGCCGGCGTGCGAGGGGCGCGAGGAGTGGGCGTCCGGGGCGCCGCATGCGGCGGCACCTGAGAGGCGGCGCGCAGCGGGCGCGTGGCAAGCCAATGCAACAGGCCGATGGCGCCGTTGACCGCGCCGACCACCGCCAGCAGCACGATGCCCAGCGCCAAGGCCAGCGCAAGATCTCCCTTGCTGGTCTCCAGTGCGATGGTGGTGGTCATCACGCGCGTGACGCCGGCGATGTTGCCGCCGACGATCATCACGGCCCCTACCTCGGCAATGGCCCGCGCGAAGGCCGTGAGCAGGACGGTGGCCACGCCCATCCGGTCGTGCACCAGCATCAGCAGCGAGGTGGTGAGCGGCCCGGCGCCCAGGGAGCGCAACTGGTCGCAGCCATCGGCCAGGGCCGCCATCACGAGCCGGCGTGACAGGGCGGCGATCAGCGGCGTGACGAGCACGCTCTGCGCCACCACCATCGCTGAAGGCGTGAACAGGATTCCCAGTTCGCCCAGCGGTCCCGAGCGCGAGAGCAGCAGGTACACCAGCAGGCCCACCACCACGGCGGGCAGGGCGAGCAGCGTGTTCACCAACCACACGGCCAGCGCGTGCCCCGGGAACCGCGCCACTGCCAGCCAGGCGCCCAGCAGCAGGCCGAACAGCGCGCCAATTGCGCAGGCCGTGGCGCTGACCTGCAGCGAGAGCGCCGTGATGCGTACGAGTTCGGGGTCGGCGTGCGTGATGAGCTGCCAGGCCAGTGCCCAGCCTTCGGTCATGGTGTTCATCGAAGGACGGCTCTCAATGCAAGCGCGAGGCCATGCTCATCACGCGGCCCATCCATCGACTGGGCCACCGTTCACTGGCTCGCGTTCGGGAAGAAGAGCTGCTCGCCGCCGATCTTGTACGAGGCGATCGCGGCTTGCCCGTCGCGCGACACCACCCAGTCGGAAAAAGCCTGCGCCAGGTCTTTCTTGACGTGCGGATGCCTGGCCGGATTCACGACGATCACGCCGTACTGGTTGAACAGCTGCCGGTCGCCCTCGACCACGATGCCCAGGTCGCCGCGGTTCTTGAAGTTGAGCCAGGTGCCGCGGTCGGACAGCACATAGGCATTGGTGGAAGCGGCGATGTTGAGCGCCTGGCCCATGCCGCAGCCGCACTCCTTGTAGCCGGCGGGCTTGGCGGCCGCGAGGTCGATGCCCGCCAGTTTCCACTGGCGCAGTTCGGCCGCATGGGTGCCGCTCTTGTCGCCGCGCGAAACGAAGGCACCGCCCGTGGCGCCCAGCCGCTTGAGCGCGGCCGCGATGTCGTTGCCGCGCACGCCGGCCGGGTCGGATTTCGGTCCGATCAGCACGAAGTCGTTGTACATGACCGCGCGGCGCGGGAGGCCGAAGCCCTCCGCGACAAACTTTTCCTCGGCGGGTTGGTCATGCACGAACAGCGCATCGGCATCGCCGCGGCGCGCCATGTCCAGCGCCTGGCCTGTGCCCACAGCCACCACGCGCACCTCGGTGCCGGAGGCTTTCGTGAACTGCGGCAGCAGGTGCTTGAACAGGCCGGACTGCTCGGTCGAGGTGGTGGAAGCCAGCACGATGAACTTTTCTTGCGCCTGGGCGATCGGCGCGAGCAGCGTGCCGACGAGGGCAGCAGCGAGGGCGAGGAGGTTGAGGCGTCTGCGCGAGGCCATCGTCATCGTGTGGGTCCTTGGAAGTTGAGGATGTACCGTCCTGCTGGATCAGACAGCGGGATCGACGCGAAAGCCCAACCGGCTCAGCGCCTCGCGGGCCGCGGCCGATTGCAGCAAGGCAATGAATGCCTGCACGGGCGCGCGCTCGCGGCGTGCCCTGGGCACCACGAAGTCGTAGCGCTCTTCCTGCACCGGGATGAAGCCCAGGCCGTACTGCCGTGCAACCGTGTCGATGGCCAGGCCCCAGTCGGCGCGCTGCTGCGCCACGGCCACGGCCACCGCGTTGTGCGACTTGGTCTGCACGCCGTAGCCGGGCGGCTTGGCGCTGCCGAGCAGGCGATCGATGAGGATGCGCGTGCCGCTGCCGGCGTTGCGGTTGACCATGGTGCAGCCGGGCCCGGCGATCGCGGCGGCGATGGCCGCGGTGGCATCGCGCCCCTCGAAGCGCGCGTCCGACGGGCGATAGACGATGCCCTGCATGCGGCCATACCCCGGGATCAGTTCCAGCTCCCGCGTGAGCAGTGGCCGGTTGTAGACGCCGGTGGCCGGGTCCATCAGGTGGATGCCCGCCACGTCGCATTCGCCGCGCCGTGCGGCCATCAGCCCGCCCGTGCTGCCCACGTTCATGGCCTTGATGCGAATGCCCTGGCGCACCAGCTCCCCGGCCAGCCAGTCCAGGCCCACGCAGTGGCTGCCGATGAAGATCAGGTCCGCGGCGTCCAGCCCATGGCCCAGCAGCTGCACCTGCACGGGCGCGCCGGCATCGACGATCTCGGTGTGCTGGCCGATGGTGATGAACCCGTCCGCGCTGCTGAACGTGGTGACAGAGCCCGAGCCCTTGCCCAT
This sequence comes from Variovorax sp. CF313, assembly GCF_000282635.1. GTDB lineage: Bacteria > Pseudomonadota > Gammaproteobacteria > Burkholderiales > Burkholderiaceae_C > Variovorax. Next base: position 35,136 of record NZ_AKIW01000042.1, read on the forward strand.
CGGGTAGGCCGCCAGGCCTTCGTCGGTGGGCACCAGGCCCACGAGCAGGTACTCGGTGCGGCCGCGCTCGGAGTTCACGCGCATCGGCAGTTTGGCGTCCACATGCTCGCGCCGCTCCGGCGGCCGGCCGGCGAAGGCGCGGATCACGGGGGCCAGGAACTCGTGGAAGGTGAAGACCGCCGAGGTCGGAAAGCCCGGCAGGATCACGACCGGCTTGCCGCCCGTGACCGCCAGGCACACCGGCTTGCCGGGCTTGAGCGCCACGCCGTGCGCCACCACGCCCGGATCGCCGAGCGCGGCGACCACACGGTAGGAGAGGTCGCCTTCGCCCTTGGATGTGCCGCCCGAGAAGACCACGGCATCGCAGGCCAGCCCCTGTGCGAGCGCGGCCGACAGTGCGGCCTCGTCATCGGGAATCACGCCCAGCCGCACGGGCTGGCCGCCCAGTTCCTCGACGGCGGCGCCGATGATGGCGGCGTTGGAGTCGTACACCGCACCCGTGGGCAGCGGCGCGCCGGGCGCGACGATCTCGTTGCCGGTGGAAAAGATGGCCACGCGCGGCTTGCGGTACACGCCGACCTCGGCGAGGCCGAGTGCCGCGATCACGCCGATCTCCCGCGAGCTCAACGCCTGGCCGGCACGCAGCACCGTTTCTCCGCGCGCGATGTCGGTGCCGGCGTAGCTGACGTTCTCGCCTTCGGTGGCCGCACGGCGGATCTGCACCCGGCCGTCCTCGGCATCGGTGTGCTCCACCATCACCACCGCATCGGCGCCGCGAGGCAGCATGCCGCCCGTGGCGATCGCCGTCGCATGGCCGCCCGTCACTTCGCGCTGCGGCACGATGCCGGGCGCCAACGTCTCGTCGGCGAGCGTCAGCAGGCGGGCCTGTTCTTCCATTGCGCCCCAGGTGTCGGCGGCCTGCACGGCAAAGCCGTCGACGTTGGAGCGGTCGAAGCCGGGCACGTCGATCGCGGCGACCACGTCTTCGGCCAGCACACGGCCCAGCGCCTCGTGCAGGGGAACGGTCTCGCGACCCAGTGGCGCGAGCCTGAGGTGTCGACGGAAGCGGCGTTCGGCCTCGTCGCGCGTGACGACATCGAGAAATTGCGATTGGGGTTTCACAGGCACTCGTAAAGATGAACAGTGACTTCGATCCCGGCCCCGAAGCCTTCGCTTTCTGCGGGCGCGACGACGAAGCCGTCGGCCCGCGTGGTCGAACTCAGCATGGACGCGCCCGACAGCGCGAGCGGCTCCACGCCTTCTTCGCCGATCTTCACGCGCACGTAGTCGACGCGTCCGACCTGGGAGACGATCTTGCGCGCCACGGTTGCGCGCGTGCGGGGGTAGGGCCAGTCGGCGGACCGGCCGCCGAGCCGGCGGATCGCACGCCCGGCGAAGAAGTCGTAGGCGCACAGGCAGGAGACCGGGTTGCCCGGCAGCAGGAAGACCAGCGTGTCGCCGATGCGGCCCATGCCGGCCGGACTGGAGGGCCGCATCGCGATGCCGTGGATGGCCAGCTCGCCGAGTTCGGCCAGCAGGCGCGGCGCATGGTCCTCGGCGCCCACGCTGGAGCCGCCGGAGACGAGCACCACGTCGGCATCGGACGCCGCCAGCGCCTGGGCAATGACCTGCGGGTCGTCGCCCAGGCGCTGGTGCGACTCGAGCAGGCCGCCGTCGCGCGCCACGAGGCCGCGCAAGGTCACGGAGTTGGCGTCGTAGATGTCGAAGGGCCCCTTGGGCGTGCCGGGTGCGCGCACTTCATTGCCGGTCACGAGCAGCCGCACGCGGGGCCGGCGCACCACCTGCAACTGCGCCAGGCCCAGCGAAGCCGCCAGCCCCGCGTCCTGCGGTCGCAGCCGGCGTCCCGCGGCCAGCGCCGTACTGCCGCGCGCGATGTCCTCGCCGACGCGGCCCACATGCTGGCCCGGTGCCACAGCCCGCGTGATGGCCAGGCGCCCGTCCTGCTCGCTCGCATATTCGGCGGGCACCACGGCATCCAGTTCCAGCGGTACCGGAGCGCCGGTCATGATGCGGATGGCTGCGCCCGCGGGCACGGCGCCATCGAAAGGCCGGCCGGGCCAGGCATGGCCCGCGATCGGAAACTCCAACGGGTTGTATTCGCCGGCCCCCGTGGTCTCGCCGCCGCGCAGCGCATAGCCGTCCATGGCCGAGCGGTCGAATTCGGGCACCGCGATGGGTGCGATCACCTCATGCAGCAGTACCCGTCCCGCGGCCTCTTCAACCGCCACGGATTCGCCCGGCAGCAGCGGCGTGTGGGCGTCGATCCAGGCGAGCGCATCGGGAACCTCCGCGCGCTGGGTGAAGCCGCGCATGCGCACATCGGTCGAGGCAGTTCGTTCGGGTGGGGGCATCAGGTTCAGTCTCGCCCGCGCTTGCGCGCGGCGGCTGACTTAATTCTTGGGTGCGGGATGGGTCTGTGCCGAGGGCTGGTTCGTACTGGGCGGCGATGCAGCCGTGGAGGCCGGGGAATGTGCGCCCGAGGCTTCGATGGGCTTGGTTTCGCCCGCGGGCGCCGCGGCGTAAGGGCCCGGATCCACGCAGGGCGGTGTGGTCGCCGCGGCCGGTACCGGCTTGCCTGCGGACTGGGCGCTGGCGCGGTACTTGGCTGCGACCTGGTCCTGTGCCTTGCACAGCAGGTAGGCGTCGGTCTTGGTACTCCATGCGGTGCGGGCTGCAGCCTCGGCGGCCTTCGCCTGCGCTTCCGGCGTGGGCGCGGGAAGCTTGGCGAAAACGGACGATGCAGCCAGCGGTAGCGCCAGCGCGAAGAGAAGGGTCAGCGTGTGCTTCATGCGGAGGTTCCTTGCGCGGTCACCGGCCGCGCCGGGTCCGATGCGTCGGGGGGCGCCGAGCGCTGCGCCGGGATCTTGCCGGCCTCGATGTCGTCATACCAGAGGCGATGGTGCTCGCGCGCCCAGGTTTCGTCGACATAGCCTTCGCGCATCGCCTTGTAGGCGCCGGTCATGCCCAGCGTGCCGATATAGATGTGGCCCAGGATCATGGCCATCATGAGCAGCGTGGCCACCGCATGCACCATGTGCGCGATCTGCATCTCGCCGCGCGTGTAGACGAAGCCCGGCAACAGCTTGTCGAGGAACAACCCCGAGCCGATGACGATGCTGCCCAGAAGGAGCACGCCGCCCCAGAACACGGCCTTCTCGCCGGCGTTGAAGCGGTGCGATGCGGGCTCCTTGCCGCCGAACAGGCCGCCGCCGTGCCGCAGCCAGCTGAGGTCTTCCGCCCGCGGCCAGTTGCTGCGGATGAAAGTGAAGATCATGAACAGCGTGGTCACGACGAACAGCGGTCCGACGAAGTTGTGCACGGTCTTGAGCATGTAGGCGAGCCAGCCGAACAGCGCGCTGCCGAGCACCGGCAACAGGAAGAACTTGCCGAAGGCCATCACGATGCCCGACAGCGCGAGCGTGACGAAGGCAAGCGCGTTCGACCAGTGCGTGGCGCGCTCGAACGGCGTGAAGCGCTCGATCTTGCGGCCGGTCTCGGCGCCGTGCAGCCGGATCGGCCCGCGCGTGAAATGGAAGATGGCCAGCGCCAGCAGCGTGACGAAGAGCAGCGCCGCGCCGTACGGAATGATCCAGCTGTTGCGCACCTGCCGCCAGGCCTCGCCCGCGTTGGTGAAGCGCGAGCCCGGGTACTGCACGAAGCGCTGGATCAGGTTGCCGGCCTCGGGCGCCTCGCTCACGGGCAGGCTGCTGTAGCCGGTGATGCCGCCGCTCACCTGGCGCCACATCGGTGCGTTGTTGCCGGGCTGCACCTTGTTGCGCTCGCCGTTGGTCTGGTTAAGGTAGTTCGGGTCGGCGCTGGCCTCGGGCTTGACCTCGAAGATGTTCTGGCTGCGGATGCCGCCCTCGGCCTTCGGTGCGGCAGCGGCGGTGGAAGCGGAAGCAGGCGAAGCAGGGGCGGGCGAAGCCGCGACGGCGCCGCTCGCGGCCGGGTTGGCGTCCTGGGCCAGCGCCACCGCCGCACAGCCCAGGAGCGCGGTCGCCAACAGCGCGTGGAACGCCCGCCTGGTGCGAATGGTGACGCTCATGCGGCCTCCGGTTCAGTTTTCTCGGATGTACTCGTTCTGCCCGTTGGAGCGAACCTTGATCTGCTGCTCCCACGCCGTCTTGTCGCCCACCTTCCAGCCGGGCGCGGTGAAGGCCGTGCCGGTGTTGGCCTGCGTGCCGGTGCCGCTCCAGGGCACTGCATCGTGCTTGACGCCCTCCGCGTTCGTCTGCGGCTTCTCGGTGCAGGCCGCAAGCAGCATCGCGCCCGAAGCGAGCACGACGAGGGTCGCGACCGCGCGCTTCACTTGGTGCCTCCGGTAGTCGGCGTGCCGGCCTGCTGCGAGCCATAGGCCGTGCCCCAGCCCCAGACTTCGGCGCCCGTGCCGCGTTGCACGACGCGGGTGCGGAAGATGTCGGCCACCACGTCGCCGTCGCCGGCCAGCAGCGCCTTGGTCGAGCACATCTCGGCACAGGCCGGCAGCTTGCCTTCGGCCAGGCGGTTGCGGCCGTACTTCTCGAACTCGGCTTCGGAGCCGTTGGCTTCGGGGCCGCCGGCGCAGAAGGTGCACTTGTCCATCTTGCCGCGTGCGCCGAAGGTGCCTTGCGACGGGAATTGCGGCGCGCCGAAGGGGCAGGCGTACGAGCAGTAGCCGCAGCCGATGCACACGTCCTTGTCGTGCAGCACCACGCCTTCTTCGGTGCGGTAGAAGCATTGCACGGGGCACACCGCCATGCAGGGTGCGTCGGAGCAATGCATGCAGGCCACCGAGATCGATTTCTCGCCCGGCAGGCCGTCATTGAGCGTGACCACGCGGCGGCGATTCACGCCCCAGGGCACCTCGTTCTCGTTCTTGCAGGCCGTGACACAGCCGTTGCACTCGATGCAGCGCTCGGAATCACAGACGAATTTCATTCTTGCCATGGTGATTCCTCATGCTTTCTCGATGTTGCAGACAGTGGTCTTGGTCTCTTGCATCATGGTGACGCTGTCGTAGCCGTAGGTCGTGCCGGTGTTGATGGCCTCGCCGCGCACGACGGGCGCCGCGCCCTTCGGGTAGTAGGCGAGCAGGTCCTGGCCCTGCCAGCGGCCCGAGAAGTGAAAGGGCATGAACACCGTGTCGGGCCCGACGCGCTCGGTCACCAGAGCCTGCACGTTGAGCTTGGCGCCGGTGGGCGTGTGCACCCAGACACGCTCGCCGTTGCGGATGTTCTTCTCGGCCGCCACCTTCGGATTGATCTCGATGAACATCTCCTGCTGCAGTTCGGCCAGCCAGGGGTTGGAGCGTGTTTCCTCGCCGCCGCCCTCGTATTCCACGAGCCGGCCCGAGGTCATGATGTAGGGGAATTTCTCGGCGATCTTGTCGGCGATGTTCTTCTGCTGGACGGTCTTGTAGAGCGTGGGCAGGCGCCAGAAGGCCATCTTGTCGTCGTGGGTCGGGTACTTCGCGGCCAGGTCGGGACGCGTGCCGTAGAGCGGCTCGCGGTGTTGCGGAATGCCATCCGGAAAATTCCACACGACGGCTCGCGCCTTGGCATTGCCGAAGGGGTGGCAGCCGTGGTTCTTCATGAACACGCGGATCATGCCGCCCGAGCTGTCGGTCTTCCAGTTCTTGCCTTCCGCCTTGGGCTTCTCGGCCTCGGTGAGCTCGTCCCACCACCCGAGCTTCTTGAGCAACACGTGGTCCAGTTCGGGATAGCCCGTGGTGATGTCGGCGCCGAGCGAGTACGAGCCGTCTTCGGCCAGAAGGTTCTTGCCATTGCGCTCGACACCGAAGTTCGCGCGGAAGTTGCCGCCCCCATCCATCACGTGCTTGGACGTGTCGTAGAGGTTGGGCGAGCCGGGATGCTTCAGCTCGGGCGTGCCGTAGCAGGGCCAGGGCAGTCCGAAGTAGTCCCCCGAGATGTCGTAGCCGTTGACCTTGTCCTTGACGGAGCCCTTGGCCTTGAGCGTGCGCACGTCGAAGGCGGCCATGTTGCGCATGTGCGCCTGCAGCCGCTCGGGGCTCTGGCCCGAGTAGCCGACGGCCCAGCAGGACTTGTTGATCTCGCGCAGGATGTCGTCCGGCACGGGCTCGTCCATGCCCTTGACCTTCTGCATCTTGTAGTTCTTGCTGAGCTCCTTGCCGAAGCCCAGCCGGTCGGCGAACTGCTGCATGATCATGTGGTCGCTGCGGCTTTCCCACAGCGGCTCGATCACCTTCTCGCGCCATTGGACCGACCGGTTCGACGCCGTCACCGATCCGCTGGTTTCGAACTGCGTGCACGCGGGCAGCAGGTAGACCGCGCGGTTCGCATTGGCGTCTTCGGGCCTGCCCGGCATCGCGGCCATCGCGGCCGTGGCCGACGGATAGGGGTCGACGACGACGAGCAGATCGAGCTTGTCCATCGCCCGCTTCATCTCGAGGCCGCGGGTCTGCGAGTTGGGCGCATGGCCCCAGTAGAAGACGCCGCGCAGGTTCGAGTCCTGGTCGATCAGCTCGTTCTTCTCGAGCACGCCGTCGATCCAGCGCGACACCGTGATGCCGGGCTTGCTCATCATCGCGGGCGATGCGAAGCGGCTCTTGATCCATTCGAAGTCCACGCCCCAGGTGGCGGCGAAGTGCTTCCACGACCCTTCGACCAGGCCGTAGTAGCCCGGCAGCGAATCGGGGTTCGGGCCGACGTCGGTCGCGCCCTGCACGTTGTCATGCCCGCGGAAGATGTTGGTGCCGCCGCCCGACGTGCCGACGTTGCCGAGCGCCAGCTGGAGGATGCACGAAGCCCGCACGATGGCATTGCCGATGGTGTGCTGCGTCTGGCCCATGCACCAGACCACGGTGCCGGGGCGGTTCTCGTGCAGCATGGTCGCGATCTTCAATACCTGGGCTTCGCCGACGCCGCAGGCCTCTTCGACCTTGTCGGGCGTCCACTTGCTCATGACGTCCGCGCGCACCTCGTCCATGCCGTAGACACGGTCGTTGATGTAGCGCTTGTCTTCCCAGCCGTTCTTGAAGATGTGGTGCAGGATGCCGAACAGGAACGCGATGTCCGAGCCCGAGCGGATGCGCACGTATTCGTGGGCCTTGGCCGCGGTGCGGGTGAAGCGTGGGTCGACCACGATCATCTTGCAGCCGTGTTCCTTGGCGTGCAGCATGTGCAGCATGCTCACGGGGTGCGCCTCGGCCGCATTCGAGCCGATGTACATCGCGACCTTCGCGTTGCGCATGTCGTTGTACGAATTGGTCATGGCGCCGTAGCCCCAAGTATTCGCCACGCCCGCGACCGTGGTCGAGTGGCAGATGCGCGCCTGGTGGTCGCAGTTGTTGCTGCCGAAGAAGCTCACGAACTTGCGCAGCAGGTACGCCTGCTCGTTGCTGTGCTTGCTCGAACCGATCCAGTAGATCGCGTCGGGCCCGCTGGCCTTGGTGAGCTCCTTGAGCTTGGCCGTGATTTCGTCGAGCGCTGTGTCCCAGCTGATGCGCTCGTACTTGCCGTTGACGAGCTTCATCGGGTAGCGCAGGCGATATTCGCCATGGCCGTGTTCGCGCAACGCGGCGCCCTTGGCGCAGTGGGCGCCGAGGTTGATGGGCGAGTCGAACACGGGTTCCTGCCGGACCCACACGCCGTTCTCGACCACGGCGTCGGACGCGCAGCCGACCGAGCAGTGCGAGCACACGGTGCGCTTCACCTCGATCTTGCCGGCGCCGATGGCCGCGGGCTTGCCGTCAGCGGCCTTGGCTTTCTGGATCAGCGTGAGCTGGCTGGCGGCCAGGCCCACACCGACACCGAGGCCGGAGCGCCGCAGGAAGGCGCGCCGGTCCATCGTCGGCAGCGCGTTCGCGAGGCCGCGCCGAAGGCTGTGGACGAAGGGCGACGCGTGGGTGGACGCGCCGGAGGCAGGTTGACTCGCGGTGCCTGGGGATTTTTTGGTCAGAAGCACAACAGGTACTCCTCAGGCTGAAGCGGTCGCGTAGTAGCGCTTGACGTGCTCGCTCAGGGAATAGCCGCCGCCGTTTTCAGGCGCGGGTGGCAGGGGGGAGGGGGCGGCGACGGGCGTCTGCACCACCTTCGGAAGCGCCGTGACGGCCACTGCGGCGACGCCGGCCGTTGCGGCACCGAGGAAGAATCCCCGACGGGATGCCGGCTCGAGGCCGGTATTTTTGCTGTCCTGCATGCTGACCCCTGGAGTGGCTGGGCCCGACGAGAGAAGAAAACCCGTCCGCCCTTACAAATACTAGACCAGCAGCAACCGGTGAGCAACCTGAATAGCCCTTGCGTTCCGTTGCCTCAGGCCAGCATGTCGAAGGCCTGTGCCTCGACGTCGCCGAACGCGCGCGTGAAGACGGCGAGCGCCGCGTAGAACCGCGCCTTCGGATGCTGCGACACGGCCTCGCACAGGGCCGGCAGCCAGGGCTGGATGTGCTTCGAGAAGATGGCCTGCTGCTGCGTGAGGTTGGCGACCGCTGCGTCTTCGCCGGCGATCAGGTAGCGCATGACCTCGAACAGGCAGGCGATGTGGTCCTCGGTCTCGCAGGTGGTCTCGGTGCGCGCCAGGCCCAGCCGGTCGAGGTCGTTGCGCAACTGCACGAGTGGCTTGTCGTTGAGAAAGCCGCTCAGGTAGTGCGAGCCGAAGAGGAAGACCTCGGGCTTGCCGATGCCGCCGAAGAGCGCGTCGTATTCGTCGTGCGCGGCGGCCGCGCTCGTGTCGCGCGCGATGCCGACCAGCTGGCGCCACGGTTCCTCGAGAAAGGCGCCCGCGGCCGGCGCCTCGGTGGGCGCCACCTGGAAGGCCTCCAGCAGCCCGGCATCGGGTGCGGCGTACCAGAGCCGCGCCAGCAGGCCGTAGAGCTCCGCCCGGGCCACCTCCTCGTCGAGTGCGGAAGAGGCGGGAAAGGTCTGGCTCATAGCGGGGCGATCTTCACTTCGTTGGTGGCACTGTAGAGGTCGATGACGCGGCAGTCGCTGCACATCTTGAGGCGCTCCAGCGCTTCGCCCTGGAACATCGCATGCCCGGCCAGCTTGCCGAGCATGGCCTCGATCGCCTTCTGCGTACCGAAGGGCTTGCTGCAGCGGATGCAGACCCAGGGCCTGGCCTCGTTCAGAAGCACCTGCTGCTTGCGCTCGGGCGCAGCCAGCAGGCGCGGCAAGAGCGAGACGGCGTCTTCGGGGCATGTGGTCTCGCACAAGCCGCATTGAACGCAGTTCTTTTCGATGAAGCGCAGCTGCGGTGCGCTCTGGCTGTCCAGCAGCGCGCCCGACGGGCAGGCGCCGACGCAGGCCAGGCACAGCGTGCACTTGTCCTTGTCGACCGCGATGGCGCCCAGGGGCGATCCTGCCGGCAACCCGAAAGCCAGCGGTGCGTCGAGCTGCGTCTGCAGGGCGGGCGCCGTGCCCATCAGGTGGTCGAGCGCCATCTCGAGCCGGTCGCGCTTGTCGGCGCCGACGGCGAAGCGGGCGGGGGTGGCCGGCACGCGCTGCGTGGTCGTGCGCAAGCTGGCCAGCGCGGCATCCAGAACGGCGGGCGAGTCGGCTTCGATCACGCGGAAATGCGTACCGGTGTAGCCCAGGCCCAACAACAGCGCCTGCGCGATGTCCATCTGCGTCTTGAGTGCCGCGAGGTACTGCGGCGCTTCCTCTCCGGTGCAAAGCACCGCCACCTGCGAGGCGCCGAAGGCGATCGCGCTCAGCCACAGGTCGATGCCGGTGCTGGCCGCATGAAAGAGGTCCACGGGGATCACCTGCGCCGGCACGCCCTGCGCCTTGCCGAGCTGCGCCTGTCGGCCGAGTTGCTCGAGCAGCGCCTGGCCGCCTTCCTGGCTGTGCAGCAGCAGCGCGGCGTCGCGGCCGCCCGCCGCTGCATAGGTGGCGAGCAGCTTGCGCAGCTTGAGCCCCTGGTCGGGCGCGCGCGGGTAGGTGTAGCCCAGCGCGCCCGTCGGGCACACCGTGGTGCAGGCGCCGCAGCCCACGCACAGGTTCGGGTTGACCACGATGCGCTGGCGTTCCTTGTCGCTGCTCACGGCATGGGCCGAGCACACGTCGACGCAGGCATTGCAGCCGACCACCTCGTTGCGGCTGTGCGCGCAGAGCTTCTGCTTGTAGTCGAAGAACTTGGGCTTTTCGAATTCCCCGACCAGTTCGCGCACGCGCAGCAGCGTCTGCAGGCCCTCGGCATGCGCGACGCCGCCGGACAGGTGGAAGTAGCCCTGCGGCGGCGCGTGCCAGTCGATGAGCGGCGCGGGGCCAAGGTCGAGCACGAGGTCGAACGCCGCATCGAGCGCCTGGGGCTTGCGGCTGAAATCGATGGCGCCCGCCGCGCTGCAGGCGCGCTCGCAATCGCGGTGCGAGGTGCAGCGCGCGTTGTCGATCTGGTAGTCCAGCCCGATGGCCTGCTCGGGGCAGGCGACGACGCAGGCGTTGCAGCGGGTACACAGGTCGAGGTCGATCGCGTTGTCGTGCGTCCAGTGCAGCGTGAAGGCGCCGAGCCAGCCGGTGAGCGAATCGATGCGCCCGGCTATCACCGGCCAGCGGCGCGCCTGTGCGCCGCCGACTGCACCGGGACCCTGCGCGAGCAAGGTCACGTCGAGCGTGTCGCCGACCAGTGCCGCGGCGCGCTCGGCTTCGTCGAGCGGACCGATGATCAGCAGGCGGCCCTGGCTGGTGTAGCTCACGGTCGGGACGGGCTCCGGCTCGGGCAGGCTGGCGGCGGCCAGCAGCGCGGCGATTTTCGGCATCGCGCTCTTGGCGTCGCGGCTCCAGCCGCCCGTCTCGCGGATGTTGACGAAGCGGACCGGCGAGGTCGCGTCGGGCGTCTGCGTGGCGAGTTCGCCGAAGAGCCGTTTTTCCTGGGTGCAGGCGACCACGACCTCGTCGCCGGACTGGATGGCGCGCTGGAAGGAAGTCGCCTCGCGGCGGCACAGCGACGAATGCAGCGGAAGCGTTTCAGCCAGTGCCGCGCCGAGGGTCTTCGGCTCGAGCGGCATCGTCCGGTTGCAGTCGCAAATCAGCGTGGTGGTCATCGGTTTCTTGGCTGGCGGGCTGCATTTCGGCAACCGGCGGGCTGGGAAGCGTTTCACATTCCCTGGACTGTGCCACTTTCGCTGCCTCGGCGTCGTCGGGGGTTTCCGGGGGAGTGTCCTCGGGCGCCTCGTCGAAGAGCTCGAGGAACTTGGCGCTCGCCATCTGGCGCAGCACGCTCTCGGGCACGGGGGTGGATCGGGAATAGTCGTCGACGTAGGTGTCGAGGCCGTCCATCACGTTGAAATGCGGATCGGAAAAGAGCTTGCGCAAGGCCGCGTTCTTGACCTCGGGCGTGACCTCCCTGGCCAGGAAGGGCTTGTAGTCCGACTCGATGCCCAGCTCGTCCACGTCGGCGAGCGTCAGTGGCGGCGGAGCTTCCTGTTCACCCGCCGGGGGCAGGGCGGCAGCCTCCGCGACGGGGGCGGGTGCCGCCGCTGGCGTCGGAACAGGTGCCGCTGCCGGCGGGGCCTTCTCTTCCACGGCGGTCTCGGCCGCCCGCACCTCCTGCTTGCGGCGCGACCACCGTCCGAGAAAACCCTCAGACATCGCCAGCGCCCCGCCCGCGCTTCTTCTCGGTCGTCACGCTCGCGGCGTTGCCGAAACGGTCGACCAGCGACCGGAAGCTCTCGGGCCGCCGGCGGCGTTTGGGTTCGATCACGTAGTGCTCGTCCACGAAGGCGCGCACCCAGTCGACCACCTCTGCAGGTGCCGGAACCTGTTCTACCGTTTCCTGCGCATCGAGCCAGCGCCCGGCCTCGTAGTAGCTCAGAGTCACCACGACCGGTCGGGGGATGGGCTCGGACGCGAGCGTTGCCTCCTCGTCCATGCGCCACAGCACGAACCAGCACGGCGTTGGCGTGATCGCGTTGAGGTGGTAGCCCTCGGCCTCGTCGCGGAACAGCTCGACCTTGAAGCCGGGATGCAGCCAGTGCTGCTCGCCGCCGTCATTGCGCAGCAGGCGCGGCTCGGTGCCGAAGCCGGGCTCGTCGGGCAGCACGCTGTCGAGCGTCCAGCGCCAGGGCTGCCAGTGGCTCGAGGGGCCGTGCAGGCGCTCGCGGCGCATGACCACCGCGACGTCGAGCGCCGGGCGGCCCTTGGCGGCAGGAGTGTCCGAGGAAGGCATCGAACGAACGATAGCCGATGGCACGAAAGCCTGCGAGAAGTATCCCCTTCGACGGGAGGCCCGCGGATCCGGCATGTCGCGGCAGTCCGGTGGCGTAGGATTCCTGCATGGCCCCACCTGAAGACGAAGCGCCGCTGGCCTTTGATGCGGTACAGCTCTCCACGCGTGCCGGCACGCCTCGCCTGAACCAGGCGCGCAGCCCGCTGTTGCGCCGGATCGAGATCGTCGACCAGCACGGAGAACGGCGCGACATCGATATTCCGGCGGAGCGGCCGTTGACCGTTTTCGTGGACAAGCGCGAGCTCGTCACGCTGATGACCTTGGGCGCCTCGCCGGAGCTGCTGGTGTTGGGCTATCTGCTGAATCAGGACCTGATCCAGCGCGCAAGCGACATCGAGAGCATCGATGTCGACTGGAGCGTGGATGCGGCCGCCGTGAAGTCGCATCGCGGCGTCGCCAGACTCGGGGAGAAGACCGCGCGCCGGGTCGTGACGACAGGTTGCGGACAAGGCACCGTTTTCGGCGATGCGATGGCCCAGCTCGCCTCCGTCCGCCTGCCGCCGGCGCAATCGGCACGCATCGCCCAAGGCACGCTGCTGCGGATTCTCGAACTGATGAGATCGCGCAACAGCGTGCATCGGCACGCAGGGTCGGTGCACGGCTGTGCGCTGTTCCGCGGAACCGACATGCTGGTGTTCGTGGAAGACGTCGGAAGGCACAACGCCATTGACACCATCGCAGGGTGGATGGCGGTCCATGGCGTCGACGGTGGCGACAAGGTCTTCTACACGACAGGGCGTCTGACGAGCGAGATGGTGATGAAGTCGGCCCACATGGGTGTGCCGATCATCGCCTCGCGCAATGGCGTCACCGCGATGGGGCACGAGCTGGCAGGCAAGCTCGGCATGACGCTGTTCGGCCGAGCCGCCAATCGCCACTTTCTCTGCTACTGCGGGTTCGAGCGCTTCGATGCCGAGCCGCTGCCGCACGACCAGCCGCAGGACAAGACTGCGCAGTAAGTCATTAGGCCTCCGCCCATCATTCCGATTGCGCGCTGAGCGCCCCTTTCCAGTGCGCGGCGTCGCCCCGGGCACCAGGCGTTATGCCAAATGTCCTGCACGCTGCGCGAAGCGAAACCCCGGCGAACAGGCAACTCTCCGACAAGACGAGGCGGTGCAGGCCGTACCTGCGCTGCCTTGGCTCGCTGCAGATTGGCACCAAGCCCTGCGGAAACCGACGTCGTTCCTTGACCATCGTTCCGCCGGCTTCAATCCGAGGGTTGCCGGTGCCGTTGAATCATTCACTCCAGAACGAGCAAGACGTCCATCTTTTCCGCGAGGGGACCCACTCCCGCCTGTATGACGTGCTGGGTTGCCATCCCTCCAAAGAGGGCGGCGCCCATTTCGCCGTGTGGGCGCCGAATGCAGAGTCGGTGTCGGTAGTGGGAGACTGGAACTACTGGTCCGGCGATGCCGATCCGCTGAGGCCCAGTGCCGATGGCACCGGCATATGGCAAGGCCATGCTCCCAATGCCACCATCGGCCAGGCCTACAAATACCGCATTCGATCCCGCTACGGCGGCTACTCGGTGGACAAGGCCGACCCGGTCGCCTTCAGTGCCGAGCCGCCACCCGCGACCGCATCGCGCATCTGCGAGCTTTCGTACGAATGGGCGGACGCGCAGTGGATGTCCACGCGCGGCTCGCGCAATGCGCTCGACGCCCCGATGTCGGTCTATGAGGTGCATCTTGGCTCATGGCGCCGCCGCGACGGGCGGTTCCTGGACTACCGGGAGCTCGCGCGCCAGCTCGCCGCCTATGTGAACGAGATGGGCTTCACGCACGTGGAGCTCATGCCCGTGACCGAGCATCCGTTCTACGGCTCGTGGGGCTACCAGACCACCGGCTACTTCGCGCCCACGTCGCGCTTCGGCTCGCCGCAGGACTTCATGTACCTCGTCGATCACCTGCACCAGCAGGGCATCGGCGTGCTGCTCGACTGGGTGCCTTCGCACTTTCCGACAGACGAGCACGGCCTTGCGTATTTCGATGGTACGCACCTCTATGAACATGCCGATCCGCGCCAGGGTTTCCATCCGGAATGGAATTCAAGCATCTTCAACTACGGCCGGCCCGAGGTGCGCAGCTTCCTGGTGTCTTCCGGCCTGTTCTGGCTCGACCTGTACCACGTCGACGGCCTGCGCGTGGATGCCGTCGCCTCGATGCTTTATCTCGACTACGCGCGCGGGCATGGCGAATGGATTCCCAATCGCCACGGCGGCCGGGAGAACCTGGAGGCGATCGATTTCATCCAGACGCTGAACCGGGCGGTCTATCGCGAGCACCCCGACGCCATCACGGTGGCGGAGGAATCGACCGCGTGGCCGCGCGTATCGCGGCCCACCGACATGGACGGCCTCGGCTTCGGCGAGAAATGGAACATGGGCTGGATGCACGACGCGCTGGCGTACATGAAGGAAGAGCCGGTCCATCGCAAGTACCACCACCACAAGCTGACCTTCTCGCTGGTGTACGCCTTTCACGAGAACTTCGTGCTGCCGCTCTCGCATGACGAGGTGGTGCATGGCAAGGGGTCGCTGCTCAACAAGATGCCGGGCGACGAATGGCAGCAGTTCGCCAACCTGCGCGCGCTGTTCGGTTTCATGTGGGCGCATCCGGGCAAGAAGTTGCTCTTCATGGGCGGTGAATTCGGCCAGCGCCGTGAATGGACGCACGACGGCGAGCTCGAGTGGTGGGTGTGCGAGCTCCAGGGGCACGGCGGGCTGCAGCGCCTGGTGGCCCGGCTCAACCACGTCTACCGCGGCGCGCCCGCGCTCCATCAGCTGGATTTTTCGTCGCCGGGATTCGAATGGATTGCCGCCGACGATGCCGACGCCAGCGTGTTCGCGTTCCTGCGCAAGGCGAGCGACGGCAGTCCGCCGCTGCTCGTCGTGAGCAACATGACCCCGGTGCCGCGCACCAACTACCTGCTGGGCGTGCCGCTCGGCGGCCACTGGCGCGAGCTCATCAACACCGACGCCACCG
This sequence comes from Variovorax sp. CF313, assembly GCF_000282635.1. Taxonomy (GTDB): domain Bacteria; phylum Pseudomonadota; class Gammaproteobacteria; order Burkholderiales; family Burkholderiaceae_C; genus Variovorax. Next base: position 50,324 of record NZ_AKIW01000042.1, read on the forward strand.
AATTCGGCGGCTCCGGCTGGGGCAATTTCGGGGGCGTCGAAGCGGCCCCCGTGCGTTCGCACGGCCGAAGGCAATCGGTGTGCCTGACGCTGCCGCCGTTGTCCACGCTGATCCTGGAGCACAGCGCCTCATGAAGAACATCTTTGCGACGCGTCCCGTACCCGCGGCGGCAGACATCGAGAAGGGCGCCGTGCGCGCCGTGATCGATGCCGTCCTGCCATGCGTGGACAACGGGCGGTTTCCCGTCAAGTGCGTCGTCGGCGAGCGGGTCCGGGTTCGCGCCCATTGCTTCACCGACGGGCACGACGTGCTGCGGGTGCAGCTGTGCTGGCGCGCGCACGAGCAGGCCGACTTCCGCGAAGTACCGATGAAGCCGCTCGGCAACGACGTGTGGGAGGCCGCGTTCTCGCCGCCGTCCCTCGGTCGCTACGTCTACACCTGCGTTGCGTGGGTGGATTCCTTCGACTCGTGGCACCACGAGCTCACGCGGCGCGTCGATCCCGCGGACGTGCGCATCGCGGCCCAGATCGGTGCGCTCGAAATCGCCGCCGCCGCCGCGCGGGCAGAGGGTACCGACCGCGTCGAGCTGCAGCGCTGGGCGACCGAGCTCGACGCCATGGCGGCCGATCCCGGCTGCGACATCGGTTCGCTCAAGGCCTTGGCGCTCGACGAGGAATATGCCGCGCTCGTGCGCCGCCATCCCGACAGGCGGCATGAGGCGCGCTACCCCATCGAGCTGCCGCTGGCCGTCGACAGGGAGCGCGCGCGCTTCAGCACCTGGTATGAGTTGTTCCCGCGCTCCACCAGTCCCCAGCCGGGCGTGCACGGCACCTTCAAGGATGTCGAAGCACGCCTGCCGGCCATCGCGGCGATGGGATTCGACGTGCTGTACTTCCCGCCGATCCACCCGATCGGCCGCGTGCAGCGCAAGGGCCCCAACAACGCGCTCGCCAGCGGCCCCGAAGACGTGGGAAGCCCATGGGCCATCGGGGCGGCAGAAGGCGGGCACAAGTCGATCCTTCCGGCGCTCGGCACGCCCGAAGACTTCCGGCGGCTGCTTGCACGCGCCGCGGAACACGGCCTCGAGATCGCGCTCGACATCGCCTTCCAGTGCGCACCCGACCATCCCTACGTGAAGGAGCATCCCGACTGGTTCCGCTGGCGCCCGGACGGCAGCGTGCAATACGCCGAGAACCCGCCCAAGAAGTACCAGGACATCTATCCGTTCAACTTCGAGTGCAAGGAATGGCGCGAACTGTGGGCCGAGCTCAAGAGCGTGATCGACCACTGGATCGGGGAGGGCGTGCGCATCTTCCGGGTGGACAACCCGCACACCAAGGCCTTCCCGTTCTGGGAGTGGGCCATCGGCGAGGTGAAGCGCGAACACCCCGACACCATCTTCCTTGCCGAGGCCTTCACGCGGCCCAAGGTGATGCACCGGCTCGCGAAGCTGGGCTTCTCGCAGTCGTACACCTACTTCACCTGGCGCAACACCAAGCAGGAGCTGCAGGAGTACTTCACCGAGCTTTCGAGCGCCCCCGGCATCGACTACTTCCGCCCGAATGCCTGGCCCAACACGCCCGACATCCTGCACGAGCAGCTGCAGACCGGCGAGCCCGCGGTGTTCATGGCCAGGCTCGTGCTGGCGGCCACCCTGGCGGCCAACTACGGCATCTACGGGCCGGCCTACGAGTTGCGCGAGCACCTGCCGCGCGGACCCGGCAGCGAGGAATACCTCGATTCCGAGAAGTACCAGCTGCGCCACTGGAACCACGACGATCCCGCGAGCCTCGCCCCCTTCATCGCGCGGGTGAACCGCATCCGCCGCGAGAACCCGGCGCTGCAGCGGGACCGGAGCCTGCGCTTCCTGCACATCGACAACGACCGGCTGCTGGCCTATGCCAAGGAATCGCCGGACGGCCTCAACGTGATCGTCACCGTCGTCAGCCTCGATCCGCACGAGCCGCAATCGGGCTGGCTCGGGCTGGAACCCGGCAGCGTCGGCGTTCCTTCCTCGCGGGCCTTCCAGATGCACGACCTGCTGAGCGGACAGCGCTTCACCTGGCAGGGCGACTGGCACTACGTGCGGCTCGATCCGCGCAGCGTGCCCGCACACATCTTCGTGGTCCGCCGGCGCCATGGCGACGAGCGCGACTTCGATTATTTCCTGTGAGGAGGTCGCCGGCCCATGAATGCACCCGTCTCGCACATCGCGCTCGAAACCGTCGAGATCGACAACAGCGACGATCCGCTGTGGTACCGCGACGCCGTGATCTACCAGCTCAACGTCAAGGCCTTCTTCGACTCCAACAACGACGGCATGGGCGACTTCAAGGGCGTGACCGCCAAGCTCGACTACGTGAAGGAGCTGGGCGTCAACACCATCTGGCTGATGCCCTTCTACCCCTCGCCGCTGCGCGACGACGGCTACGACATCTCCGAGTACGAGGACGTGCACCCGCAGTACGGCACGCTCGACGACTTCCGCGAGATGCTGGCCGAGGCGCACAAGCGGGGCCTGCGCGTGATCACCGAGCTGGTCATCAACCACACCTCGAGCGAACACCCTTGGTTCAAGGCCGCGCGGCTCGCACCGCCCGGCTCGCCCGAGCGCAATTTCTACGTGTGGAGCGACACCGACCAGATCTACCAGGGAACGCGGATCATCTTCACCGACACCGAGACGTCGAACTGGACCTGGGACCCGGTGGCCAAGCAGTACTTCTGGCACCGCTTCTTCAGCCACCAGCCCGACCTGAACTTCGACAACCCGGCGGTGATGGAAGCCATCTTCAAGACCATGCGCTTCTGGCTCGACATGGGCGTGGACGGCTTCCGGCTCGACGCCATTCCCTACCTCGTGGAGCGCGACGGCACCAGCAACGAGAACCTGCCCGAGACCCATGCGGTGATCAAGCGGCTGCGCGCGGCCATCGATGCGCAGTACCGCAACCGCTTCCTGCTGGCCGAGGCCAACATGTGGCCCGAGGACGTGCGCGAGTACTTCGGCGACGGCGACGAGTGCCACATGGCCTACCACTTCCCGCTGATGCCGCGCATGTACATGGCCATCGCACAGGAAGACCGGCACCCGATCGTCGAGATCATGGCGCAGACGCCCGACATCCCCGAGGGCTGCCAGTGGGCCATCTTCCTGCGCAACCACGACGAGCTGACGCTCGAGATGGTGACCAGCAAGGAGCGCGACTACATGTACACCATGTACGCCGCCGACATGCGCGCGCGCATCAACCTGGGCATCCGCCGCCGGCTCGCGCCGCTGATGGAGAACGACCCCGATCGCGTGAAGCTCATGAACGGCATGCTGCTGTCCATGCCGGGCTCGCCCATCATCTACTACGGCGACGAAATCGGCATGGGCGACAACGTGTTCGTGGGCGACCGCAATGGCGTGCGCACCCCGATGCAATGGAGCCCCGACCGCAACGCGGGCTTCTCGCGCGCCGACCCGCAGCGCCTCTACCTGCAGCCGATCATGGACGCGATGTTCGGCTACGAGGCGCTCAACGTCGAGGCCCAGGCGCGCGACAGCAGCTCGCTGCTCAACTGGACCCGGCGCATGCTCGCCGTGCGCAAGACCAGCCACGCCTTCGGGCGCGGCAGGCGCCGCTTCCTGAAGCCCGGCAACCGCAAGATCCTGGCCTACCTGAGCGAGTACGACAGCGACGTGGTGCTGACGGTGTTCAACCTGTCGCGCGCGGCCCAGCCGGTGGAGCTGGACCTGTCGGAGTTCAAGGGTTTCGTGCCCATCGAGATGCTGGGGCGCGCACCGTTCCCGCCCATCGGCGAGCTGCCGTACCTGCTCACGCTGGCTTCGTACGGCTTCTACTGGTTCAAGCTCGCCGCCGAGGCCGATGCGCCGAGCTGGCACCAGGAAGGCGTGGCGCTGCAGGAGTGGCCCACGCTGGTACTGTTCGACGGCTGGACCAGCTTCTTCCGCGACCGTGTGATGCCCTGGCGCATCAACATGGCCGAACGCATGCGCAACCAGTTCGAGCTGGAGATCCTGCCGCGCCACATCGAGATCCAGCGCTGGTATGCCTCCAAGGGCACGGCCATCGGGCGCGCGCGGCTGGTGGACCATGCCGTGTGGGAGGTCGGCGGCCTGAGCTGGATGCTGCCGCTGCTGGACCTCGATGGCCCGCCCGGCGGCGCCGCCTACTTCATGCCGCTCGCGCTGGCGTGGGAAGAGCGCGACGAGGAGCGCATGGCCGGCGTGGCGCAGGCCGCGATCGCGAAGGTGCGGCAGCAGGCGCAGGTCGGGCTGATGGGCGACGCCTTCTACGACGAGGCCTTCTGCCGCGAGCTGGTGCGTGCCATCGGCAAGGGGACCGAGCTTGCGACGGCGAACGGCAGGCTGGTCTTCAAGCCGACGGCGGCCTTCGCGCAAGTCGGCGCCGACATCGACGCGCTGCCTGTGGGCCGCCCGAGCGGCGTGAGCAGCAACACGGTGGTCACGCTGGACGAGACCCTGTTCCTCAAGGGCTATCGGCACGTGCGCGAAGGCATCAACCCCGAGCTGGAGATGGGCCGCTTCCTGACCGAGGTGGCGCGCTACCCGCACTGCGTGCCGGTGCTCGGCGCGCTCGAGTACATGGCGAACGACGGCCGCACGATCACGCTCGCCATGGTGCAGAGCTACGTGTCCAACCAGGGCGACGGCTGGGACTACACGCTCGGCTACCTCGAGCGCTTCCTGCGCGACGTGGCCACCACCGACGGCGGCGCGCCCGCCGTGTCGGAGGTGCACGGCGGCTTCCTCGCGCTGATGGCCACGCTGGGCCGCCGCACGGCCGAGCTGCACCAGGCGCTCGCCGTGCGCACGGGCGCCGCCGCATTCGACCCCGAGCCGCTGGCGTCTGCCGACTTCGCCGGGTTCAAGGCCCATGCCGCGAGCGACGCTGAGGCAACGCTCGCGCTGCTGCGCGAACGGCTCGACCTGCTGCCGCCCACGGTGCAGGCCGACGCCCGCACGCTGCTCGCGGCGTCCGGCACGCTGCAGGCCGGCATCGAGGCGAGACGGCCGGTGGAAGGCACCGGCATCAAGAGCCGCTACCACGGCGATTACCACCTCGGCCAGGTGCTGGTGAAGGACAACGACTTCGTCATCATCGATTTCGAGGGCGAGCCCGCGCGCAGCTTCGAGGAGCGACGCACCAAGAGCTCGCCGCTGCGCGACGTGGCCGGCATGCTGCGCTCGTTCAACTACGCGCGCTGGTCGGCGCTGCGCCGGGTGGCGCAGAACCCCGACGAGGCCGAGCGGCTGGCCGCCCCGGCCGTCGCGTGGGAGCAGGCGACGCGCGAAGCTTTCCTGGCGGGCTACGGCGGGGCGCTCGACGGCGAACTGCTCGCGCTGTTCGAACTCGAGAAAGCCCTTTACGAGTTGCGCTACGAACTCGACAACCGTGTCGATTGGGCGCAGGTGCCGCTGCAAGGCGTGCTCGCGCTCATCCAACCGTCCCGCGCCTGACGTTGTCGACGCAACCCCAAGGGAGCTCACACCATGGAAAACTTCGGCATTCACCTGGAGCCGCTGCGCGCCATCCTCTACCAGGTCGGCGCCTTCGTGCCGCGCCTGCTGATCGCGGTGGTCGTGGTCATCGCCGGCTGGCTGGTCGCCAAGGCGGTGCGCTTCGCGGTGACCAGGGCGCTGCGCGCCGTCAACTTCAACGTGCTGACCGAGCGCGCGGGGCTCGACAACTTCCTGCGCCAGGGCGGGCTCGCGGGGGACACCAGCAGCCTGTTCGGCATCCTCGCGTACTGGCTGGTGATCTTCGCCTCGCTGCTCATCGCCTTCAACGGCATGGGGCTGAGCTACATCGCCGACCTGCTCGGGCGCATCGTCTGGTTCGTGCCGAACGTGTTCGTGGCGCTGCTGGTGCTGGCTTTCGGCTCCTATTTCGCGCGCTTCGTGGGCGACGCGGTGTCGAGCTACTTCCGCGGCATCCAGATGCAGGACGCGGCCCTCTTCGGCAAGGTGGCGCAGTACGCGGTGATGGCTTTCGTGATCCTGATCGCGCTCGACCAGATCAAGGTCGGCGGCGACATCGTGCGCGAGAGCTTCCTCGTGATCCTCGCCGGCGTGGTCTTCGCGCTCGCCCTGGCCTTCGGACTGGCAGGCAAGGACTGGGCGAAGGCGCAGATCGAACATTGGTGGCCGAGGCAGATCAGGGGCGGCAAGCCGCCGCCGCCGAACGTGACCACTGTCGACAGTTCCACCCCGCGTCCCGGCAATGATCACCTGCCGCATTGAATGACACGAAAACCCAATCCGTCGATCACGGCCGTCTGGCCCGGCCGACCGTATCCGCGCGGCGCCACCTGGGACGGAGGGGGCGTCAATTTCGCCCTGTTCTCGCAGCATTCGAGCGGCGTCGAGCTGTGCCTGTTCGACGAGCGCGGACGCCACGAGCTGCAGCGCATCGCGATGCGCGAACGCACCGACGGCGTATGGCATTGCTACCTGCCCGAGGCGCGCCCCGGCCAGGCCTACGGCTACCGCGTGCACGGCCCCTACAAGCCGGAGGAGGGGCACCGCTTCAACGCCAACAAGCTGCTGGTCGACCCGTATGCGAAGGACCTGGCGGGCGAGCTGCGCTGGGGCGACGCGCTCTACGGCTACACCGTGGGCAGCAAGCGCGAGGACCTTTCCTTCGATCGCCGCGACAGCGCGCCGCTGATGCCCAAGGGCCGCGTGCTCGAGACCGCCTTCACCTGGGGAGACGACCGCCGCCCCCTCGTGCCGTGGCAGGACATGGTGATCTACGAGATGCACGTGCGCGGCTTCACCATGACGCACCCCGACGTGCCGCCCGCGCTGCGCGGTACCTACGCCGGCCTGGGCTGCGCGCCGGTGGTCGACTACCTCAAGCGCCTGGGCGTGACCACGGTGGAGCTGCTGCCGGTGCACAGTTTTCTCAACGACCGGCACCTTGCCGAGCGCGGCCTGCAGAACTACTGGGGCTACAACACGCTGGCCTTCTTCGCGCCCGAGACGCGCTACAGCGCCTCGGGCAAGGTGAAGGAGTTCAAGACCATGGTGAAGACGCTGCATTCGGCAGGCATCGAGGTGATCCTCGACGTGGTCTACAACCACACCTGCGAAGGCAACCAGCTCGGACCCACCCTGTCGATGCGCGGCGTGGACAACGCCTCCTACTACATCGCCAACGCCGACAACCGCCGCTACTACGACGACTTCACCGGCTGCGGCAACACCGTGAACCTGGAGCACCCGCACGCGCTGCAGCTGGTGATGGACTCGCTGCGCTACTGGGCCGAGGAGATGCACGTCGACGGCTTCCGCTTCGACCTGGCCTCGGCGCTGGCGCGCGAGTCGGGCAAGGTCGAGAACCTCGGCGGCTTCTTCGACGCGATCCGCCAGGACCCGACGCTCAACCGCGTGAAGCTCATCGCCGAGCCCTGGGACCTGGGCCACGGCGGCTACCAGGTGGGCAACTTCCCGCTCGGCTGGGCCGAATGGAACGACCAGTACCGCGACGGCATGCGCGGCTTCTGGAAGGGCGATGGCGGCCTGCTCGGCGAGATGGCCAGGCGCGTCACCGGCTCCGAGGACCTGTACGGCTGGTCCGGCAAGAAGCCCACCGCCAGCATCAACTTCGTGACCGCGCACGACGGCTTCACGCTGCACGACCTCGTCTCGTACAACGACAAGCACAACGAGCCCAACGGCGAGGACAACCGCGACGGCAACAACCACAACGTCTCGTGGAACTGCGGCGCCGAGGGCCCCACCGACGACCCCGAAGTGCTCGCGCTGCGCGAGCGGCAGAAGCGCAACCTGCTGGCCACGCTGCTGCTCTCGCAGGGTGTGCCGATGCTGCTGGCGGGCGACGAGCGCGGCCACACGCAGCAGGGCAACAACAATGTCTATTGCCAGGACAACGAGATCGGCTGGCTCGACTGGATGCCCTCGCCGGAGAGTTCGGCGCTCACGAGCTTCGTCGAACGCATGATCTCGCTGCGCCGAGCGCATCCATCGTTCCGGCGCCGTTCGTTCTTCGCGGGCCAGCCGGCGGAAGGCGAGAGCGTGACCGACGTGCACTGGCTCAAGCCCGACGGCACGGAGATGCAGCCCGAGAACTGGAACGACGCGAACGCGCGCTGCATCGCGATGTACATCCCCGGCGGCGGCATCGTCGACCGCGGGCCGCGCGGCGAGGCGCAGCACGACGACGATTTCCTGGTGCTGTTCAACGCCCACCACGACGAGATTCCCTTCACGCTGCCGGCGACCCCGCATGGGGCCTGGCGGCTGCTGGTCGACACCGCCGGCAGCGCGCCGCCGCTCGCCACCGTCGACGCCGCCACGCCGGCCCCGGCGTGGACGCAGCCGGCCTACCCCCTGCAATGCCGCTCGCTCGCGGTGTTGAACCGGCCCGGCATGAGGCCATGAACCCCGGAGGCATCCCATGAGCACCCGTTCGCACCACATGCCGTTCGGCGCCACCGTGCAGGCGGGGGGTGGCGGGGTGGAGTTCGCCCTCTGGGCGCCTTCGGAGCCGTCCGTCGTGCTCGAACACCGCGCCGCCGGGGGCGGCGCGGTCTCCAGGCCGATGGAGCGCGACCACCGCGGCTGGCATCGGCTGCTGGTGCCGCAGGCAGGGCACGGCGACCGATACAGCTACCTGCTGGCCAACGGCTCGCGCGTGCCGGATCCGGCCTCGCGATTCAATCCCGACGACGTGCACGGCCCGAGCGCCGTGATGGACCCGCACCGCTTCGGGTGGACCGACGACGCCTGGCGCGGCCGCCCGTGGGAGGAGGCGGTGGTCTACGAACTGCACGTCGGCGCCTTCACGCAGGAGGGCTCCTTCGATGCGGCGCGGGAACGGCTCGGCGAGCTGGCCGAACTCGGCATCACCGCCATCGAGCTCATGCCGCTGGCCGACTTTCCGGGCCGGCGCAATTGGGGGTACGACGGCGTGCTGCCGTTCGCCCCGGACGCCGCCTACGGCACGCCGGACGATCTCAAGGCGCTGGTCGATGCCGCGCATTCGCTCGGCCTGATGGTGCTGCTGGACGTGGTCTACAACCACTTCGGCCCGGAGGGCAACCACCTGCATGCCTACTGTCCCGAGTTCTTCAACCCCGGGCACCGGACGCCGTGGGGCGCCGCGATCAATTTCGACGGACCGGGCTCGCGCACCGTGCGCGACTTCTTCCTGCACAACGCGCTCTACTGGATCGAGGAGTTCCGCTTCGACGGCCTGCGCATGGACGCCGTCCACGCGATCCACGACGAAACGCGGCCGCACATCGTGCGCGAGATCCGCGAGGCGCTGGACGCCGGCCCCGCCCGCGAGCGCCACATCCACCTGGTGGTGGAGAACGATGCCAACCAGGCCTCGATGCTGGTACGCGACGACCACGGCCTGCCGGTCGCGGCAACGGCGCAGTGGAACGACGACCTGCACCACGCGGTGCACGTGCTGGCCACCGGCGAGCGCGATGGCTACTACGCCGACTATGCCGACGACCCGGTCTGCCGTTTCGCGCAGGCGCTGGCCGAGGGCTTCGTCTATCAGGGGCAGCCCTCGCTCTTCCGCCAGGGCGATCGGCGCGGCGAGCCGAGCACGCGGCTGCCGCCACAGGCGTTCGTTTCCTTCCTTCAGACCCACGACCAGGTCGGCAACCGCGCATTCGGAGAGCGCATCCACGCGCTCGGCGATCCGGTGCTGCTGCGCGCGGCGATGGCTTGCCTGCTGCTGTGCCCGCATGTGCCGATGCTCTTCATGGGCGACGAGTTCGCCGCCTCCACGCCGTTCCAGTATTTCTGCGACTTCGGCCCCGAGCTGGCGGCGGCGGTGTCCGATGGGCGGCGTTCGGAGTTCGGCGGTTTCGCGGCGTTTGCCGATGAGGCAGCCCGCGCGCGCATTCCGGACCCCAACGCCGAATCGACCTTTCTCGCGTCGAAGCTGCACTGGCGCGAGCGCGGCGCGCGCGCGCATTTCGCGAGGCTCAGCGAGGTGACGCAACTGCTGCGCCTGCGCCAGCGCTTCGTGGTGCCGCGGCTCGCCGGTACCGCAGGCGCGGGCAGCTACCGCTGCGAGAACGGCCTGCTCCGGGTGCAGTGGAGCCTGGGGCCCTTGCAACAAGGCCAGGCTGGGGCGCGGCTGTACCTGCTCGCTCATTTCGGTTCGCAGCCGGCCGATGGCGTCGAGCCGTCGCCGGGCGCCGTGATCCATAGCGACGGCGCGGCCGCTTGCCAGGGCAGCCTGCGCTGCGCACGCGGCGCGGTGCATGTGACGCTGGAAGAGCTGCATGGCGCATGAACCGCACCACCACGGCGTCACAGGCGAACTTGGGCGGCTGTGCGAGCATTTCGGCATTGACACCGGCTATGTCGACGCATTCGGCGTTCGTCGCGAGGTTTCTGCGCAGAGCCTGATTGCGCTGCTCGCCGAGTTCGGCATGCACATCGGCGATGCGGCCGACGCGGCCCACGCCCTCGAGGCGGCACACCGCGCGCGCAGCGCCGAGGTGCTGCCGCCGGCCGTGGCCGTGCAGGCGTCGAGCCGCGGGTGGCAGGTGCCGCTGCGGCTGCCGGTCTCGACTGGCCGGCTTCGATGGGAGCTCATCGACGAACAAGGCCGTGCGCGGCAGGGCGAAGCGGATGCCGGGGCGCTGCCCGAAACCGGCCGCATCGAAAGCGGCGGGCATGTGTGCGAGCGCGTCCTGCACCTCCCATCGAGCCTCGAAGCAGGCTACTGCAGGCTGCGCATCGAAGGCGAAGGCCTGCGCGGGGAGACGCTGGTGCTGGTCTCGCCGGGCCGTTGCTACCGGCCCCCCGCGGTGCGCGACGGCGGCCGCGCGTGGGGCGTGTCGCTACAGCTCTACAGCCTGCGCTCGCCGCGCAACTGGGGCATCGGCGACTTCAGCGATCTTGAAGAACTGGCCGTGCAGATGGCGGCGCAGGGCGCCGACATCATCGGCCTCAACCCGCTGCACGCCTTGTTCGCCAGTACCCCGCAGCACGCGAGCCCCTACAGCCCTTCGTCCCGCCTGCAGCTCAATGCGCTCTACATCGACGTGGAGGCGGTGCCGGATTTCGCCAGTTGCGCGCCGGCCCGCGAGCGGGTGCATTCGCCCGATTTCCAGTCGCGCCTTGCCGCCTTGCGCGCAACGCCCCTGGTGGACTACCCCGGCGTGGCTGCCGCGAAGTTCGAAGTGCTCGCCTTGCTGTTCAGCCATTTCTGCGAGCGCCATCTGCCGTCCGAAGGGCCGCCCGACGAAACGGGCCAGGAGTTCATGGCCTTCGTCGCGGAGCGTGGCGAGGCGCTGCGCCGGCACGCTCTTTTCGAAGCGCTGCAAGCCCACTTCCTCGCGCACGAAGGGGGCGCGTGGGACTGGCACGCGTGGCCGAGTGCCTACCAGGACCCGGATTCCGCCGAGGTGAGTGCATTCGCGGTGGTGTATGCGCAGCGCGTGCAGTTCCACCAGTACCTCCAGTGGCTGGCCGCCCGCCAGCTGGCTGCGGCCGCCGCGCGCTGCAGCGCGCTCGGCATGGGTGTTGGCCTGTACGTGGACCTGGCGGTGTCGGTCGACCGCGCCGGTTCCGATGCCTGGGCCCTGCAGCAGGGCCTTGCCGGAGGTGCCAGCATCGGTGCGCCGCCTGACGAGTTCAACCCTGCGGGACAGGGCTGGGGCCTGCCGCCATTGCGCCCCGACCGCCTGCGCGCGGAGGGCTACCGCTACTTCATCGACACGCTGCGTGCCGGCATGCGTGGCGCGGGTGCATTGCGCATCGACCACGTGATGGGCCTGATGCGCCTGTTCTGGATTCCGCCCGGGCGTGATGCGAAAGAGGGCGCCTACGTCCACTACGCGCTGGACGAGATGCTGGCCGTGGTGGCGATAGAGAGCCACCGGCACCGCTGCATGGTGGTGGGCGAAGACCTGGGCACGGTCGACGACGCGTTGCGCGACGCGCTCTTGCGTGCCGACGTGTTGTCCTATCGCCTGCTGTATTTCGAGAAGGAGCCGCAGGGCGGCGGATTCAAGCCGCCCGCCGCCTATCCGCCGGCCGCGCTGGCCGCGGTCAGCACGCACGACCTTGCGACCTTCGCGGGCTGGTGGACGGCGCAAGACCTTCGGGAGCGCCTCGCGCTTGGCCTGTTCCCCGATCCGGCGATCTTCGACAAACAGCTGACGGACCGGGCGCACGAGCGCATGCAGCTGATGCACGCGATGCTGCGGGCCGGCCTGCTGTCGCGCGAAGACATGGCGCAGGCCGCCGGCCTTGCGATGCCGACCGGCCGCATCGTGGAAGCGGCGCATGCATTCCTGGCGGCCTCGCCGTCGGCGCTGATGCTGGTCCAGCTCGAAGACGTGGCGGAGGTGGTCGCCCAGGCCAACATGCCGGGCACGGTCGATACGCATCCCAACTGGCGGCGCAAGCTGCCCGTTTCGAGCACGGCGCTGGCCGGCGGCGAACGCATGCGCGGCCTCGGCCGGTTGCTGCGTGCCCAGAGGCCGCGCGTTGTCGAACACGCGGCATCGCCGGGCCTGCAGACCCGCGTGCCGCGCGCCACCTACCGGCTGCAGCTCCACAAGGACTTCGGCTTCGACGAGGCGATCCGCGTGCTGCCGTATCTCGCAAGGCTCGGCGTGAGCCACGTGTACTGCTCGCCGATCCAGCGGGCGCGCGCCGGCAGCATGCATGGCTACGACGTGGTGGCGCACGCGGAGATCAACCCCGAGCTGGGTGGCGCCGAAGGCTTCGCGCGCTTCGTTGCCGCGCTGAAGGCCAACGGTCTCGGCCAGCTGCTGGACATGGTGCCCAACCACATGGGCGTGTTCGGCGCCGACAACGCATGGTGGATGGACGTGCTGGAAAACGGCCCCGCCTCGCTGTTCGCTCAGCACTTCGACATCGATTGGCAACCGCTCAACGTGGAGCTTGCCGGCAGGGTGCTGCTGCCCGTGCTCGGTGGGCACTATGGCGAGGTGCTGGAAAACGGTGAACTGATCCTTCGCTTCGAGGATGCGGCCGGCAGCCTGGCGATCCGCTACTTCGATCACCGCTTTCCGCTCGCGCCGGAGAGCTATCCGGCGGTGCTGCACCGGGCGCTCGCGCGGCTCGGCGATGCGACCGCCTCCGGGCATCTCGCAAGCCTTGCCACCGCGTTCGGCCACCTGCCCGGACGCAATGCGGCGTCGCCGGAAGAACGCGCGGAACGTGTGCGCGACAAGGAGCTGCTCAAGGCGCGGCTTGCGCTGCTCGTGCGGCGGCGCCCCGCGGTGGCGCAGGCGATCCAGGCATCGGTGGCGGAGCTGAACCTCGCCTTGCCGGAAGCGCGCGACGCACTGCACCGGCTGATCGAGGCGCAGGCCTACCGGCTCGCGCACTGGCGGATGGCAGCCGACGAGATCAACTACCGGCGCTTCTTCGACATCAACGACCTGGCCGCCATCCGCATCGAGCGCGACGAGGTGTTCGAGGCCACGCAGTCGTTCGTGCTCGAGCTGGCTGCGTCCGGGGCGGTGGACGGCCTGCGCATCGACCACCCCGACGGGCTCTACGACCCCGCCGGCTACTTCCGCAAGCTGCAGGAGGGCTATGCGCGCCGTGCCGGCCTCATGCTGCCGGCCGCCGACGCGCAAGGGCGGCCCGCGCGGCCGCTGTACGTGGTGGCCGAGAAGATCGCGGGTGCGAACGAGGAAGTGCCCGAGACCTGGCACGTGCATGGAACCACGGGCTATCGCTTCGCCAACGTTGCCAACGGCGTGCTGGTCGATGCGGCAGCCGAGTCGGATGTTCTCCACGCCTGGCAGCGCTTCACCGGCGACACGCAGGACTTTGCCGCGGTGGCGCGGGCGGGCCGGCGGGAGGTGATGCGCAGCGCGCTGGCGTCGGAGCTCAACGTGCTGGCCACCGAGCTGCTGCGCATCGCCCGCGCCGACCGCAGCACGCGCGACTACACGCTCAACGCGCTGCGCCGGGCCCTCGCGGGCGTGGCTTCGTGCATGCCGGTGTATCGCACCTACATCGTCGATGGCCTCTCGGGACAGGACGAGCGGGTCATCGACGAAGCCGTCGACGCGGCCGCCCGCAGCAGCGGCGATGCCGACCGCTCGATCTTCCTCTTCGTGCGCAGCGCACTGCGGGGAGAGGCCGTCCAGGCCGCGCCGGCACTGGGCGAACGGGCGCGCCACTTCGCGCGGCGCTTCCAGCAGTTCAGCGCGCCGGTGGCGGCCAAGGGCGTGGAAGACACCGCGTTCTACCGCTACTTTCCGCTCTGCTCGCTCAACGAAGTGGGCGGCGAGCCCGACCGCTTCGGCATCGAGGTCGAGGAATTCCACGCGCTCAGCGCCGATCGCGCGCTGCGCTGGCCGCACACGATGCTGGCCACCTCGACGCACGACAACAAGCGCTCGGAGGACGTGCGCAACCGGATCGACGTGCTGTCCGAGATGCCCGATGAATGGATGCACGCGCTGGCGCGATGGCACGCGCAGTGCCGCGGCGCGCACAGGAAGCTGCCCGGCGGCGAGGCTCCCTCGCGCGCGGACGAATACCTGCTCTACCAGACGCTGCTCGGCACCCTGCCGGTGGGCGGGCTGGCCGCAGATGCAGTCGCGGGCTACAGCAACCGCATCTGGCACTACATGCAGAAGGCCGCGCGCGAATCGAAGCTGCGCACGCGATGGTCCCATCCCGATGCCGACTACGAGGCGGTGCTGGAGACCTTCGTGCGCGAGATCCTGGGCGACCCGAGCGAAGGCGCCTGCCTGTCCGACATCCAGCGCATGGCGGACAGGCTGGCGTGGTTCGGCGCGTGGAACAGCCTGACCCTGACCTTGCTCAAGTACGGCTCCCCCGGCGTGCCGGATCTCTACCAGGGCAGCGAACTCATCGAGCTGAGCCTCGTCGATCCGGACAACCGGCGCCCGGTCGACTACGCGCTGCGCCAGCAGCGCCTCGACGAGCTGCATGCCGTGGCCGAGGGCGACGCTCTTGCCGAGCGGGTCGGTGCGCTGGCGGCGGCCCCGCACGACGGCCGCGCGAAGCTCTGGTTCATCTGGCGGCTGCTGTCGCTGCGGCGGCAGCAGCCGCTGCTGTTCCAGGAGGGCAGCTACGAACCGCTGGAGGTCGAGGGGCCGTTGTCGAGGAACGTCGTGGCTTTCGGGCGGCTGCATGGCGACCGCATGCTCGTGATCGTGGCGAGCCGGCTGTTCGTCGGGCTTCCGCATCGGGAAGCGATGGACCATGCCCCGGCCCTGCCCGATGCGGCGAGGTGGCGCGGCACGGCGGTGCGGCTTCCCGCAGGCCACGACGGGGGCGTGCTGAAGAACGTGCTGACCGGCGAGCCCGTGGCGGCCGCCGGCGGCACCGTGAGCCTCGACGTGGCTTTCCGCCGCATGCCGTGGGCGGCGCTGGTGGCTGCCCGCACCGCATGAACCCCGACGCAACTGCGCAGGCTACGGCCCGTCCGCGGTGCGATGCGGCTTCCTGGCGTGGATGTCCGCGGTCCACAACGCCACGTCCTCGGCCGTCATGCTGCTCGCGCCGGTGAGGCGTCCGTCCACGTAGCCCAGCCGCTCCACGTCGTGGATGTATTGCTCGCGCGACAGCAGGGTGCCGGCGCACACGTTCTCGTGCGTGGCCGGCGGCTCGCGCATTTCATCGGCCAGGCGTTCCATCAGCCGGGACATGACCCAGTCCGGAATGTGATGGCGCTGACCGGGGTAGATGTAGCCGAACAGCGTGAGGTGGGCCAGCAGCACCCGCCAGTGCGGGCCGAAGCGCTCGAGCAGGCTGACCCAGTCAAGCCGCTGCGCATTGGCCTCCAGCAGGTGGGCGATGTCGCCGCCGTCGTAGCGCTCGCGCTCCATGATGAAGGCCTTGGACAGCAGGCTGTCCTCCGCGTTGGCGATGAGCACCGGCACGCCCAGGATCTCGGCGCGGCAGTTGCCGCGGAACCAGCGCTTGTCCACCGGCGTCACGCCGTTGCCCGAATTGAAGATCAGGTCGATGAACTCGGGGCCGTCGTACACCTTGGCCAGCCAGTGCGGATGGGTCAGCTCGGTGCGCCAGCCGTGCCGCCGCACGAGCTGCGCGATGCGTTCGTAGTCCTCGCGGTGGATGAACAGGTCGAGGTCCTTGGTCGAGCGGCGGATGCCCGTGTAGCACGCGTGCGAGAAGGTTCCGCCCACCAGGAAGGGAATGCCCGCACCGTTCAAGGCGCGCAAGGTCTGCCGATAGAAATCGGCCACGTGGGGGTCGACTTCTTCTTCCAGCGAAGGCGCGAGCGCGGTGAAGGGCGACATGCATGAAAGCTAGGGCTGGCCACAGGCGGCGGCCCGGAGCAAAGGGCCCCATCGAACGTCGGCATGCGCCTACAGCCGCTGCGGGATGGGGCCGATGACGGCGAACCGCGGCGCGGCACATTCTGGCGCTCGCATTCATCGAGCCGCGTCGCCATGCCCAATCCCAAATCGTCCTCCCACATCCGGTTTGCCGCCGTCGGCGACATCCATGTCCAGAAGGACTCCGCCGGCACGCTGCGCAGCCTCTTCGCCCAGGCCGCCGACGAGGCCGATGCGCTGCTGCTGTGTGGCGACCTCACCGACTACGGCACGGCCGAGGAGGCCCGGGTGCTGGTCGAGGAGCTGGGTGCGATCCACATCCCCATCGTCGCCGTGCTGGGCAACCACGACTACGAGTCCGGCACGCCCGAGGCGGTGACCGGTGCGCTGATGCATGCCGGCGTCCGCGTGCTCGATGGCTCGGCCTGCGAGATCGAGGGCGTGGGCATCGCCGGCGTGAAGGGCTTTGCCGGTGGCTTCGGGCGCGGCTCGCTGGGCGCCTGGGGCGAGCCGGCGATCAAGCTGTTCGTGCAGGAGGCGCTGAACGAGGCGATGAAGCTGGAGTCGGCGCTGGCCAAGCTGCGCACGCGGCGCCGCATCGCGCTGCTGCACTACGCGCCCATCGCCGGCACGGTGCAGGGCGAGCCGGTGGAGATCTTTCCCTTCCTGGGCAGCAGCCGGCTGGAGGAGCCGCTGCTGCGCTACCCGATGGATGCGGTGTTCCACGGCCACGCGCACCGGGGCACGCTCGAGGCGCGCACCATCAACGGCGTGCCGGTCTACAACGTTGCCAAGCCCCTGCTGCAGCGCAGCCGGCCCGGCGTGCCGCCATTCTTCCTGTACGAACTGCCGCGCGAAGCGGCCGAGGAGGCCTCGGCTTCCGCTCCGGAGTAGGAATCTTCCCACGGGCTGTTCAAGTGCAATGGACCACACTTGCAAGACTCCACGAGCCGGGGCCAGACATGCCTGCTGAACCGATGAAAGCCAGCGAACAGCCCGGGTTGTCCGTCGCCTCCCTGACCGATGCCGACTATCGCCAGATGGTCGACGGCCTCACCGATCACGCCATCATCCTGCTGGACCCGGACGGCAACATCGTGAGCTGGAACGCCGGGGCACGCCAGCTCAGCGGCTACGACGGCGCCGACATCCTGGGGCGCCATTTTTCCGTCCTGTATCCGCAGGAGACGCTCTCGCGCGGCTTGCCCGACGAGGAGCTGGCGCAGGCCGGCAAGCAGGGGCGCTTCGTGGACGAGGGCTGGCGCCTGCGCAAGGACGGCACGCGCTTCTGGGCCAATATCGTCATCACCCGCCTGCCAGGCGCCAACGGCGCCACGCGCGGGTATTCCAAGATCATTCGCGATCACAGCGACCGGCGAAAGCACGAAGATGCGCTGCGCGCCAGCGAGGAACGGTTCCGCCTGCTCGTCGAAGGAGTCAAGGACTACGCGATCTTCATGCTCGACCCCGGCGGCCACGTGGTCAGCTGGAATCTCGGCGCGGAGAAGAACAAGGGCTACAAGGCACACGAGATCATCGGCCAGCACTTTTCGAAGTTCTATCCGCCCGATGTCGCCGCGCGCGGATGGCCCGCCGAGGAACTGGCCAACGCGCTGCGCGAGGGACGCTTCGAAGACGAAGGCTGGCGCGTGCGCAAGGACGGAACCCGCTTCTGGGCCAGCGTGGTGATCACGGCCATCTACGACGCCGCCGGGCAGCACAAGGGATTCGCCAAGGTCACCCGCGACCTCACCGAGCGCCGCCGCATCATCACGCTGGAGGACGAGGGAAGGCGCATGACCACCTTCCTTGCAATGCTGGGCCATGAGCTGCGCAACCCGCTCGCGCCCATCTCCAACGCGCTGGAGCTTCTCAAGCGCGAGGAGACGGGCTCGCTGGTGCTGAACAGGACGCGCGGCATCATCGATCGCCAGCTCAGGCAGATGACGCGGCTCATCGACGACCTGCTGGACGTGGGCCGGATCACGAGCGGGCGCATCCACCTGGAAGCCAAGCCGGTGCGGCTTCGCGAAGTGGTCGTCGAAGGGGTGGAGGCCATGCGCCCTGCCATGGCGCTGAAGTCGCAGGTCTTGGAACTGCAGGTCGACGGGGCCGATCCCTGGGTCACGGGCGACAGGGCGCGGCTGATCCAGGTCATCGGCAACCTGGCTCACAACGCGTCCAAGTTCACTCCCGACGGCGGGTGCATCGCGATCCGCCTCGGCACCCACGGTGCCAACGCCTCGGAAGCGGAGATCAGCGTCAAGGACAACGGCCCGGGGATCCCGCGCAAGGATCTCGAGAGGGTCTTCGAACTCTTCGTGCAAGGCGAAAACGAACTGGCGCGCACGCGCGGCGGGCTCGGGCTGGGCCTGAGCCTCGTGCAGCAGCTGACGCAGCTTCATGGCGGCTACGTCAGCGTGTTCAGCACCGGGCGCGCGGGGGAGGGCAGCGAATTCGTGGTGCGCCTGCCGGCGGCGCCCACACCCGACATGCCTCGGCCGACCGAACGCGGCGAGGGCGAAAAGCTGGTGCTGGTCGTGGACGACAACCGCGATGCGGCGGAAACCCTGGCACTGCTGCTGGAATCGCTGGGCTACTCGTGCTCGGTGGAGCACGATGGTTTTGCCGCGATAGAGGCCGTCAAGGCGAAACGGCCCGACGTGGTGTTGCTGGACATCGGGCTGCCCGGCATGAACGGCCACGACGTTGCCAAGCGCCTGCGCGCCGACCTGATCAATCCGCCCGCGCTGATCGCCATCACCGGCTACGGCCAGCCCAGCGACCGCGACACCAGCTTCGAAGCCGGCTTCTTCGCCCATCTGACGAAGCCGGTGGATTTCGATCGGCTGGGCTCGATGCTCGACCAGATCTACGCCGCCAGGACCTGAACCGGCAGCCCGGCGGCGCGCCCAGCTATCGAGCGAAAACCTGCTCGCCCTCAATTCGCGGGACCAGGAGATCCTGCACGGCCTCAGCTTCGACGAGTCGCAGTTCCTCATCGACTGCGGCGAAGACCCGCCCGCCGATACGGCCGACCGCGAACGGTGCGGCGATCTCATCCGCAGGCACGAACGCGCCCGCCTGCGCATCGCTACCGCCGACGATGAAGGCAGCGCGAGCGAGGCAGGCCCCGCCGCGCGCAGCCGGGATTCGTTCATGCTGTGAGCTGCCGGCCCGCCCCGGCTCCGTGGCGCGAGGCCCCGTTCCTTCGCGACACGCGGGCTCTTCAGTGGTGGCGCTTGAAGTACTGGACTTCGCGCTCGTGCTGCCGGGCCTGCTCCTGCGAGGCGAAGGTGCCCAGGTTGCGGCGCTTGCCCGTCTTGGGATCGATCTTGCGGGAATACAGGCGGTATTCGCCCGAAGCGAGTTTCCGGATCATTGCGCGCTCCTTTTTCACTTGGCAGGACCAATCTGCGCCGCCGGCGCCGGCCGTCTGTCGGACGGGTTCACTTCGCTCTGAGGGAGCGCGAGTGCGGCGGCACGCGACAAGGGTTTCTGTTCCTACATTCGCTGCCTGGCCGCTCCCACAGCGGACCTGCGCTGCAAGGTCGAAACCCGAACTCTAGAGGCCTGTTTCCGGTCTCCATCGCGCAAAGGAACGAACCATGAAAACGACGCACAAGCCCGCAGCCACGAAAAGCCGCCAGGCCGGCGCCCCGGTGCAGGACGCCATCGGCCCCCACGACGACAACCCGCCGTCGCGCGGCGCGGTACAAAGCGGCGGCACCCCCGACACCGCACCGCTGAACTTCGACGACGACGAGATCTATTCGGGCCGCTACAAGGTGCGCAGCGGCGGCACCACGCACGCCAAGGGCGGCGACAGCGGCCTGCTCGGGCCCCCAGCCGAACAGCTGTCGCCGACCAATTCGCCCAGCGACCCGGCCTTGCGGCGAGGCCGCTCATAGGCGGGAGGCCGACCATGTTCCGGGACCGCGTCGATGCAGGCCGCCAGCTCGCGACGCTGCTCGGCCAGTACCGCGACGCGCCGGATGCGCTCGTGCTGGCGCTGCCGCGAGGCGGCGTGCCTGTCGGTGCGCAAGTCGCACGGGCACTGAATCTCCCGCTCGACATCATGGTGGTGCGCAAGCTGGGGCTTCCCGGCCACGAGGAATATGCGGCCGGGGCGATCGCCGCGGGCGGCGTGCGCGTGACCGGTGAGCCCTGGGCCGACCTGACGCTCGTCTTCGAACGCGAGCAGCGGGAGCTGGCGCGCCGTGAACGCGCCTACCGCGGCGGCCGGGCACCTTGCGAGCTGGGCGGCAAGACCGTCATCCTGGTCGACGACGGCCTCGCCACCGGCCTGTCGATGCGCGCCGCGATCATCGCGGCGCGTTCGCTCGGCGCGGCGAAAGTCGTTGCCGCGGTGCCGGTCGGCGAAGCCACGGCGTGCCAGGCGCTGGCACAGCCCGCGAAGGCGAGCGAGTTTGCCGGCCGCAGCGACCTCGAGCGCATGGGCTCGCGTGCGGACGAGGTGGTCTGCATGCACATGCCCGATCCTTTCCACGCCGTGGGCGCGTGGTACGGCGTCTTCGATCCGCCCAGCGACGACGAGGTGCGCGACACCCTGGCTTCGTGGAGCCGTCCATGAGCGACCTTCATGAGGAAGGAGACAGCGAAAACGCGGCGCACTGACACTGAAGATCGGCTGTCGATTTCCCCTCTTGAAATCCTGGCGAGTGAAACTATGTTGACTTCCGTTGGAACCTGGTCAAACCGAAAAGGAGGCACTCAAATGACCATGAACCTGCTGAGGCAAATCGCCACCTCCCGCTTGCCCGTGTCCTTCTACCGGACGGAGGACATCGACAAGGTCCGGCTGCTTCGGGCCGCGGGCCTCGTAGTGGCCCTGGTGCCGTCACCCTCCGACCCCGTCGCGCTTGCGGGCACACCGTCCGCGGCGCAGGTGCTCGCCATCACCAGCAAGGGTCGGGAAGAACTGGCGAAGTTCGACTATCCGGTGACCCGCCCGCCGCGCTGGCGCTTGCGGATGCCGCGAATCAAGACGCTCGCGCGCGCCGGTCCGGCGGCGCCGCCCCCGGCCCAGCGCGAATCGAGCAGGCTCCAGTAGCGCCTGGAGCACGGGGGCACGCCGCCGGCTTTTCGTTGTTTCTGCATTCAACTTCTTACGGAGGTTTCGCCATGTATCGATCCTTGTTTCCTCGCGACATCTTTGCGGAGATGGACCGCCTGCAGCGCGACGTGCAGCAGGCTTTCGACCTGTCTCCCTCCATCCGCGGCATTGCCTGGAACGGCTTCCCCGCGCTGAACGTGGGCAGCACCCCGCAGACGCTGGAAATCTATGCGTTCGCGCCGGGCGTGGACCCCTCTACGCTCGAGGTCAACCTCGAGCGCGGCCTGCTGACCATCTCCGGGGAGCGCAAGAGCGCGCTCCCCGAGGAAGGCGACAAGGCCGCGGTGCACATCAACGAGCGTTTCGAAGGCGCATTCCGCCGCGTCATGACGCTGCCGGAAGACGCCGACCCCGACGCCGTGAACGCCCGCATGAGCGATGGCGTGCTGCACATCACCGTCCAGCGGCGCGCGTCCGCGCAGCCGCGCCGGATCGCCATCCAGTAGCGAGCCGGAGGAGGAATCCCGAACGAACCGAACGAAAGGAGCCACACCATGAAACGCGATCTCCAGGCCTCGTCGGCCGCCGAACCGGGCAAGCTCGCACAGAAGGACTCGTCTCGCCATGCCGAGGCTGCGCTGACGCCGGCCGTCGACGTGATCGAGGACAGCGGCGGCATCACGCTCTACGCCGACCTGCCCGGCGTGAGCCGCGACAGGCTGAACCTCCACGTGGAAGCCGCGACGCTGACCATCGAAGCCGAGTCCAGCCTGACAACGCCCGAGGGCCTCAACTCCAGCCACACGGAGGTGGGCCTCGCGAGGTTCAGGCGGGTGTTCACGCTGAGCAAGGAGCTCGACACCCAGAACGTCACCGCCGAACTGGCGCAGGGCGTGCTGCGGCTGCGGATTCCCAAGGCTGCGCACGCGAAGGCGCGGCGCATCGAGATCCAGGCCGCCTGAGGGCTTGCACGGCGTCCCCGCTCCCGCGGCGGGCGCCGCGCAGGGAATGCTCGTACCGGGGTTGCCGGACTTGGGCGCAAAATCGCTCCTCCCGAATGCCGCACTTTCCCTGCGAGCCTGAATGCCCGAGTCCCAGACCTCCGGTGCCCCTGCGCCTTCCTCCGCACCCGCGACGCTGGCGCCAAGTTCGCTGAGCTTCCCCGTCGTCGGCCTTGCCGGATCGGCCGGCGGAATGGAAGCGCTGATGCGCTTCTTCGAGCACATGCCCGAGCGGCCGGGCATGGCCTTCGTGGTGATCCTGCACCTGTCGCCGGACCATGAAAGCAGCGCCCCCGAGATCCTGCAGCGCACGACGGCATTGCCCGTGGCCCGGGCGGCCGGCACGATGCCGATCGAGGTCGATCACATCTACGTGATTCCGCCCGGTGTCGAACTGACGATGAACGGCGGCAACCTGCAGGTCACGCAGGGAGAGCGGCCCTATGGACCCGCAACCGCGGCGGACGTCTTCTTCCGCACGCTGGCGCAGGTGCACCGCGAGCGCGCGGTCAGCATCGTCCTGTCGGGCACCGGCAGCGACGGCGCGGTCGGGCTCACCCGAATCAAGGAGCATGCGGGCCTGACCATGGCCCAGTCGCCGGAGGACGCGACCTACGGTGGAATGCCGCTGGCCGCCATCGCCACCGGCATGGTCGACTTTGTGCTTCCGGCCGACCAGATGGGCGAGCGGCTGGTCGATGTATGGCGCAACGCGCGCCACATCCAGCTTCCCCACACGTCCGAGGTGGGCGCTTTCGTGGAGGAGCCGGAGGGCCTCGCCTCGTCGCGGCTCGCCGAGAAGGCGCTGCAGGAGGTCATGGCGCTGCTGAAGACCTACACGCGGCACGACTTCCTCCACTACAAGCGCGCCACGGTGCTGCGCCGCATCGAGCGCCGGCTGCAAGTGAACCGGCTGGCCGACCTGCCGGCCTACCGCGACTTCCTCCGGGAGCACCCGGAGGAGGCCGCGCCGCTGCTGCAGGACATGCTGATCAGCGTGACCAACTTTTTCCGGGACCGCGATGCCTTCGAGGCATTGTCCGGAGAGGTCATCGGGCCGCTGGTGGAGCGCAAGCAACCGGGCGAGCAGCTGCGGGTCTGGGTGGCAGGATGCGCGACCGGGGAGGAGGCGTACTCCGTCAGCATGCTGCTGCGCGAGCACGCCGATCGTTTGTCGAAGCCGCTGGACATCCAGGTCTTCGCAACCGACGTCGACGAGCGCGCCATCGCCACGGCCCGCAAGGGCGTGTATGCGCAGGGCATCGCGGAAGACATCGCGCCGGGCCGGCTGCGGCGGTACTTCCTGAAGGACCGCGACCAGTTCCGCGTGTCGGCCGCGGTGCGCGAGCCGGTGCTCTTCGCGCAGCACAACCTGCTGAGCGATCCGCCGTTCTCCAGGCTCGACATGATCTGCTGCCGCAACCTGCTGATCTATCTCGATCGCGACGCCCAGGCCCGCGTGCTCGGGATGTTCCGCATCGCGCTCAAGCCGGGCGGCTTCCTGTTCCTCGGCACCTCCGAGTCGACCGACGCGGCCGCGAACCTGTTCGCCGCCGTCGACAAGCGCCACCGCATCTTCCAGGTCAACCCCGAGTTTCCGCCCGCACGGCACGTGCCGGTGATCAGCGAGGCGCCGACCGCGCTGCCGACCGGCCCCGTCATGCAGGCACTGCGTGCAGCCAGGCGCAATGGCGGCGAACGGCCCAGCCTCGCCGAGCTGCACCAGCGCGCGCTGGAGCAGTTCTCGCCGCCCAGCGTGCTGATCGACAGCGACCACAACGTGCTTCACCTGTCCAACGGCGCCGGGCGCTTCCTCGAGCGCGCGAGCGGCGAGCCTTCGGACAACCTGCTGAACAACGTGCGCCCGGACATCCGGCTCGAGCTGCGCACCGCGCTGTTCAAATCGGCGCAGTCGTCGCACAGCGTCGAGGCGCGGCTCGTGCTGCGCCAGGAAGACGGCCGGCAGGTGTTCCTGAACATCACCGTGCGACCGGTGCAGCAGGAGCCGGGGAGCAGGCAGCTTATCCTGGTGGTCTTCGACGAGGTCGAGGAGAGCACGCGGCCGGACGATGGCGCACCGCCCGACGCCGCGCGCGAACAGCTGGTCGCCCAGCTCGAGGAGGAAATCAGGCAGCTCAAGCTCCACCTGCAGGACACCATCGAGAGCTCCGAGACATCGACCGAGGAACTGAAGGCCTCGAACGAGGAGCTGCAGGCCATCAACGAGGAACTGCGCTCGGCCAGCGAGGAACTGGAGACGAGCAAGGAAGAGCTCCAGTCGATGAACGAGGAGCTGGTGACCGTCAACTTCGAGCTCAAGATCAAGGTCGAGGAATGGGAGCACATCAACGACGACCTGCAGAACCTGATCGCCTCGTCCGAGATCGCCACCGTGTTCGTCGACCGGAGCATGCACATCAAGCGCTACACGCCGCATGCGAGCAACCTCTTCAACCTGATCCCTTCGGACCTGGGACGCTCGCTGTTCGACATCACGACCCGGCTCGACTACCCCGAGCTGGCCGAGGACACGGCGTCGGCCTTCAGGGAATTGCGCGCGAGCGAGCGCCACGTGAAGAGCGCCGACGGGCGGCATTTCCTCGCGCGCATCCTTCCGTACCGGACGGCCGAGGACCGGATCGAGGGGGCCATCATCAACTTCTTCGACATCACCGAATTGCGGACCGCGGAAGAGCGCGTGCGTGCGGGCGAGGAGCGGCTGCGGCGGGCGGCCGCGACGACGAGCGACTTCGCCATCATCACGGCCGACCCGCAGGGCATCGTCACCAGCTGGAATCTCGGTGCCGAGCGCATCTTCGGCTACGGCGAGGCAGAGATGATCGGCAGCCCGATCGCGACCATCTTCACGCCCGAGGACCGCGCGCACGGCGTACCCGAAGCGGAAATGCGCTGCGCGGCGCAATCCGGCCGCGCCGAAGACGAGCGCTGGCACCAGCGAAAGGACGGCACGCGCTTCTTCTGCAGCGGCGTGATGACGCTGCTGGACGAAAGGGCGGGAGGCGGCTTCGCCAAGATCGCGCGGGACATGACCGGCACCAAGCGGCACGAGCTCACGCTGGACCATCTGCTGGTCAAGGAAAAAAAGGCGAGCCTGAACGCCCAGATGGCCAACGAGCTGAAGGACAGGTTCCTCGCGGTGATGTCGCACGAGCTGAAGCAGCCGCTCAACCTGATCCAGATGAACGCGGAACTGCTGCTGCACTTGCCGGTGGCCATGGAAAACGCCAAGGTCCGGCGGGTGAGCGAGACCATCAAGCGCGCCGTCGGCAGCCAGACCCGCATCATCAACGACCTGCTGGACCTCTCGCGCATCCGCACCGGCAAGTTGCGGCTGAACCGGGTGCGCGTCGACCTGGGCGAGATCGTGCAGGCTGCCGCGAATGCCGCCGTTGCAGCCGCACCCGAGAAGAAGCTGGTGCTGGAGACGCACTGCGAACCGGGCATCGAGTGCCATGGCGACCGGGTGCGCGTTGAGCAGATCGCCTGGAACCTGCTGAGCAACGCCGTCAAGTTCACGCCCGCGGGCGGGCGCATCTGCGCCCGCGTGGAGGCCGAGGGCGGATTCGCCAGGCTCACCGTGACGGACAGCGGCTGCGGCATCTCCAGCGAGTTCCTGCCGCATGTGTTCGGCATGTTCAACCAGGCCGTCGACGAGGCAGCGCCGTCCAACGCCGGGATGGGCATCGGCCTGGCCCTGGTGCAGGAACTCGCGCATGCCCACCAGGGGCGGGTCAAGGCGTTCTCGGCCGGCATCGGGAAAGGGTGCGAGTTCAGCGTGTGGCTTCCGCTCGAAGGCAAGGGCGCCGAGCAGGCGGCAACGCAGGCACAGGCGCAGGCCGAGGTCGATTTCAAAGGTTGGCGCGTGCTGGCGGTGGATGACTACGCCGACGCGCTGATTCCGTTCGCGGAGGTGCTGCGGCTGGAGGGCGCGACCGTCGACGTCGCGGAGAGCGCCAGGGAAGCGCTGGACCTGCTCGAGAAGAACACCTACGACCTGCTCGTGTCCGACCTCGGAATGCCGCAGATGGATGGCTTCGAGCTCATTGCGGAGGTGCGCCGCAGGCCCGCAACGCGCGAGCTGCGCTCGATCGCGATGTCGGGCCTGGGCCGGCGCGCGGATGTGCGCCGCGCGCTCGAGGCGGGTTTCAATGCGTACCTGCCGAAACCGGCGTCGATCGACGAGCTGAAGACCATCGTCGGCGGGCTCTAGACACCCCGGGCGTCAGAGGCAAAGCTCCACCTCCACGTGCGGGCCGCGCGGCGGCGATTCCGCCGAAACCACGATGCGGTTGCCGATGCGCTGGAACCTCAGGTCCACGAGGCCCTGGCCGACCTTCAGCCGCTCCACGCGCAACTGCTCGATGTTCGCCGGCAGGCGCGGCTGCACGATGCGCACCTTGTTGCGGATGCCGTCGATCTCCACGCCCAGGCAGGCCTGGACCAGCATGAACGCCGAACCCGCTGCCCATGCCTGCGGCAGGCATGCGACCGGGTAGGCCACGGGGGCCTGGCCGGGCTGGCGATTGAAGCCGCAGAAGAGTTCCGGCAGGCGCATGCCGAAATGCGCGGCGGACTCGAAGAGCTCGTCGAGGATGCGCATCACCCCCTCGCGCTCGCCGTACCGCGCCAGGCCCGCCGCGCACAGGGCGGTGTCGTGCGGCCACACCGAGCCGTTGTGGTAGGACATGGGATTGAAGCGCACGGCCTCCGTGGGCAGCGTGCGAACGCCCCATCCGGAGGTGAACGAGGACGACATCAGTTGCCGCCCCACCGCCGCGGCACGGTCCTGGTCCGGCAGGCCGAAGAACAGCAGATGGCCGGCGTTGGAGGCGCGCACGCGGCAGGGCAGCCCCAGGCCGTCGACGGCCAGTGCATAGAACTGCTGGTCCTCGAGCCAGAAGCATCTCTCGACCGCTTCGAGCACCGCCTCGGCGCGCCGGCGCCAGCGCCCCGCGGCCGCGTCGCCGCGCCATTCGGCCATCGTCGACATCGCAAGGAATGCGTCGTACGCGTAGCCCTGCACCTCGACCAGCGCAATGGGCCCCATGGGTGTGCGCCCGTCGGCGTGGAAGATCGAATCGTGGCTGTCCTTCCAGCCCTGGTTGACGAGGCCGCTGGCCTCGCCGCGCTGGTAGGCCAGCAGCCCCTCGGGGTGGCGCGACATGTTGCGCTCCATCCAGTCGCAGGCGGCGCACAGCGAGGGCCAGATGCGCGCGATGGCGGCGTGGTCGCCGGTGCGCCGCGCATAGGCGCCCGCGAGCGCCACGAACAGCGGCGTGGTGTCGACGCCGCCGTAGTACTCGCCGAAGGGCAGCTCGTCCACGGCGGCCATTTCGCCCTTGCGGGTCTCGTGCATGATCTTCCCCGGCTCGGAGTCGCGGAAGGTGGAGGTCTGGCGCGCCTGTCTCGCCGACAGGAAGGTGAGCACGCCCTCGGCCAGCCGCGGATCGATCCACAGCGTCTGGAACGAGGTCACGATCGCGTCGCGCCCGAAAGGCGTGGAGAACCAGGGGATGCCGGCGTACGGATAGGGCCCGGTGGGCAAGTCGGTGGTCAGCAGCGCCAGGTCTGCGCGCGAGCGCTCCAGCCATGCCTGGAACAGGCGCCCCGAACTCTGCAGGCGGGCGCCCCTGCGCTGCCGCGCGCGCATGCGCCACCGCGCGAGCGTGCAGGCTTCGCGAAATCGCTGCGGAGTCGGCCGCGCGGGCTGCTCGCCCACTTCGACATGCAAGGTCCATTCGCCGTGCGCCGCGAGCCGCACATCGAATTCGGCGCTGCCGGCGTCCATGCTGCGCGGGGTCATGGAGAAGTCGATGCAGGCGCTGCGCAGGAGGGTGTCGAGCCCGCGATAGCGAAGCGTCGCGCCGTCGGGGCGCACTTCGGGGGCGTCGAAGTCGCCACGCCGGGCGCGGCGCTGCCCGCGCACCTCGAACATGTCGCGGAAGTCGGCGCCGAAGCGCAGGCCCAGCGGCACGTGGGCCGCCTGCTCGCCGTAGTTCACGAGGCGGATGCGTTCGAAGAGGCGGGCGTTCCACAAGAAGCGCTTGCGCTCCAGGTGGATCACGCCCTGCGGCATCGACGTCGAGCCGAGCACGGGCAGCGGATGGTTCGTGAGGTTCGCGATGAAGAACACGTTGTCCTGGCTCACGCCGCTGGAAAGCAGCGATGGCCGCTGCGCGTCGAGGCTCAGCGTGAAGGTCGAGAGCATGCGCGTGTCGTTGTGGAACAGTCCGTCGACGCCGCCGCCCACGTCGCCCAGCGCGTCCATCACGAAATAGGTGTCGCCTTCCTTCAGGACGAAGGCCTGCTGCACGGCGCGCTCCGTGGCCGGCTCGGCCTGGTCGGCGGCGGTGGTTTCTGCATCGGTGCTCATGTCTCAGGCCGCTTTCTGGAGAACCGGCAGCGGCGGCTGCTTCTCCGGCAGGGGGCTGCCGCCGCCCACGAGGCGCGCATAGAGCTCCAGGTAGGCCTTGGCCATGGCGCGCGCGGAGAAGCGGCGGTCGAAGGCCTGCCGCACGAGGCGGCGGTCGAGCCGGTCGATCTCGTGCACCGCCGCGACGGCCTGCGCCTCGCTCTCGACGATCACACCGCTCACGCCGTCCTCGACGATCTCGGGCACCGATCCGCAGCGCCAGCCGATCACCGGCGTGCCGCAAGCCATGGCTTCGATCATCACGAGCCCGAAGGGCTCCGGCCAGTCGATGGGAAACAGCAGCGCGCGCGCGCCGCCGAGGAAGGCCGCCTTGTCCTCGTCGCCGATCTCGCCGATGAAATCGACCAGCGGATCGTCGAGCAGGCGGCGGATCTCCTGCTCGAAATAGTGCCGGTCGGCGGGATCCACCTTGGCGGCGATGCGCAGCGGCAGGCCCGCCTTCCTGGCGATCGAGATGGCGCGGTCCGGCCGCTTCTCGGGCGAGATGCGGCCGAGAAACGCCAGGTAGCCGCCCGTGCCCTGTCCGAACGCGTAGGCCGATTCATCGATCCCGTGCGGCACGTTCGCGAGCCAGTTGGCGAAGGGCAGGGGGCGGCGCTGGTGGCGCGAGATCGATGCCAGCGGATACCTGTTCCAGCGCATGTAGGCCTCGGGCAGGTCGGCGATGTCGAGCCGCCCGTGCAGCGTGGTCAGCGTGCGCTCGGCCATGTCCTCGAAGAACGGGAAGTGCACCAGGTCGACGTGGAAATGAAGCACG
The DNA here is from genome assembly GCF_000282635.1 of Variovorax sp. CF313. Lineage (GTDB taxonomy): Bacteria > Pseudomonadota > Gammaproteobacteria > Burkholderiales > Burkholderiaceae_C > Variovorax. Next base: position 79,966 of record NZ_AKIW01000042.1, read on the forward strand.
TCGAACTCGCCGGCGCGGCGCCGAACCTCGTGGAGCATGGTCAGGTGGCTGGCCAGGTCCGACTTCAGTGGCGCGGGGTCCAGCCGCAGTGCCTGGGCGCGCATCGGCACCACCTTCGCGCGGCTGCGCGCGTCGGCACAGGCGAACAGCGTGACCTCATGGCCGAGGTCCGCCAGCGCATTGGCAAGGTACGCGACGACTCTTTCGGTGCCGCCATAAAACCTGGGTGGAACGGCTTCGTACAGTGGCGCAATCTGCGCGATCTTCATTGTCAAGACGATCTCCTCGAAAGGGATGAATGAACAAGGAACGCGGCGGATACGGATAGGGGCGGCAGGGGCAGCGCCTGCGGCCCATTATTCGGTCTCGGCCGCTCGAATTCAAGGTTCGCCCATGCCGCGATTCCGGCCATCGGCCTGCTGCTGGCGCTCGCCCTTGGGCACGCCCGTGTGGCCGCGCCTGCGGCGTTCGGCGAGCGCGCGCTCCAGCGTGGCCTGGCTCTGTCTCGCAGCCGCCTCGCACTTCTGGTGCAGCACGACCAGTTCCTTGTCGGTGAGCTTCTCGATGCCCATGAATTCGTCCTGCGCGTCGGACGAGCGGATGAGTTCGTCGAGCTTGGTCTGCAGCGCCAGGCCGTCGCGGTTCTGGGTGTTCTGGATCAGGAACACCATCAGGAACGTCACGATCGTCGTACCGGTATTGATGATCAGCTGCCAGGTCTCCGAGAAGCCGAACATGGGCCCCGTGGCGGCCCACACCACCACCACCGCGACGCAGAGCAGGAAGGTCGTCGGGCTCCCCGCGATGCGCGCGACGTGGTTGGCGAACGAAGCGAAGAGTCGGTCCATGGGCGTATTCCTCCTGGGGCCCCGATGCTGGTTGCGCCGGCCCCGTGGAGGCGTCGTCCGGAAGCGACGGCCACCGCGTCCCGGAATCCCGTCTTCGCGTCGGAGCGCACCCATACCGGCCGGGCTTTTTTTCCCGCCGCGCCCGTGTGGCCGGCCCTAGTCCGCCGCTCCTACAGGCGCTGACCCCGGGCTCCCACACACGGCGGTGCGGCGCTTGGATAGACCGGCAATCTGATCCGAAGCCGAACCATATCCAGGAGTCCTTCCATGAGCACCCCCACTTCCAGCAGCACCCCGGACGAGGACCGCGCCTTCCGTTTCCCCACGTCGGAGGATCACTCCGCTCCACCCGCGCACAGCGGCGGGACGCCCCCTGCCCGGGCCGTGACCGAGATGCCGCACGAGGACGCGATCGACCACGGCATCGAAGAGTCGTTCCCGGCGAGCGATCCGGTGTCGGTGAGCGTGTCGAAGTCGATGCCGGTGTCCGCGGCGCCCGCACCGGCGCGCGCCACCGCGCAGCGCACGCCGCCCCGCCCGGAGATGCCGGGGCTGGCAGCGGGCATCGTCGTGGCGGGAGGCGCCCTGGCACTGGCCGCCACGGCGGGCTATCTCGTGGCGAGGCGCAGGCACTGAGGCCCGGGGTCGCCGATCCCGTTGCTTCCACCTTGCCGTCCAACAGCAAAACAGCAAAACAGGGAGATTTCATGCGCTTCGTGATGTTCTGCCATTCACTCGTTTCCGATTGGAACCATGGCACTGCTCACTTCTTGCGCGGCATCTGCAGCGAGCTTGTCGCGCGAGGCCACGAAGTGGCCGTGTACGAACCGCGCCGCGGCTGGAGCCGAGCCAACCTCGAGGCCGGACACGGCCGCAGGCCCGTGGAAGGCTTCGCGCGCGCCTACCCCGAACTGCGAAGCACGCCGTACGATCGCGCGACGCTCGACCTCGATGCCGTGCTCGACGGTGCGGACGTCGTCCTCGTGCACGAATGGAATGAGCCTGCGCTGGTGCGCCGCATCGGCCTGCACCGGCGCGACGGCGGCCGCTACCGCCTGCTGTTCCACGACACGCATCACCGCGCGGTGACGGACGAAAGATCCATGGCCGCCTACGACCTCGCCCATTACGACGGCGCGCTGGCCTTCGGCGATGTGATTCGCGACCTGTACCGCAGCAAGGGTTGGACACGCGAGGCGTGGACGTGGCACGAGGCCGCGGACGTGCGGCGTTTTCATCCACGCCCCGAGGTGGCACGCACCGGCGACCTGGTGTGGATCGGCAACTGGGGCGACGACGAGCGCGTGGCCGAGCTCGACGAATTCCTGCTCGGACCGGTGCGCGACCTCGGCCTGAAGGCCCTGGTGCACGGCGTGCGTTACCCCGATCCCGCGCTCGACCGCCTGAGCGGGGCCGGCATCGAGTACGGCGGATGGATCGCCAACTACAAGGTGCCGCTCGTGTTCGCGCGCCACCGTGTGACGGTGCACCTGCCGCACCGGCCCCACGTGGAAGCGCTGCGCGGCGTTCCCACCATCCGCACGTTCGAGGCGTTGGCGTGCGGCATTCCACTGGTGAGCGCGCCGTGGCACGACACCGAGGGGCTGTTCACGCCGGGCCGCGATTTCCTCGTCGCGAACGACGGCACCGCAATGCGCCAACACCTGCACGACGTGCTCGGGGACCGCGAATTCGCCGATTCGCTGGCGCAGCACGGCCTTGCCACGGTGCTCGCCCGCCACACCTGCGCGCACCGCGTGGACGAGCTGTTCGCCATCCTCGCGCAACTCGATCCGGGCGACTCCTCCATTTCCGCGGGGAGGCTGGTTGCATGAAGCGGCGGTTCCCGCCCGCGGGATGCTGCGCCTCGGAGAAGGCTTACAGCCGCCATCGGGTGTAGACGACACGGGCCGCACGCGAGCGACACACGATGAAGGCGCGCGCCGCCCGATGCACCCCGGGAGCCCGGGCCCCGTTCGTTGCGCGCCGCAACGGAACTCTTGCCGCAACGCAAGGAAGGACTCTGATGACCCAGGAACTCTTCGATCGATGCATTGCCGCGTGCAATGCCTGTGCCACTGCAAGCGGCCGCTGCGCGGCGGCATGCCTGCGCGAACCGGACGTGAAATCATTGGCCGCGTGCATCGCGCTGGACACCGACTGCGAGGCCATGTGCAGGCTCTGCGCATCGCTGATGGCCCGCGGCAGCGTGCACGCCAGAGCCGCCTGCCGGCTGTGCGCCGAGGTCTGCAGTGCCTGCGGCGACGAATGCGCCAGCCATGACCACGATCACTGCCAGGCGTGCGCGACGGCCTGCAGGAGCTGCGCGCAGGAGTGCCGCAACATGGCGGCGAGCGCACCCTGAGGACGTCGCGGCGCAGCCGGTACCCGGGCGTACGGAAGCGCCATACCGGGCGAAAAACGCATCGGGATCTCCGGATGGAAATACGCGCCGTGGCGCGGCAAGTTCTATCCGCGGGGGTTTGCGCAGCGCCGCGAACTCGAATTCGCGATCAAGGGTTCGCGCTACATCACGGTGAGCCGGGAATGCTGGCAGTCATGGAAGTCCTTCGGGGTCGAAACTGGGCAGTCTTCAATCTGCAGGATTCGCGGGCCGCGCGTGTGAGAAACGGCCCACCGCTCGTGTCAGTCCTTCGCCTTGCGCGGCAGCGCAACCCCCAGGTCCTTCAGTCACGCCTGCCAGGCCTCGTCGCGCTGCCGGGGGGCGCCGCGCAGCAATGCGGAGGGATGCAGGGTGACCAGCACGGGCCGTCCCGATGGGTCGCGGTGCCAGCGGCCACGCTCCTTCGTCACCGCCACCTGCCGTCCGAGAAGTGCGCGCGCTGCCGTGGCGCCCAGGGCGACGAGGGCAGGGGGACGCACGAGATCGATCTCGTCCTGAAGCCAGTGATGGCAGGCTTCGGCCTCGCACTGGGCCGGCGTCTTGTGCATGCGCCGCTTGCCGCGCAGCTCGTACTTGAAATGCTTGACCGCATTGGTCGAAAGCGCGAGCCCGCCGCGCTGCGCCGCCATGCGATGTCATGAGGTCGTCGATCGTGCCCAGCTTGTCGCCCGATGCGCGCGGCAATTACTCCTGTGCGGCCGGTGCCCCGGATTCCTGCGGCGGCGCTTGCTGCGCCTGTTGCTGGCCTTGCGGCGCATCGGCCGAAGTGGTCTCCACGCGCGCGCCGTGGCTCCTGGGCACGATGCCTTTGACGAGGTGGCGAGGTACGTGGTGCGTCTTCGCCAGCTGCGCGAGCATCTCGCTGCGCGCTGGCTCGCACGCCGGTAGAAACATGTGGAGTGCGCTCATGATGTCGTCCCGTAAATGCCAGGAGAGGAGAGCGGCCGGCCCGGCTGGAGGGCGCGGAGCCTCGGGTTCGAGGGTGACCTCTGGCATGGGTCGCCGGCATTATGAGCGCCTGAATTCCGCGGCGCACATGCGGCCCGCATCGGCCCCTCTGGCGTAGATGGCTTCGGTGCGGCTGTCCCGACCGCGACCTGTCCTGGGCCGCGGCAGTTGCCAAAAGAGCGCCGCCTGCCCCAAAATAACTTACCGTGCGACAGGTAATATTTTCAAGGACACCCAAGGAGACATGATGACTTTCAATACGTTGCTGCTCGAGGTCAAGGACCGGATCGCGGTGCTCACGCTCAATCGCCCTCCCGTCAACGCCCAGAACGCCGAGCTGCGCAGCGAGCTGACGCAGGTGTTCGACGAGCTTTCCGACCGCGACGACGTCTCGGTCATCGTGCTTACCGGCAGCGGCAAGACTTTCTCGGCCGGCGCGGACATCCGCGAGCGGCCCAACCTCGGCGCCACGCCCGGCGCCTATGGCCGCCACAACCGCCTGGTGCGCGAGTCGTACTACGCGGTGGTGGAGTGCGCCAAGCCCGTCATCGCGGCCATCAACGGCCCGGCCATGGGCGCGGGCTTCGGCCTCGTGATGGCCTCCGACATCTGGGTGGCGTCGGAGGACGCCTTCGTCTCGATGCCCGAGATCAACGTCGGCCTGGCCGGCGGCGTGACCTTCCTGCAGGAGGTGTTCGGCCGCTCGCGCGCGCGGCGCATGTTCTACACGGGCATGAAGGTCACCGGCCAGGAGCTGTACCGCCTCGGCCTCGTGGAAGCCTGCCTGCCGGCCGACGAACTCATGCCCTACGCGATGGAGATCGCCGCCGAGATCGCCTCCAAGAGCCCGATCGCGCTGCGCCTGGCCAAGGAAGCGGCCCGCATGACGCAGGTGATGCCGTCGCGCGATGCCTACCGCTACGAGCAGGGCAACACGGTGGCGCTGTCGAAGACGGAAGACGCGAAGGAAGCGCAGCGCGCCTTCCTCGAGAAGCGCGCCCCCGTCTACACCGGACGCTGATGGCACGCGGCACCAGGGCCTTGCGGCTACATGGTGCGTGCTATTATTTTTTGATCGATTGCGGACCGAGTGCATGGCTGTTCAGCCGCTGCCCCCGCAAGCTCCCACGCCAAGAATTTCAAGAGGACCTTCGCCCATGGCAACCCAGTCCAACGTCGCCGAGGCGGCAGATCCGGAACGGGGCTCCAGGCGCAAGTCCGACGTGCGCCAGGAGCAGCTGACCGAAATCGCCTGCCGGCTCTTCGCCAAGAAGGGCTACGAAGGCACGTCGCTGCGCGACATCGCCGACGAAGCCAAGATCACCAAGGCTGCGCTCTACTATCACTTCCCCAACAAGGAAGCGCTGTACGAGCGCATCGTGCTGGAGTCGATGCAGGCGCTGGTGGACTCGGTGCGCGAGGCGATGTCCCGCGGCAAGAGTCCGCTGGACAAGGTGCGCCTGTTCATGGAGTCGTCCGCCGACTTCCTGGACCGCAGCCGCAATTCCTGGATCGCGGGCTCCAACGCGTTCTGGTCCGGCAGTGAGGGCGATCCGCGCGCAGGGGCCGTCTACCTGCGCGACGAATACGAGCATCTCTTGCGCGACTGCATCGCCGAGGCCATCGCCAAGGGGGAGGTGCGCAAGGTCGACCCCGCCATCGCGGGACGCATGCTGCTGTCGATGCTCAACCACATCTGCCGCTGGCATTCGCCCAAGGGCCGCCTGAGCACCCGCGAGGTGATCGAGCAGTACCTCGACATGGCCTTCGGCGGCCTGCGCGCGACACCAAAGCGCTGAACCTTGGCGACGCTGCGGCGCCCACGCGCGCTGCATCGCCTGGAAGGGTAAACCCGATTCGTAACTTACCGGCCGTTAAGTAAACTTCCTTCGAGATCCAGCGATGCAAGTCCTTCAACGATTCCTTCTCGCGATGTGCTGCGGCGCGCTTGCCGCGGTGCCGGCCATGGCCCTGGCGTTTCCCCACAAGCCGGTGCAACTGATCGTTCCGTACGCGGCCGGCGGGCTCACCGACAACCTCGCACGCATCGTCGCCCCGGCGCTGTCGGCGCGCTGGGGCCAGCCGGTGGTGATCGACAACCGCAACGGGGGAGGCACCTCCATCGGCACCGCCGCGGCCGCGCGTGCGCCGGGCGATGGCTACACGCTGCTGCTCACCGCCTTCGGCTACATCGGCAATCCGCTGCTGATGAAGAAGCTGCCCTACGACCCCGCCGCGCTGGTGCCGGTCACCATCGTGGCCGAGGCGCCGAGCGTGCTGTTCGTGTCGGCCACGCTGCCCGTGAACACGGTGCCCGAACTGATCGCCTATGCCGAGGCGAATCCCAAGAGGGTCGTGTTCGCGTCCTCCGGCAACGGATCGAGCCCGCACATCGCCGCCGAACTGCTGGCCTCGCTGACGGGCATCGACATCGTGCACGTGCCCTACCGCGGCAACGGGCCTGCGCTGAACGACCTGCTGGGCGGCCAGGTGCAGGCCATGTTCGATTCGGCCGCCTCGATGTCCTACGTGCGCGCAGGCCGGCTCAAGGCGCTCGGCGTTGCCAGCGACGCGCCCGTGGCACGGATGCCCGAGGTGGTGCCCATCGCGCGCTCGGGCGTGCCGCAGCTTGCGGGCTTCGCCGCCGGCGGCTGGTTCGGTTTCTTCCTGTCGAGCAAGACGCCCGCCGAACTGCAGCAACGCATCTATGCCGACCTGCGCGCGGTGCTCGAGACGCCCGAAGTGCGCGCGGCCCTCGAGCGCGCCGGCGTGGAGCCGCGCCTCATGACACAGCCGGAGTTCGCGGCCTACCTGCGCGCCGAGCACGACCGCTGGGCGCCAGTGATCCGCGAGCGCCGCATCCAGCTCGAATGAGCAAGACCCGATGACCGCTTTCGAAAACAAGCACACCGATACATGACAACGCCAACACAGACCGATCCCTACGCCGCGTTCCGCGAGGAGCTGCGCCAGTTCGCCGCCGAGCAGTGCCCGGAAGACCTCAAGCGCTTCGTGCGCAGCAACCAGAAGATCACGCGCAACGAATACCGCATCTGGCAAGAGAAGCTGTTCGCCCGCGGCTGGGCCGCGCCCAACTGGCCCGTGGCCCACGGCGGCACCGGCTGGGACCTGCAGCAGCGCTACCTGTTCGAGGAGATCACCGCGCAGGCCGATTGCCCCCCGCAGTACCACCACGGCCTGGGCCACATCGGCCCGGTGATCCTGCATTTCGGCACCGAGGCGCAGAAGGCGCGCTTCCTGCCGCGCATCCTCGACGGCAGCGAGTGGTGGTGCCAGGGCTACTCGGAGCCCGGCGCCGGCTCCGACCTGGCCTCGCTCAAGACCTCCGCGCGCCGCGACGGCGACCACTACGTGCTCAACGGCCAGAAGATCTGGACCTCGCACGCGCAGGAGGCCGACATGATGTACACGCTGGTGCGCACCTCGAACGAGGGGCGCAAGCAGGCCGGCATCTCGCTGCTGCTGGTGCCGATGAACACGCCGGGCATCGAGGTGCGCCCGATTCCCACCATCGACCACTGGCACCACGTCAACGAGGTGTTCCTCAACGACGTGCGCGTGCCGTGCGAGAACCTGGTCGGCGCCGAAGGCGAGGGCTGGAGGTGCGCCAAGTTCCTGCTCGACCGCGAACGCCTGTCGCCCGCGACCGTGCCGCGGCTGGCGCGGCTCGCCGAGCAGGTCGAAGAGCTGCTGACGGCGCGGCGCGACGCCAATGCCGCCAGCGCCTCGCCTAGCTTCCACGTGCTGCTGGAGCGCCTCTATCTCGCGCAGGCCGGCGTGAAGGGCGCACGCGAGATGCTGCTGAGCGCCATCCAGGAAGAAATGCAGGGCACGCTCGCGGCCTCCAAGTCGTCGGCGCTGAAGCTCTACTGTTCGGAGCTGTCGCAGCAGATCATCGGCATCGCGTTCGACATCGCGGGCCCGGCGCACGCGGCGCGGCTGGTGGCCGCCACCGGCGTCGACGCGCAGCAGGATGTCGACCTGCAGCGCGAGCTCGTGCACACCTATCTTTTCTACCGCTCGCGCACCATCGCCGGCGGCACCAGCGAAGTTCAGAAGAACGTCATCGCGCGCGACCTTTTCGGAGCCTGAGTCCATGCCATTCCACGCAGAGCCGATGTTCCCCGGCGACCTCTACGACACGACGCTGCGCGTTGCCGCCGCTGCCACCACGACCGCCGATGCCGATGCCCATGCATCGAGCCCAACCTGGCGCCAGTTCCTGGGCCTGGGCTGGCAGGCCGTGCTGGTGGCCGAAGCCAGCGGTGGTGCCGGCGCCTCGCTGGGCGACATCGCCGCCATCGCCGAGGCGGCCGGACGCCACGCGCTGGCCGCGCCACTGGTCGAGCGTTGCGCCGTGGTGCCCACGCTGCTGTCGCGCATCGGCGGCAACCCCGCCGCCGAAACGCTGCTGGGCGACATCGCGAGCGGCGAGGCCTCGGCCTGCCCGGTGCTGGCGCTCGACGACGCAGCCCCTGCCGCCCGCCTGCAAGGCGGACGCGTGGTGCTGCACGGCAGCCTGCGCGGCGCGGACCTCACCGAACCCGTGACGCACCTGCTGGCGCTCGTCGCGCTGGACGGCAAGGACGCGCTGGTGCTGCTGCCGCGCGCTGTGCTGGCCGGCGCCGCACGCAGCTACACGGGCATCGATGCGCGCCACACCACCGACATCGACGTCGAGGGCCTCGCGCTGCCCGAGGCCGCCGTCCTGCTGAGCGGCGCCGCGGTCCGCCCGCTGGTGGACCACGCCAACGCGGTCGGCGCGCTGCTGTCGTGCGCGCAAATGGTCGGCGCCATCGGCGCGATGATCGAGCAGACCATCGAGTACCTCGGCACGCGCGAGCAGTTCGGCGTGGCGCTCGCCACCTTCCAGGCCCTGCGGCACAAGGTGGTCGAGATGTACGTGGCCTACGAGAATGTGCGCGGCATGGTGCGCCAGCAAGTGCTGGTGCTTGACGGCATGGGCTCGGCGTTGCCGGGACGCGAGGTGCGGCGCGAACTGGCGCTGGTGAAGCTGTACCTCGCCGTCACCGGCCGGCAAGTCGCGGAGACTGCCATCCAGCTGCACGGCGGTATCGGCATGTCGCGCGAGCTGCCGGCGGCGCGGCTCGCCATGCATGCGCTGGCCTGCAGCCAGCAGTGGGGTGATCGTTTCAGCCAGCTCGACCGGCTCGCCGCCGACGCCGTGCTGCATTGAGGAGCTTGTGGTGCATTCACTCGATTCGCTTTTCAATCCCTCTTCCGTGGCGCTGATCGGCGCTTCGTCCGACCCCGAGCGCATCGGCGGACGACCGCTGCGCTTCATGCTCGAAGGCGGCTTCGAGGCGCCGCTCTACCCGGTCAACAAGAGCGGCGACACCATCCAGGGCCTGCCCGCCTTCGCCAGCGTGCTCGACATTCCGCACCCGGTCGACCAGGCCGTCATTGCCGTGCCGGTGGCCGGCGTGGAGGCGGCCGTGCGCGACAGCATCGGCAAGGGCGTGAAGGCGATCCAGGTGCTGACCGCCGGCTTCGCCGAGATCGACGCCGCGGGCCGTGCGCTGCAGGACCGCCTGGTGCAGATGTGCCGCGATGCCGGCGTGCGCATGGTGGGGCCGAACTCGCTCGGCCTGCTCAACGTGCCGACGCGCTTCTTCTCGACTTTCTCGACCGCGCTGAACGGCCTGAAGCCCGTGCCCGGGCCCATTGCGCTGGCCACGCAAAGCGGCGCCTTCGGCTCCGCGGCCTACGGCATGGCCTCGCTGCGCGGCCTGGGTTTCAGCAAGATCATCGCGACCGGCAACGAAGGCGACGTCGATGTGGCCGAGTGCATCGACTACCTCGTGGACGACGCCGACACGCGCGTCATCTGCGCCGCGCTGGAGTCGTGCCGCGACGGCGAGCGCCTGCGGCGCGCGCTGCTGAAGGCCGCGGCTGCGGGCAAGCCCGTGCTCATCATGAAAGTGGGCCGCACCGAGGTCGGCGCCGCCGCGGCTTCCACGCACACCGGTTCGCTGGCCGGCAACGACACGGTCTATGACACCGTCTTCGCAGAGTGCGGCGCATGGCGGCCCGAATCGATCGAGGAGATGCTCGACATCGCCTATGCGTTCTCGGTCGCGCGGGCCCTGCCGCACAACGCCGGCATGGGCATCGTCACCGGCTCCGGCGGCATCGGCGTGCTGATGGCCGACGATGCCGGTGGGCGCGGCATGTCGCTGCCGCCGCTGCCCGAGGCCGCACGCCGTGCCGCGCTCGACCTGCTGCCGTTCGCGGTGGCGAGCAATCCGCTGGACATGACGGCGCAGGTCACCTCGGTGCCCAGCGGCGTGTCGCGCACGGTGGGCGTCATGCTGGACCACGCGGACTACGGCACGGTGTTCGCCTACCTCGCTCACGTGGGCCTTTCGCCGGAGCGCTTCGCCTCGACGCAGGCGGAACTGATCGCGCAGCGCCAGCGGCATCCGGACCGGCTGATGGTGCTGGTGATGCTGTCGAAGCCCGAAGTCAACCGCGCGCTCGAACAGCACGGCATTCCGGTGTTCGAGGACCCGTCGCGCGCGGTGCGTGCGCTGGCCGCGCTCGCGCATATCCGCGCACGCCGCGAGACGCTCTACAAGCCCGTGCGGTGTGCGGCTGCTGTGCCGCTGCGCGGCGACGTGTCGACCGAGGACGGTGCCAAGCGCGCGCTGGCGCATGCGGGCCTGCCGGTATTGCCCGAGCGCCTGTGCCGCAGCGCCGCCGATGCGGCGGCTGCCGCGCGGACGCTGGGCTTTCCGGTGGTTGCGAAGATCGTCTCGCCCGACATTCCCCACAAGACCGAGGTCGGCGGCGTCATGCTGCGCCTGCAGGACGCGGCGGCGGTCGAGGCCGCGTACGACGAGTTGATGGCACGCGCCCGCAAGGCGCGGCCCGACGCGCGGCTCGAAGGCGTGCTGGTCGCGCCGATGCTGCAGGGCGGTGTCGAGGTGATCCTCGGCATCCACCGCGACCCGACCTTCGGGCCGATGGTGATGTACGGCTCGGGCGGCACGGCCGTCGAGCTCTTCAAGGACGTGGCCTTCGCCTCCGCGCCGTTGACGCCCGGGCGTGCCGCCGCGCTGATCGAGCGCGTGCGCTCCACGCAGCTGCTGCGCGGCTGGCGCGGCGGCCCGCGCTACGACGAGGCGGCGCTGGCCGACGCCCTGTGCCGCCTGTCCGACTTCGGCATCGCCCATGCCGACGAGCTCGAAAGCGTCGACATCAATCCCCTGGTGGTGCGCACCGACGGTGCCGCCTGCCTCGACGCGGTGATCGTGCTGCGCGGCACGGAAACGAAGGAGCATTCGCATGCAGACTGAAGGACGCCTGATCGCACTGGAGGCCCGGCTCGAGGCGCTGAGCGCGCGCGAGGCGATCCGCGCATGCCTCTATCGCTATTGCCGCGGCATCGACCGCTGCGACGAGGCCGCGCTGCGCTCGTCGTACTGGCCCGACGCCACCGATCGGCACGGCCCCTACAGCGGCAGCGCCAGCGGCTTCATCGATTGGGCGCTGGCAAAGCTCAAGGAGGGCGGCCGCGTGATCCACACGATCGGCAACATCGCGATCGAACTGCGTGGCGCCGAGGCGGCGGTGGAGAGCTATTTCCAGGCCTTCCAGACCGACACCGACGCGCAGGGCAAGCAGCGCGAGACCTTCCTGTGCGGCCGCTACATCGACCGCTTCGAGCGGCGCGGCGCGGGCGAATGGCGGGTGGCCGCGCGCACCGTGGCGTACGACTGGATCCGCGAGTCGGCAGCGCCCGCCGGCACCGAGGCCGAGCGCTTCGGCGTGCGCCAGCCGATCGGCGGGCGCGCGCCCGACGACCCCTGGTACGCGCTCCTGGCGTCGCTGCCCCCGGCAACTACCTGACGAAACCTCCGTTCTCTTCGACTTCCGCCCCCGGCATTGCCGCAGGGCGGCTTTCTGCATGCCGGCCGACAACCACGCGTTGACGGCGGCCAGGCCCTTTGCAAGGCGGGCCTGCAACCAGAAATCCCATACGAGGAGACAAATCTTGTCGAGTTTCTTGAACACCCCGCGTCGCATGCCGCTCGCTGTGACGCTTTTTGCCACCGGCCTTTGTGGCACATCGCCAGCGCTGGCCCAGCAGGCACAGAAGGAAGAGTTGCGCCAGATCGTGCAGCCGGCGGGCGGCATGGCGGCCTCGCCGTCCAGCCTCACGATGTACGGCCTGGTCGACACGAGCCTGGCATCGGCCAGCAATGCCGGCGGACGGGTGAGACGGATGGACAGCGGCCACATGAACGGCTCGCGCCTCGGGTTCAAGGGCAGCGAAGACCTGGGCGACGGACTGCGCGCCAACTTCCTGCTGGAGATGGGCCTCAACTCCGATGCGGGAACGATGGGCCAGAACCAGGGCGCGGGCGCCAAGTCGTTCGGCCGCGGAGCGATCGTCGGCCTGTCGGGCTCGATGGGCGAGATCCGGCTCGGGCGCACCGTGGTGGCCATCGGCTCCGAGGTGCAGGCGGTGGGCGACGCCTTCGGCCTGGGCGGCGGCGGCAACCTGCAGGGCATCCAGCCGGCGCCGGGGCGGGTCAACAACACCATCTGGTACCAGTCGCCGAATTTCGGCGGCTTCATCGCCAAGCTGTCCTACTCGCCGGGGGAGACCACCGTGACCAGCGGAACGGCGACCAGCTCCAGGTCCGGCGCGAGCACGGCCGCGTCGGTGTTCTACCTCAAGGGCGGGCTGAGCGCCGCCATCGGCTATTCCACCTACAGGCAACTGGCGGACGCGAGCACCCTGCATTGGTTCCATTCCGCCGCGGCCTACGACTTCGGTGCGGCCAAGCTGTTCGGCTCGTACGCGACCTTCCGCAATCCGGGTGCTGCGGTCACGCCGGCCACGCATGCCGCCGCGGACAACAACCTCATGTTCGCGGGCTTTCCGCTGGTGGGCTACTACAGCGGGCAGGACGACCGCAGCGCGTCGATCGGCATCGCCGTGCCCTTTGGCGTGAGCACCGTGCTCGCACAGGTGGTGCGTGTGGATGACAAGGGGCCGTTGAACCGCGACGCCACGCAGTTCGGCATCGCCTACATCTACGCGCTGTCGAAGCGCACCAGCCTGTACGCCGACTACGGCCGCATCCGCAACCGCAACGGCGCGGCGTATGCGGTGACGGGCGCCACCACCCAGGCCGGGCTGGATCGCGGCGGCAACAGCCACGCCACCCACGTCGGGGTGCGCGTGGCGTTCTAGCCTATGGTTCACCCGGTGGAGGCACGCATGTGCGACAACTACCATCGCATGCGTGATTTCTGAAGGACATCGATGCCCATCGGCACAGTCAAATCGGCCACGCGGGTGCTTCAGGTGCTGGAGCATTTCGCGCAGGTGCGCACGCCCCTGGCCCTCAAGCAGATCAGCGACGCGCTGGGGTATCCGCAGTCCAGCACCACGGTGCTGCTGAAGAACCTCATCGCACTGGGCTACCTCAACTACAACCGCGCCGATCGCGTGTACTTCCCCACGCCGCGCGTGGCCTCGCTGGGCGACTGGGTCACGCAGGCGCTGTTCGGGCAAGGCCGCGTCGTCGAGGTGATGCGCGACCTGCACAGCGCCACGGGCGAGACGGTGTCGATCTGCATGCTCAACGACATCTACCTGCAGTACATCCGCGTGATCCAGTCGACGCACCAGCTGCGCTTTCACACCGACGAGGGAAGCATGCGGCCGCTCACACTGTCGGCGATGGGGTGGCTGCTGCTGACCGACCGCTCCGATGCCGAGATCGAGAAGCTCGTGCGCCGCGCCAACATCGCCACGCCGCGCAAGGAAGACCGCGTGCCGCTGGAAGTCGTTGCGGCGCAGGTGGCCGATGCGCGCGAGCGCAAGTCGATCTACGTGGAGAACATGCCGCTGCTCGGCGGCGCCACCGTCGGCGTGGTGCTGCCTTGCCTGGTGCAGGGGCGCATCGCGGTGCTGGGCATGGGCGGGACCATCGAGCGCATGCGCCCGCATCGTGCGCGCTACACCGCGCTCATGCGAAGGCTCGTACAGCAGCTGGACGAAGACGGGACCGCATAGGGCACGGAAATCACGGATGTAATGTTGTTCAGCGCCAGTGTGATTTTCTTGATGGGCTTCCCCACGGTGGGCATCATTTCCCTTGCACGCAAACCTGCCCGCCGTGGCTGGAATCAACAAGGAGACACACATGACCGCCGAACCCATCAACCTGCATCCATCCCACCATCCATTGAACCCGCAGACCGGCGCCAGGCGCGTCGACGTGGTCGTGGTCGGCGCCGGCTTCGGCGGCATGTACGCCACGTACCGCTTCCGCGAAATGGGCTTCAGGGTGCAGGGCTTCGAAGCGGGCGGCGACGTCGGCGGTGTCTGGTACTGGAACCGCTACCCCGGTGCGCGCGTCGACCTGCCGAGCATCGACTACAGCTTTTCGTTCTCTCCCGAGATCGAGCAGGAGTGGACGTGGTCGGAGCAGTTCGCGGCCCAGCCTGAATTGCTGAAGTACATCAACTTCGTGGCCGACAGGCTCGACCTGCGCCGGCACATCCAGTTCAAGACGCGCGTGACCCGCGCGGTGTGGGACGAGGCGCGCAAGCTGTGGACCGTGACGACCGATCGCGGCGACACCTACGAGGCCACGTACTGCATCATGGCGACCGGCCCCTTGTCGATTCCCAAGGACCCCGAGATTCCCGGCATCGACCGCTTCAAGGGCCAGCTGCTGCGCGCCGCCAAGTGGCCGCACCAACCCGTCGGTTTCGCGGGCAAGCGCGTGGGCGTCATCGGCACCGGATCGACGGGCATCCAGATCGTGCAGGAAGTGGGCAAGGAAGCCGGCGAGCTTTTCGTGTTCCAGCGCACGCCCAGCTTCACCATGCCGATGCGCAACGAAGTACTCGAGCCCGACTATGTGGCCGAGGTCAAGCGCAACTACGCCAGCATTCGCGAATCGGCCCGCAACAGCGCGGTGGGCGGCGTGCGCCCGCAGTCCACGCGGGCCTTCTTCAGCGTGACGCCCAGGCAGCGCCAACAGCTGCTCGAAGACGCCTGGAAGAACGGCGGGCTTGCGATGCTCGGCACCTTCTCGGACCTGCTGGCCAACCCGGAAGCCAACGAGCACGTGGCCGAATTCGTGCGCGGCAAGATCGGCGAGACCGTGAAGGACCCGGTAACGGCCGAGAAGCTGAAGCCGCGCGGCTACCCCATCTTCGCGCGCCGCCCCTGCCTGGACAGCAGCTACTACGAGACCTTCAACAGGCCCAACGTCCACCTGAAGGATTGCATCGCCGACCCGATCGTGGAGATCACCGAGCGTGGCGTGAAGACGCAGGCCGGCGAGGTCGAGCTCGACGTGCTCATCTTCGCCACCGGCTACGACGGCCTCACGGGCGCGCTGCTGGCCTTCGACATCGTCGGGCGCGACGGGCGCACGATGAACGAGAAGTGGAAGGACGGCGCGCGTTCCCACCTGGGCCTGATGATGGAAGGCTTTCCGAACCTGTTCATGACCACCGGACCGAACGGCCCGGCCGCGCTCGCCAACATCATCCGCATCAGCGAGCACGACGTCGACTGGATCGCGGCGGCCATGACGCACATGGAAGAGAACGGCCTGTCGACCATCGAGCCGACCGCGCAGGCCGAGCAAGCCTGGATGGACCTTGTCTATGCGCTCTCGCAGCGCACACTGCTGACCAAGGCCAAGACCTGGTACGTCGGCGCGAACGTGAAGGACAAGCCGCAAGGGCTCACGCTCTTCACGGGCGGCTTCCTGAAGTACCGGGAGCATTGCGCCGCGGCGGTGCAGGGCGGTTATCGCGACTTCGTGTTCGAACGCGCGCAGCAGGCACTAGCGGCCTGATGCCAGGACGGGGACCCGCTGTTGCGGGTCCCGGGGCCTTACACGGCCAGCGTGCCGCCGTCCACCGGCAAGGTGACGCCGTTGACGAAACTCGCCAGCCCGGAGGCCAGGAACACCGCGGGCCCCGCGAGCTCGTGCGGCTGGCCCAGCCGGCCGGCCGGAATGCGCTGCATGAAGCGGCCCAGCCGCGCCGGATCGGCGCGCGTGGCTTCGGTCATGGGCGTTTCGATCACGCCGGGCGCGAGCGCGTTGACGCGGATGCCGTCCGGCGCAAGGTCGAGCGCCAGCGTCTGCGTGAACATCTTCACCGCGGCCTTGGAGGCCGAGTAGCCCAGCGCGCCGCCCTGGGCGATGAACGCGGCCCCCGAGGCCACGTTGAGGATGCAGCCCCGCGTGCGCCGCAAGGCCGGCAGCCACGCATGCACGGTGTTGAATACGCCGAACAGGTTCACGTCCATCGTGCGGTGCAGGTTCTCCTGCGCACGCGGGCTGTCGATGCCTTCGCGGATGATCACGCCGGCGTTGTTGACCAGCGTGTCGATGTCGCCCGCGGTGTCGTGCACCGCCTCGGCCAGCGCGACGCAGGCCTGGGCATCGGACACATCGAGCGCGTAGGCCCAGCCCTCGACGCCGGCGGCGCGCACGGCCGCCAGTGTTTCGGCGCAGCGATCGCTGCTCAGGTCGGTCACGACGACGCGCGCGCCCGCCTGGGCATAGGCCGTTGCGATGGCGCGGCCGATGCCGCTGGCGGCGCCGGTCACCAGCGCCAGCCGGTCGGACAGCAGGCCGGGCGTGGCCGGCCAGGTGGAGGGAAGGTCGTGGGCTGCCATGGGCATGCTCCTCAGGAAGCCGCAGCGCGGCGCTGCCGGCGCGCGGCGAGATGCGAATGGAACTGGCCGACGATGCCCTTGCGGAACAGCATGACGACCAGCACGAAAACGACGCCCTGGATGATCAGCACCCATTCGGCGAACGAGGCGAGGTAGTTCTCCATCGACACGATGACGATCGAGCCGACGACCGGCCCGAGCAGCGTGTGCATGCCGCCGACGATGCAAATCAGCAGCGCTTCGCCCGAGGTGGCCCAGTGCACGTCGGTCAGCGAGGCGAGCTGGAACACCAGCACCTTGAGCGAACCGGCCAGCCCCGCCAGCCCGGCCGACAGCACGAAGGCCAGCAGCTTGTAGCGGTTGACGCGGTAGCCGAGCGATTGGGCGCGCGGCTCGTTGTCGCGGATGGCGCGAAGGATCTGGCCGAAGGGCGAATGCACCACGCGGTAGATCAGCCAGAAGCCGAACACGATCAGCGCCGCGACGAAGTAGTAGAGCACCAGGGTGTTCTGCAGCGAGAACAGGCCCAGCACCATCGGGCGCGCGATCTCCTGGATGCCGTCTTCCCCGCCGGTGAAGGGCATGCGCAGCGCAATGAAGTACACCAACTGCGCGAAAGCCAGCGTGATCATCGAGAAGTAGATGCCCTGGCGGCGAATGGCCAGCAGGCCCGTGACCAGCCCGACGAGCGCCGCCGTGGCCACGCCCGCGAGGATGCCCGCCATGCCGTCCCAGCCCCAGACCTTGACCGCGTGCGCCGTGACGTAGCCCGCGGTGCCGTAGAACATGGCGTGGCCGAAGGACAGCAGGCCCACATAGCCCACCAGCAGGTTGACCGAGGCGGCGAGCAGCGCGAAGCACATCAGCTTCATGAGGAACATCGGATAGACCGCGAAGGGCGCGATGGCGAGCGCCGCCAGGGCGGCTGCCAGCAATGCAATGTTCGTGCGGCGGTGGAGAGCGTCCATGTCGGCTTTCTTCAGTAGGCGCGGCCGAACAGGCCGTGGGGGCGGACCGCGAGGACCAGGATCATCACGACGAAGATGACGACGCCGGCACCGTCCGGATAGAAGATCTTGGTGAGCCCTTCGATCGCGCCGAGGCCGAAGCCCGTGACGATCGAGCCGAGGATCGAGCCCATGCCGCCGATCACCACCACCGCGAACACCACGATGATCAGGTTCGAACCCATCAGCGGGCTCACCTGGTAGATGGGCGCGGCCATCACGCCGCTGAGGCCGGCCAGGCCCACGCCGAGGCCGTAGGTCAGCATCAGCATGCGCGGCACGTTGATGCCGAAGGTGCGCACCAGCGGTGCGTTCTCGTTGGCGGCGCGCAGGTAGGCGCCGAGCTTCGTCTTCTCGATGAAGAACCAGGTGCCCATGCACACTGCCAGCGCGGCCACGATGACCCACACGCGGTACATCGGCAGGAAGGTGACGCCCACGTCCAGGCCGCCCGACAGCGGGTTGGGGTAGGGCTGACCGCTCACGCCGAACTGCAGGCGGAACGCGCCCTCCATGAGCAAGGCGACGCCGAAGGTCAGCAGCAGCGCGTAGACATGGTCCAGCGTGTACAGGCGCCGCAGCATCCAGCGCTCGAACAGCAGCCCGAAGGCCGCCACCACCAGCGGCGCGATGACGATCGCGCCCCAGTAGCCGATGCCCAGGTACTCCAGCAGCCCCCAGGTGACGAAGGCGCCCAGCATGTACTGCGCGCCGTGCGCGAAGTTCACCACGCGCAGCAGCCCGAAGATGATCGACAGCCCCAGGCTCATCAGCGCGTAGAAGGCGCCGTTGATGAGTCCGACCATCAGCTGCCCGATCAGTGCCGCCGGGGGAATTCCGAGTAGCCCGTCCATCTTGTGGTGTGTCCTGCGTTGGTTGCTTTGCTCAGAGCCCCAGCAGGGACTCGATGCGGCTGCGCTGGGCGTCCAGCTCGTCGCGGCGGAAGTGCGCCGCGACCTGGCCTTCCTCGATCACGTAGAAGCGATCGGCCAGGGTGGATGCGAAGCGGAAGTTCTGCTCCACCATCAGCACGGTGAAGCCGCGCTCGCGCAGCATGCCGATGGTCTGGCCGATGCGCTCGACGATCACGGGCGCGAGGCCTTCGGTCGGCTCGTCGAGCAGCAGCAGCCGCGCGCCGGTGCGCAGGATGCGCGCGATGGCCAGCATCTGCTGCTCGCCGCCCGACAGCCGCGTGCCGGGGCTGTGGCGGCGCTGCAGCAGGTTGGGGAACAGCGTGTAGATCTCGTCCACGCTCAGGCCGCCCGGGCGCAGCACCGGCGGCAGCATCAGGTTCTCTTGCGTCGTGAGGCTGGCGAAGATGCCGCGCTCCTCGGGGCAGTAGGCCAGCCCGAGCCGCGCAATGGCTTCGGGCTGCAGGCCGATGGACGGGGTCGAGCCGATGCGGATCTGTCCTTCGCGCCGCCCGAGCAGGCCCATGATGGCGCGCAGCGTGGTGGTCTTGCCGGCGCCGTTGCGCCCGAGCAGGCAGACCACTTCGCCTTCATGCACTTCCAGGTCGATGCCCTGCAGCGCCAGTGTTTCGCCGTACCAGCCGCGCAGGCCGTCCACGCGCAGCATGGCGGTGGTGGCCGTAGCTTCCAGGGTCTCAGGCATGCGCGCCCCCCACATAGGCTTCGATCACGCGGGCGTCGCGCGACACCTCGTCGTAACTGCCTTCGGCCAGCACCTGGCCGGCCTGCAGCACGGTCACGCGGTCGCACAGCGCCTCGATGACCTTCATGTTGTGCTCGACCATCAGCACGGTGCGGCCCTTGGCCGCATCGCGGATCAGCTCGACCACGGGGCCGATGTCCTCGTGGCCGAGGCCGGCCATGGGCTCGTCGAGCAGGATCATCTCGGGGTCCATCGCGATGGTGGTGGCGAGCTCCAGTGCGCGCTTGCGGCCATAGGGCAGTTCGCCGGCCATCGTGTCGCGCCAGTGCGCGAGGCCCACGCGCTCCAACAGTTCCATGGCGCGCGCGTCCAGGCTGCGCAGCACGCGCACGTTGCGCCAGAAGGCGAAGCTGCCGCCGGCCTTCTTCTGCAGCGCGACGCGCACGTTCTCCAGCACCGTCATCTGGCCGAACACGGCCGAGATCTGGAACGAGCGCACCAGGCCGGCCATGGCCACCGAGGCCGGGTCGCTGCGAGAGATGTCGCGGCCGTTGAAGGTCACGCGCCCGGTGCTCGGCCGCAGGAAGGTGGTCAGCAGGTTGAAGCAGGTGGTCTTGCCCGCGCCATTGGGGCCGATCAGCGCATGTACGGAATGCCGGCGCACGCGCAGGTCGACGTTCTTCACGGCGAAGAAGCCGCTGAACTGCCGGCTGAGCTGGTGCGCTTCGAGGATGGTGTCCATGGCGTGGGCGGGCCCGGTGTTCAGAGAAAGGCGTGCGTCACGCCGCCGTCGACCAGCAGCGATTCGCCGGTGATGAAGCTGCTGTCGGACGAGGCGAGGAAGCAGGCGGCCTTGGCCACGTCGTCCACCGCGCCGAGCCGCTTCATCGGCGTCTTGGCCAGGCGGATCTTGGTCTTTTCGGGTGTCAGGTTGATCTTCACGCCTTCGGTCTCGATCGAGCCCGGGCAGATCGCGTTGACGCGGATGCCGCGCGGCCCGAGGTCGACCGCTGCCGAGCGCGTGAGGCCCAGCACGCCGGCCTTCACGCCGCAGTACAGCATGCCCTCGGGCAGGCCGAGGTAGGCCGCCGACGAGGCGATGTTGACGATGCTGCCGCCTTCGCCCATGGCCTCGGCCGCGACCTGGATGCCCCAGGCCACCGAGTTGAAGCCGGTGCCGACCATGCGCTCGAGCATCTCGGGCGTGATGGCCTCGATGGGGCCGTAGCGCACCCAGATCGCGTTGTTCACCAGGATGTCGAAGCGGCCGAACTGCTGCTTCAGCGCCGGGATGGACTGGGCGAAGGTGTCGCGGCGCGCCACGTCGCCACCGAAGGCCACGGCGTGGCCGCCTTGGGCCTTGATGGATTCGGCGGCCTCGCGCGCCAGGTCTTCCTGCCGGTCGAGCACGCCCACCACGGCGCCTTCGGCCGCCAGGGCGTCCGAGATGGCGCGGCCGATGCCGCGTGCACCGCCGGTGACCAGCGCCACCTTGCCTTCGAAACGTCGTGTCATGTTGTCTGCCTTGTCAGATGCGGGGAGGGAGGTCGGCGAAGCGGGACTCCTCGAGCCCGCGCACGCCGACACCATGGATGGCGAACACCGCGCCCGCGTCCGGATGGTCGCTGCGCAGCAGGTTGCCGCTGTTGCTGATCGACGTGAGGTAGATCACGTCGAGCCCGGGGCCGCCGAAGCAGGGGCAGGAGACGTAGGTCACCGGCAGCTGGATGGTGCGCTCGAGCCGGCCTTCGGGCGTGAAGCGCGCGAGCTGGCCGGCCTGCACCAGCGCCACCCACAGGTGGCCTTCGGCATCGACGGTGGCGCCGTCGGGCACCGAGCCGAGTGGCAGGGTATCGACCAGCACTTCGCTCGCGCCGGCTGCGCCGGTGGCCGTGTCGTAGGGATAGCGGCGGATCTGGTGCGTGTGGCTGTCCGCGAAGTAGAGCCAGCGGCCGTCCGGGCTGAAGCAGGTGGCATTGGCAACCGCGATGCCGGTGTCCAGCGTCTTCACTGCCCCGCCGGCCGTCAATTGGTAAAGCGCGCCTTCGGGCTCGGCGCGGCCCAGGGTCATCGAGCCGACGACGAAGCGGCCGGCGCGGTCGGTACGGCCGTCGTTCAGGCGCATGCAATCGGCCGCATGCGTGACGCCCGCGTCCATGGGCACGATCGCGCCACTGTCGGGGTCGAGCAGCCAGAAGTCGTGTTCCAGCGCCAGCAGCAGGCGGCCGCTCTCGCACAGCGCGATCGAGCCGATGTGCTGCGGCGCATGCCACTCGGCGCTGGCGCCGGTGGCGGGCGTGTGGCGGCGCACGCGTTGCGCGCGGCCGTCGATCCAGTAGAGCGACTGGCTGCGCGCGTCCCACAGCGGGCATTCGCCGAGCAGGTCGCGCCGGGGCTCGAGGATGTCGATCTGCATGCCCACCGTACCGCTCACTTGCCCTTGATGAAGTCGCAGCTGCTCTCGGCCAGCGGACGCCAGGTCTGTTCGGGCGGGATCTCGGCGCGCACTGCGTAGTAGTCGTTCGCACCCTTCGACTCGGCCGGCTTCTTCACCTGCACGGCATACACCGGGCGCAGCGCCTGGCCGTCCTCGCGGATCTTGATGTCCTTCGAGAAGAAATCGTTGATCGGCGTGGCCTTCATCTTCGCCGCGACCGTGGCGCCGTCGTCGGTGCCGGCGGCCTTGACCGCATTCAGGTAGTGCATGGTCGCGCTGTAGGCGCCAGCGTGAATATAGGTTGGCACCACGCCCTTGTTGCGCGCCATGAAGCGCTTCGACCATTCGCGCGAGGCGTCGTCGCGGTCCCAGTAGAACGGCACCGTGAGCTGCAGGCCCTGGGCCACGTCCAGGCCCATGGCCGACACGCTGTTGATGGTCATGCCGAACACCGACACCATCTGGCCGTTGCGCGTGAGCTTGTACTCGGCCGCCTGCTTCAGCGCGTTCGACAGGTCGAGGCCGGCGTTGAGGATGACGATGGCCTGCGCGCCGCTGGACTGCGCCTGCAGCAGGTACGACGAGAAGTCGGTGGCGCCCAGCGGATGCTTGACCGAGCCCACCACCTTGCCGCCGGCGGCCTGGATGAACTTGGTGGCGTCGTCCTGGAAGGCCTGGCCGAAGGCGTAGTCCACGGTGATGAAGTAGAAGCTCTTCACGCCCTGCTTCATCAGGCTTTGCACGCCCGCCTTGGGCAGCGCATAGGTGTCCGTGAGGAACTGGAAGTTCATCGGCGAGCACGACTTGTTGGTGAGCTCCGCGCTCACCGTGCCGGCAATCAGGTACGGCTTCTTGCGCTCCTTGAGCAGCGACGAGACCCCCAGCGCGATCGACGAGGCCGAGCCGCCGACGATGGTGTCGACCTTCTCGGTGTCCAGCCACTTGCGCGCGATGTTCAGGCCCACGTCGGGCTTGTTCTGGTCGTCGGCCACCAGCACCTCGACGGGCTTGCCGAGCACCTTGCCGCCGAAGTCCTCGACCGCCATCTTCACGGCCAGCGAAGAGCCGGGGCCGCCATTGCCCGAGTAGGGGCCGGTCTGGTCGGCCATGACGCCGATGCGCACGACGTCGTCGCTGATGGTGTTCGGGGTGCCTTGCGCAGCAGCCGCCGCGCAGGCGAGAAGGATGGCCGCAGAGGCCGCGAGCCGGAATCGATGTTGCATGCTTGTCTCTCCATTGTTTTCAGGGTTGCTGTCGCGTGAACTCGGCCGCAGCACCGGCGGGCGTCGGGGGCGCGTTTGGGGGGCGCCCGAACCTCAGTCGGCAACGGCCGCGTCGGTCGGCAGCCGGTGGCCCTGGAACTGCTCGCGCAGCCGTGTCTTCAACAGCTTGCCGGTGGCGGTGTGGGGCAGTTCGTCGACGAAGACCACGTCGTCGGGCATCCACCAGCGGGCCACGCGATCCTGCATGAAGTCGAGGATCTCCGCAGCCGTGACCTCTGCGCCTTCGTTCGGTACCACGATCAGCAACGGGCGCTCCTGCCACTTGCTGTGGTACGCGCCGATCACTGCGGCTTCCTTCACCTTGGGATGGCCGACCGCGAGGTTCTCGAGGTCGATGGAGGAGATCCATTCGCCGCCCGACTTGATCACGTCCTTCGAGCGATCAGTGATCTGCACGTAGCCGTCCTTGTCGATCAGCGCGACGTCGCCGGTGGCGAACCAGCCGTTCGCGTCGAGCTCGGCGCCGGGCTCCTGGCCGTAGTAGGCCGACACGACCCAGGGACCGCGCACCTTCAGTTCCCCGGGCGTGTGGTCGTCGGCGGGCAGCCGGCGGCCTTCGGCGTCGAACACCGCGATCTCCACGCCGAAGATGGCGCGTCCCTGGCGGGTCTGTACGTCGAAGCGCTCTTCCAGGGGAATGCCGTCGTGGCGCGGCAGCAGGTTGCAGATGGTGGCCAGCGGGCTGGTCTCGGTCATGCCCCAGGCCTGGATCACGTAGGCGCCGAACAGGTGCTCGAACTTCTCGACGATGGCGCGCGGCGCGGCGGAGCCGCCGACCACGACGCGCTCGAGGCACAGGCCGGCACGCGCAGCCGCATCGAGCTTCTCCGCGTGCTGGAAGAAGCCCAGCCACACAGTCGGTACACCGAGCGAGAAGGTACAGCGCTCGTCACGCATCAGGTTGAAGAGGCGCTCGCCGCCGAGGTCCGGGCCCGGCAGCACCAGCTTGGCGCCGCACATGGCCGCCGCGTAGGGAATGCCCCAGGCGTTCACATGGAACATCGGCACCGCGAGCAGCACGCTGTCGCGCGCGCACAGCTGCAGGCCATCGGCGGCACAGGCGGCCCACGAGTGCAGCACCGTCGAACGGTGGCTGTAGAGCACGCCCTTGGGGTTGCCCGTGGTGCCGGAGGTGTAGCACAGCGACGAGGCGGTGTTCTCGTCGAGCGAGGGCCATTCGGCGAGTGGCTCGGCGTCGGCCACGAGGTCTTCGTAGCACAGCAGGGGGCCGGGCAGGTTCAGCGCAGGCAGCTCCGCGCGCGAACACATCGCCACGAATCCCTTGACCGATTTCAGCTGCGGTGCGACCTGTTCGAGCAGCGGCGCAAAGCCCAGGTCGAAGAAGACCAACTCGTCGGCCGCGTGGTTGACGATGTAGCCGATCTGCTCGGGAAAGAGCCGCGGGTTCACGGTGTGGAGCACCGCGCCCATGCCCGAGGCGGCGTAGTAGAGCTCGAGGTGCCGGTGCGTGTTCCAGGCCAGCGTCGCGACGCGTGCGCCGGGCTGGATGCCGAGCGTCCGCAGGGCGGAGGCGAGCCTGGCCGCGCGCAGCGTCGCCTTGCGCCAGGTGGTTCGCACGCAGGTCCGCATGTCGAGGTGCGAGACGATTTCAACGTCCGGATGATGGCGGGCCGCGTGTTCCAGCAGGCTGGAAATCAGCAGCGCGTTGTCTTGCATCAGGGCGTTCATTCGTTGTCTCGCGTCTCTGGTTCTGTGGTCTCGGCCGCCGGCCTCGATGCTTGTTTTTACATGCCGGCCGGTAAGTTAATTCATGCTAGCAGTTTTGGCTGACAGCCACAACGCGGGTGGGTCGGGGGAAACCCGGGGATCAGCCGTCGGCTGTCTTCAAGGCGACGTGCCGTTGGCACGCGTCATCTGGGCGAGGGTTGCGCTGGTCAGCGCGCGCACGCCGATGCGCATGGCCGACTCGTCGATGGTGAACAGCGGCGAGTGGTTCGTCGGACCCGCGCGGTCCGGATAGGGCGAGGCGTTGAGGATCCAGAAGACCACCGGGATGCCCGTGGCGCCGAACGCGCCGAAGTCCTCGGAGCCCATCGACGGCAGGATTTCCGCGACCTTGTCCTTGCCCGCCGCGGCCTTCAGGCCATCGACCAGCGCCAGGGTGGACGGTACGTCGTTGACCAGCACGCCATAGCCGCCGCCGGTGTCGATGCGCACGTCGGCCTTCACGCCATAGCTGGCTGCGATGTGCTCGGCCTTCATGCGGATCTGCTCGTGGGCCGTCTTCTGGTTCTGCGCCGACAGCGCGCGCACCGTGCCGGAGAGTTCGGCGGTCTCGGGCAGGATGTTGAAGCGGTTGCCGCTTTGCAGCATGCCCACCGTGACCACGGTGGCGCCGCCGTCAATGGTCGGGTTGGTGCGATGGCTCACGATGTTCTGCAGGCCCAGCGTGATCTCCGCCGCCGCCAGCATCGGCGAGTTGGCGGCCCAGGGCGCGGCGCCGTGTCCGCCCGCACCGCTGAGCTTGATGTTGAACACGTCGATGCTGGCAAGCATCGCGCCCGACCGGTAGGAGATCGAACCCTTGGGCGACTGCGAGCCGATGTGCTGGCCCAGCACCACGTCAACCTTGGGGTCGTCGAGCACGCCCGCCTTGACCATGGCCAGCGCGCCGCTCGGGCGGTCGCCGGGGCCGATCTCCTCCGCCGGCTGGAACAGGAACACCACCGTGCCGGGCAATTCGGCGCGCATGGCCGAGAACGCCTGCGCCGCGCCCAGCAGCATCGCCACGTGGGTGTCGTGGCCGCAGACGTGCGCCACCGACACCTCCTGGCCACGCCACACGGCCTTGGCCTTCGAGCGGAACGGCAGGTCGTTGCGCTCCTCGACGGGAAGGGCATCCATGTCGGCGCGCAGCGCCACCACCGGGCCGGGCTTGCCGCCGCGAAGCACCGCCTTGATACCGGTTCCGGCGATGCCGGTCTGCACTTCGATGCCGGGAATCTTCGCCAGGACTGCGGCGATGTACCTGGCCGTCTCGACCTCTTCGTAGGCCAGCTCGGGGTGCTGGTGGATATGCCGGCGCCATGCGATCACGTTGGGCTCCGCGGCATCGGACAGGGCGAGCGCACGATCGAGCAAGGGTTGCGGCGTCGCCGCCGAAGCCATGGCCGACACGATGCCCATCGCGGCCGCACACAGGGTTTGTTTGAAGAGTCGCATGGGGGTGCCTTGTTGTGGTGCGCCACGGGCCGCCGAGGCTGGAGATTTGTTTTACATGCCGGCCGGTAAGTTAATTGATGCTAGCAGTTTCGGCCGATAGCCACAACGAAGGGAGCGGGGGAAAGCGAGGGGAGCAGCAGGCCGCTGTCTGCTCGTGGGTTTTCGCCGGGGCACGAGCGCGAAGCAGCCCGCGCCCCGGCATTGCGACGTTCAGCAGGCCTTGCCGTGGGCTGCGTGAGCGCCCTTGGCCTTCGCGTCGGCCTCCGACATGTACGAGCCATGCTTCGTCTTGCCGAAGTACTTGTCGGTCGCGCAGTGATAGACCTTGCCGTTGACCCAGACCTGGCCTGCGGCAGGTGCTGCTGCCGTGGTGGTCGTTGCGGGTTTGGCCGCGGGCGCTGCGGCTGCGGGTGCTGCGGCCGCGGGCGCCGCGGCCGGTGCCGGTGCTGGTGCTGGTGCTGGTGCTGGTGCTGGTGCCATTTTTGCAGCGGGAGCGGGGCTCGTCGTTGCTGCTGCTGCCGGTGGCTGCTGCGCAAAGACCGAAGCGGTGAAGACAGTTCCGGCAGCCAACAGGATCAGGGCTTTTTTCATGATTGCACCTCAAGGGTCACACGAAAACACGTGCATGTGGCTGTCAACGTCCTCGCCGCATGTCGGTTGACTCTTCGGCCATGCCATCGGAGGCGACGAGCTCCAGACAGGGACGCATTTCACGATTGTCAGAACTGAACTTGCTCAGTTTGCAAAGAGGATGGGTCCGGAGATTCACCCGATGCCAACCTTGAAGTATCTCGAATACCAAGGAACTATTTCCTTGGGGGGCCAACGTCGCGGCGCCTATCCTCGGCGCCCTCATGAGCGTCACACAACAGCTACAGCTTCTCGTCAAACTGCCCGATGGCTGGTCGAGCCGCATCGATATCCAGCGGACCACGAACGGCCGCTACGCCGGCGTTGCCGAGCTGAGCCTTCGCGGGCTCAAGCAGGGAGTGCTCGTATTCATGCAGCAGCCCACGCTGGAAGCGGCAGTGGAGCGCGTGAGGCTTCGCGCCAGCCAGTTCGCGAGGGCGCGGCTTTTCTTGCCGAGTGCCCGGTCGTAGATGCCGCACGACCGAGCAATGCCTTGCGGGTTGGGTTTTTCTATCCTGCACATGAGAATTCCCAACCCACGAACGCACAGCCACGCGGCACCATGGAGCCTCATTGAAGGAGAACGCCATGAAGGCATTCAGGAAGTTCGTTGGCGGCGTCATCTCTATCGCCGGAGCCGTGGTGCTGGTGGCTCAGCACCTGTGAAACGGGCACGCGCCCGCTGCCGCGAAGCACTCAGCCGAAGGTGAACACGTAGGCCTGTGCGCCGGCATCGAGGAATTCGATCTCGAACAGGCGCTCCCTGTCGTTCGCCGCCTGGCGCACCAGCTGGTACAGCCGCTGCCCGTCGATGGTGCCGTTGCCCTGCGCATCGGTATCGGCGCCGTGGTCCGCGAGCGGAGGCTTGCCGTCGACCAGCACCCTGAAGCGCACCAGCTTGCCATCGGCCGACGGGCCGAGCACGAGGTGCAGGTCGCGTGCATGGAAGCGGTAGGCGATGCGCCCGTTGGCGCGGACCAGCACCGCGCGTTCGCTCTCCACCGTCCATTCACCTGCCAGTGCCCATTGGTTGGTGCGCAGCGATGGCGCAGCCGCTGAATAGACGTGCGCATGGTCGTTCGATATGCCGCCGGGCGAAGCGAAGTTGTGCGCGCGCTCGTAGCCCAGGTAGGTCTCGCCCGACAGGGCCGGCAATTCGGCCGGCGCGGCCTGCGTGCCCTGGCCTTGCGGCGAGACCAGGTCGGCCGGCACGGCGGGCCGCCCCGCTTCCGCCAGCAACTGCTGGATGACCTGTTCCGCCTTCGCATACTGGCCCTCGCCGAACTGGTGATGCCGGATGCGCCCCTGCGCATCGACGATGTAGAACGCCGGCCAGTACTGGTTGCCGAAGGCGCGCCAGATCGCGTAGTCGCTGTCGATGGCCACGGGGAAACCGATGCCCAGGTCCTTCGTCGCGCGGCGCACGTTGGCGGGCAGCTTCTCGAACGCGAACTCCGGCGCATGCACGCCGACGACCACCAGTCCCGCATCCTTGTACTTCTCGGCCCAGGCACGAACGTAGGGCAGGGTGCGCAGGCAGTTGATGCACGAGTAGGTCCAGAAATCGACCAACACCACCTTGCCGCGCAGGCTCTCGGCGGTCAGCGGGGCGGAGTTCAGCCATTCGGTGGCGCCCGCGAGCGAAGGAAGGCCGCCTTCGTCGGGCAGCGCCGGTGCGCGAGGTTGCGACAACGGCACGGGGATCGGCATTGGCATGCCGATCTTCTCCACAAGTGCTCCCTCCAAGGCCGAAGTGGTGCCGACCGACAGGCGGCTGAGCAGCCCGGTGTCCAGCCCCAGCGCGATGGCGCCGACACCCGCGAGCACGGCCACGCCGGCTGCACGCCGCACCCACTCGCCGGTGCGCAGCGAGCCCTTCATCGCCGAGAACAACCGCCCGCCGAAGAGCAGCGCGGCCGCCAGCGAGGTGCACGCACCCGCCGCGTAGGCCAGCAGCAGCAGCGAGGTGCCGATGCTTGCGCCGTTGAGCGCCGCGCCCGTCAGGATCAGTCCGAGGATCGGCCCCGCGCAAGGCGCCCACAGCAGCCCCGTGCCAACCCCCAGCAGGAGCGGCGAGAACACCGACGCCTTTGTTTCCGGTGCTGGCCCCGCCAGCCTCAGGCCGAGTGCCACCAGCGGCCGGCTCAACCGGTCGGCCACCGACGGAAACAGCAGCGTCACGCCGAATACCGCGAGCATCGCAATCGCGGCATAGCGCCCGTACTGGTTGAGCGCCACGACCCAGCCGCCGCCCACGGCCGCGAGCGTGGCAATGGCCGAGAACGCCAGCGCCATCCCCAGCAGCATGGGAAGGCCGTGCGAGCGGAACGGCCGGTCGGCGCGCGCGAACACGAACGGGAGCACGGGCAGGATGCACGGGCTCAGGATGGTGAGCACGCCACCGAGGTAGGCAACGATGAGGAGCAGCATGATCGGATTCCAGTCGGTGAATGTTGTCAATGAAGGGCTAAACAGGAAGTCGAGAGCGAGCGGGACCCTTCACGGTCTCGCCATGCGAGCCGCTCTTCTCTTTCTTCTTCGGTCGGTGGTGCTGCTGCGGCGGCTGCCGCGCAGCCGGCTCAGTCCGGTGGCGCGGCCGCATTGGTATTCATGGTCAGCCGGGCTTCCAGCCCGCCTTCGTCCCGGTTGCGCAACGTGAGCTCCGCGCCCATCGCCGTCGCCAGCTGCTGTGCAATGGCCAGGCCCAGCCCGGTGCCGCCGGTGCCGCGGTTGCGCGAGCCCTCGACGCGGTAGAAGGGCTTGAGCACGTTCTCCAACTGGTCGGTCGGAATGCCGGGGCCGTTGTCGACCACGGCCAGCGTCAGCCGGTTGCCGGCGTCTGCATGCACCTGCAGGCGTACGTCGGTGCCGAACTTCAGCGCGTTGTCGATCAGGTTCGTCAGGATGCGCCGCAGCGCGTTCGGCCGCGTCATCATGGGCTCGCCCACGCGGCCTTCGAGCAGCACCTGCTCGCCCGAGTCCTCATAGTCGGCCACCATGCTCTCGAACAGCGCGTCGGCGTCGATGCGGCGCGGCGGCTCGGTGGCGCCGTGCAGCGTGCGCGCGTAGGTCACGCCTTCGCGCACCAGGGTGTGCATGGCGTCGAGGTCCTGGCGGAACTTGTCGCGGTCATGGCCGTCGTCCATCAGGTCGGTGCGCAGCCGCATGCGGGTGATGGGCGTCTGCAGGTCGTGCGAGATGGCCGCGAGTATTTCCACCCGCTCGGCCATGTAGCCGGCGATGCGCTTCTGCATCGCGTTGAAGGCGCGCGCCGCGTGCTTTACCTCGGTCGGCCCCTCTTCGGCCAGTTGCCGGCCCTTCAGGTCGGGGCCCAGCTCGTCGGCCGCGTCGGCCAGCTGCGCCAGCGGCCGGGTGACCAGCCGCACCGCGTACCAGGCGCACACCGCCAGCACCAGCAGCTGCACCCACAGCAGCCACATCACCCAGCTCGACACCGGCATGTCCACGCGCCGCGCATGCACCACCACCGAGGAGCCGTCCGACAGCCGCACCTGGATCTGCAGGCCCTGCGGCGGGTTGCTCACCTGCCCGATCTTCACGATCTCGAAGGGGCGCATCGCGTCGGCGATCGCGGTCGCGAACTGCTGCGACGACGGCGTGTCGGGCGCCTTGCCCTGCGCGTTCCCGCCGAGCACGAAGCGGTAGTTGCGCCGCTCCAGCCGCGCCAGCCAGCCTTCGCGCTCGTCGGCCGGCAGCCGGTCGAGGATGGCGACCGAGCTGGCGATGTCGCGCTCGATGCCGATCATCATCAGCTCGCGCATCGCGATGCCGCGCTCGTAGCCGATGGCCATGAAGGTCAGCAGCTGCGCGATGGCCAGTCCGACGACGATGATCAGCGTCACCCGCGAGAACAGCGAGCGCGGCAGCAGCCGGCGCAGGCCCATGGGGGCGCAGGAGGCCGGCGCGATGTCGGCGGGAAGGCTGGCGGCGGAAGTAGGCATGGACGGGTTTATAGACCCGGTCCCGCTCCAAGGCGCGGCGGTTTGTATTCCAGTGTGTTGGGCCGCGTGGCTTGACATACAACATTACCCGTCGCGCCCGGTCTGCCTCCACGGCGCCGGCCCTGCCGACGCGCCCGTGCAAGCAACATAGTGTGGTCGCCCGGCCCGCCGGATACACGGGCATACAAAACCGCCCGATCCTTCGCCTGCACGGGCTACATTGCACCTGCCCGTCGCCCTGCGGGCGCATCACCGCACTTCCATGAACATTGCCAAGACCTCCGACCACATCCTCATCGTCGACGACGACCGGGAAATCCGCGAACTGCTCTCCACCTACCTGGTCAAGAACGGCCTGCGGGTGGTGACGGTACCCACGGGGCGGCACATGCGCGCGGCGCTGGAGGAGTCGGGACCTTTCGACCTGATCATTCTTGACCTGATGCTGCCGGGCGAAGACGGGCTCACGCTGTGCCGCGACCTGCGCACGGGCAAGTACAAGGCCACGCCCATCCTGATGCTCACCGCCCGCAGCGAGGAGGCCGACCGCATCCTCGGCCTGGAGATGGGCGCCGACGACTACCTTGCCAAGCCATTCTCCGCGCGCGAGCTGCTGGCGCGCATCCGCTCGGTGCTGCGCCGCACGCGCATGCTGCCGCCGAACATGCGCTCCACCGAGTCGGCCTCGAAGCTGGCCTTTGGCGACTGGCAGGTCGACACCACCGCGCGCAACCTGATCGACGACAGCGGCGTGATGGTGGCGCTGAGCGGCGCGGAGTACCGGCTGCTGATGGTGTTTCTCGATCATCCCCAGAAGGTGCTGAGCCGCGACCAGCTGCTTAGCCTCACCCAAGGTCGCGAGGCGGAACTCTTCGAGCGCTCCATCGACCTGCTGGTGAGCCGCCTGCGCCAGCGCCTGGGGGACGACGCACGCGAGCCGCGCTACATCAAGACGGTGCGCAGCGAGGGCTACGTCTTCTCGTCGGCGGTCGAGGCGCTCGACTGACGCCTGTGCGGCCGAGGCTGCTGCGGCTGCCGGGCGGGGATGCATTGGCAGTGCACCGGGTTGCGGATTTCCTGCGAGATGCCGCCTGCGAGGAAGAGGAGGGCGAACCAGAGCTTGTTCATTTCTCTTGTATGTCTTGTGTTGTGGTTGCTTGTGTTTTGGGGGCGTGCGAATGGCACCGGGCGCAGCGCGTGTGCCGGCCGATCGACCGCCGCGTCCTTCGATCACGATGATGGGGTGCCTTGCGCAGCGAAATAAAGGAGGAGGCCGAAGGCCGGGGGACATTCGCGGAGCAAGGCACCCCGTCGTCGTGATCGCACCCCAAACCGGACAAATGCGCCGTCTCAAGTCCCAGAAGGCTCAGCCAGCAGCGCCTGAATCTTCTTCTCGGTAGTGCCGTAGCTGCCTTCGCCAAAGTGCGAATAGACGATCTTTCCCTGCTTGTCGATCAGGTACACGGCCGGCCAGTACTGGTTCCTGAAGGCCTTCCAGGTGCCGTAGCTGTTGTCCTGCGCCACGGCATGCTTGATCTGCAGACGCGCGATGGCGTCCTTCACGTTCTTCGTCGATTTCTCGTACGCGAACTCCGGCGTGTGAACGCCCACGACGACCAGGCCCTTGTCTTTGTACTTCTCGTTCCACTCCTTCACGTAGGGCAGGTGGTTGAGGCAGTTGATGCAGGTGTAGGTCCAGAAGTCGACCAGCACCACCTTGCCGCGCAGCTCGCTCAGCTTCAGCGGCGGCGAATTGAGCCAGCTGTCGATGTTCTGGAATTCCGGTGCGGGCAGGGCCTCGCCGGCCGCGCCCTCGCCGCCCAGCGGCGAGGGCGCGGCAAAGGTCAGCGTGAGGGCTGCCGCAGAGGCCGCGATGGCGACGGCAAAGAAGAGGGCGGGAGAGCGAAAGCGCATGGCGATTCCTTCGGAAGAGTGACGGGCGTTCGTCTGTGAACGGAGCCGATTCTTCGCCGGGCCACCCCGCCGCGGAGCGAAATGCGTATGCCTCTGTATCCGCGGGACGAACCCCACACACTACGTTTCACATCCCGCGCGGACGCGCATGGTCAATCGACCCTGATGTTGCGCGAGCGCACCAGCGCACTCACTCTCGCCGTCTCGTCCTGCACGAACTTCGCGAACGCCTCGGGCGCGATGCCCGCGGGCTCCAGGCCCAGCTGCAGCAGCTTTTGCCGCACGGCCGGATCGGCGACCGCCGCCTGCACCGCCTTGCCGAGCTTCTGCACGATGTCGACCGGCGTCCCCTTGGGCAGGAACATGCCGTTCCACTCGACCACGTTGTAGCCCGGCAGGCCCGACTCGGCCAGCGTCGGCACGTCGGGCAGCCCCGGCACGCGCTTGATGGAGCTCACGCCCAGCGCGCGCAGCTTGCCGCTCTTGACGTAGCCCAGCGTCGAGGCCACGTTGCCGAAGTAGGCCGACACCTGCTCGCCCATCACGTCGGTCAGCGCGGGCGCGCCGCCCTTGTAGGGCACGTGCATCAGGCCGATCTTCGCCTGCTCGTTCAATGCCTCGCCGGCGAGGTGCGAACCGGTGCCGCCGCCGGCCGACGCGAAGCTCAGCTTGCCGGGGTTCTTGCGTGCGTAGTCGATGAACTCCGGCACCGTCTTGTAGGGCGCGGTCGCCGGCACCACGAGGATCTGCGGCGCCGTGGCCACCAGCGACACGGGAATGAAATCCTTCGCCGCGTCGAAGGGCAGCTTGCGCAGCGAGGGGTTCACCGAGAACGCCGACGCGTCGTACAGCACGGTGTAGCCGTCGGCCGCCGCTTTGGCCACGCTGTCGGCGCCGATCACGCCGCCCGCGCCCGGCTTGTTGTCGATCACGATCTGCTGGCCCAGCGCGGTGCTCATCTGCTGCGCAACGATGCGCGCGGTGTTGTCGGCACCGCCGCCCGCGGCATACGGCACCACCATGCGGATCGGCTTGTCGGGCCAGGCGGCCCAGCCCAGCAGTGGAGCGGCGCAGGCGGCCAGGGCCGCGACGGATTTCAGGAGTCGCTTGTTCATGTCGATGTCTCGGGTCTTGTGGTTCAGGAAAAGTCGTAGAGCTGCGCCGGGTTGTCGACCAGCACGCGCCGGCGCTGCACTTCGTCGGGCACCCACTGGCTCAGCAGGTCGAAGAGCTGCGCGTCGTCGGGCTTGGCGATGCGCTCCGTGGGATGCGGCCAGTCGCTGCCCCACACCACGCGTTCGGGCGCCTGCATCACCCACGCTCGCGCGAGCGCGACGGTGTCGGCATAGCCGCCTTGCGCGCCGACCCGTGAGTCAAGGTACGCGCCGGACAGCTTGATCCAGGTGCGGCCGTTGTCGAGCAGCCGGTGCATCACCTCGGACGCGGGATGCGCCTGCGCGTCGGGCTGCGGCATGCGCGCGAGATGGTCGAAGACGACGGTGCAAGGCAACCGCGCGAGCAGCGCCGCGTGTTCCGCGATCTGGCCGGCGCTCCAATGCAGCTGCACATGCCAGCCGAGCGCATGCACCCGGTGCGCCAGCGGCTCGACCATGCCGAAATCCGTCGCTGCATTCGCCGGCGTGTACAGCGTGAAGCGGATGCCGCGGATGCCGCCCGCGTGCAGCCCTTCGAGTTCGGCGTCGCTCGCGTCGGGCCGCACCACCGCCACGCCGCGTGTGTGCTGCGCGCCCAGTTCGCGGATGGCCGCCAGTGTCACGCTGTTGTCGGTGCCGTGCACGCGCGGCTGCACGACCACCGTGCGCTGCGTGCCGATGCGCCGCTGCAGCAGGCGATAGTCGTCGGCGGTGGCATGGTCGAGCATGGCGTCGGGCGATCCCTGCAGCGCGAAGCGGCGGTCGTACACGTGCATGTGGGCGTCGCAGGCGTCTTCGGGCGCCGCATGGGTGGGCTTGCGTGTGCCGCTGCTGTGCGGCACCACGAGATCGGCGCGCATGGGCTCAGTCGCCCGTGCGGCTGGCGGCCGCTTTCGGGGTCAGCACGTGCTGCGTGTGCTGGCCCAGTGTGGGCGCCGCGAAGGGTTCGGGGCCGGGCGTGCGGCCGAACTTCACGGGACGGGTGAAGCCGCGGTAGGAGCCCAGCGTGGGGTGCGCGAAGTTCGCGACCATGTCCTCGGCCAGCACCTGTTCGTCGTCGAACATGTCTTCCACCGTGCGGGCCGCGGCGCAGGGCACGTCCTCGCCGAACAGTTCTTCCCATTCGAGCGCGGTGCGTTCGGCCAGCGCGGCGCGAAGCTTCGGAACGATCTCCGCGAAATGTTGCGCGCGCTTGCGCACCGAGTCGTAGCGCTCGTCGTTGGCCAGCTCCTGCAGCCCGAC
The DNA here is from genome assembly GCF_000282635.1 of Variovorax sp. CF313. GTDB lineage: Bacteria > Pseudomonadota > Gammaproteobacteria > Burkholderiales > Burkholderiaceae_C > Variovorax. Next base: position 115,301 of record NZ_AKIW01000042.1, read on the forward strand.
CTTGGCGCACAGCGCCTGCCAGAAATGCGGCGTGTTGGCCGAGATGTAGATGTGCCCTTCGCGGGTCGGGTGGATGCCAGTGATGCCGCCCGAACGCATGTCGCGTCCCACGTCCTTCGGCTCGCCCTCGGCCCACACCATGCGCGCCGACTGCATCGTGAGCGCGGAGCGCAGCAGCGACACGCCGACGAACTGGCCTTCGCCGCTCTTCTCGCGCTCGTACAGCGCCGAGGCGACGCCGGCGGCCACCAGCGCGGCCGCGTAGTAGTCGACCACCGAGCCGTAGATGATCTCGGGCGGCTCGCCGCGCTTGCCCTGCAGTGCGCACATGCCGGTCATGGTCTGCAGCACCTGGTCGTAGCCGGCCTTCTCGCGCAGCGGCCCCGTCTCGCCGTAGCCCGTCACGGCGCAGTAGATGAGGCGCGGGTTCACGGCCTTCAGCTGGTCGTAGGCAATGCCCAGCCGCGGCGGCACGCTGGGGCGGAAGTTGTGCACCAGAACGTCGGCCGTGCGCACCAGCGCCATCAGCGCGGCAAGGTCCTGCGGGTTCTTGAGGTCGAGCACCACGCCCAGCTTGCTGCGATTGACGCCGACGAACGCGCGGCTCTCGGCCTCCAGCGACGACGGGTACTTGCGCAGGTTGTCGCCGGTGGGCGGCTCGATCTTGATGACCTCCGCGCCCTGGTCGGCCAGCAGCGAGCAGCCGTAGGGGCCTGCGATGTAGGCGCTCAGGTCGAGCACGCGCAAGCCGCTCAACGGCCCGGAGGGGCCTTGGCGGACAGGCAGGGACGCGTCGTCGGGGACGGTGGTGCTCATGGGCTTTTCTTTCCTTCTTTCTTTCCTCAATCGGCGGTGATGTTCTGCTGCTTCGCCAGCTTCTTCCAGCGCTCCACGTCCTCGGCGATGACGGTGCCGAACTGCGCCGGTGTGAGCGGGGTGGCGATGGCGCCTTCGCGCAGGAAGTTGGCGCTGATCTCCGGCCTTGCCAGGATCTGGTTGACGGCTCCGTTCAGCTTCGCGACCACGTCGGTCGGCGTGCCCGCCGGTGCCAGCAGGCCCCACCAGAGTTCGAACTCGTAGCCGGGCACGGCCGTGGCCATTGGCGTGAGATCGGGGGCGATGGGGCTGGGCTTCAGGCTCGTGATGCCGACGGCGCGCAGCTTGCCGGCACGCACCATCGGCAGCAGCGAGGGGCCGCTGGAAATCAGCAGCTGCGTCTGGTTTCCGACCAGGTCCGTCACGGCCGGGCCCATGCCCTTGTAGGGGATGTGCGCGATCTGCAGGTCGCCTACCTTGGCTTTGAGCAGCTCTGTGCCGAACTGGTTCACGCTGCCCGAACCCGACGAGGCGTAGTTGTACTGGCCCGGCTTCGCCTTGATGGCGCCGATCAGCTCGGCCGGCGTCTTCGCGGGAAACTCGTTGTTGACCGCGACGATGAACGGGCCCTTGGCGAACATGGCCACGGGCGCGAGGCCCTTCACCGGATCGAAGGGCAGCTTCGACTGCACGGCCGCATTGGTCGTCATGCTGGAGGACACGGCCACGAGCGTGTAGCCGTCCGGCGCCGCCTTGGCCACCTGGCCGGTGCCGGTGTTGCCGCTCGCGCCGGGGCGGTTGTCGATGATCACGGGTTGCTTGAGCGCATCGCCGAGCTCCTTGGCAACCTGGCGCGCGAAGGTGTCGTTGGATCCGCCGGCCGGGTAGGGCACGACGATCGTGATGGCCTTGGTGGGATAGGCGGCCTGTGCGAACGCGGTGCCGGCGAGTGCGACGGCCGAGGCCAGCGCGAGCGGACGAATGAATGAAGGGATACGCATTTTTTGTCTCCGGTTCTTTTTTCGAATAGGGAAGCTCAGCCAGGCAACAGCCCCGAGCTGCGTGCGCTCTTGACGATGGCGCGCGCGCGGATCACGAAGGGGATGTCGATCATCTTTCCGTCCACCACGTAGGCGCCGACGCCCTTGGCATCGGCCTCTTGCGCCGCCTCGACCACCTTGCGGGCGTGCGCGATTTCTTCGTCGGTCGGTCGGAACACTTCGTTGGCGATGGCGATCTGGCTCGGGTGGATGCAGGTCTTGCCGAGGAAGCCGAGGTCGCGCGCGAGCATTGCCTCGGCGCGAAAGCCCTCGGCGTCGCGGATGTCGGCGAAGGCGCTGTCGCAGGCATACAGGCCCGCTTCGCCGGCCGCGATGCGCACCGCGAACATTGCCTGCCGGATCGCGGAGGGCTCGCGCCGCGCGATGCCCAGCGGCTCGAAGAGGTCGCCCAGCCCCAGCTGCAACCCCGCCACGCGCGGATGCGCCAGTGCGAGCTCGGCGGCCGTGCGCAGGGCAGCGGGTGTCTCGATGTTCAGCAGCAAGCCGATGGGCGCATGCACACCGTTGGCCCGCTCCGCGCGCTCGATGGCTTCGGCCGCCGTGCGCACATGCGCCGGGCTCTGCGGCTTGGGCAAGTTGATCAGGTGCACGCCGGCCTGCGCCACCGCTGCTACGTCGCGCTCGAAGTGCGGCGTGTCCATGGCATTGATGCGAATGATCAGCGTCTTGTGCGACGCCGCCGCTTCGCCGCTTTCGAGGAACTTGCGCACGGTTTCGCGTGCCTCGTCCTTGCGCGGCTCGGACACCGCGTCTTCCAGGTCGAGGCAGATGGCATCCGCTGCACTGGCCAGTGCCTTGGCGAACAGCTCTGGGCGGGTGCCGGGAACGAAGAGTTTGCTTCTCATGGATGCAGTGTCCGCAGTTCGTGAGAGGAGAAAAACAGCTGCTTCCTGCGATCACATCGTAGAAAATCTATCTTCATGGAAACGGCCTACCTGCAAAGCTTTCTTCTGGTGGTGGAATCGGGCTCGATGTCGGAGGCCGCACGCCGGCTCGACCTGACGCCCGGCGCGGTGGCGCAGCAGATCCGCGCGCTCGAGCGCGAACTCGCCGCGCCGCTGCTCGCGCGCGCCGGCCGCACGGTGCAGCCGACCGAGGCGGGGCACCGGCTGGTTCAGCGGGCCCGCACGCTGCTGCGCGATGTGAGCGACATCAAGGCGATGCTCGGCAGCGAAGCAGCCAGCGGCGAGTTGGTCATCGGCACCATCAATACGGCCATCCACAGCCTGCTGCCGGACATCCTCGCGCGCTTCGTGAAGACGCATCCGGGCGTCAAGGTGTTCCTGCAGTCGGGCACCACCGCCACGCTCTACAAGTCGATGCAGCAGGGCGAACTCGATGCGGCCGTGTGCTTGTATCCGTCGTTCGCGCTCGCGAAGACCTTCGACTGGGCGCTGCTGCGCGAGGAGCCGCTGGTGCTGCTCGCGCCCAGTCGGCTCGCGCGGCGCGACCCGCACGGGCTGCTGCGAACTTCACCGCTCATCCGCTACGACCGCAATCTCGGCGGCGGCAAGCAGGCCGACCGCTACCTGCGCGCGGCGGGCATCGTTCCGCAGGAGCGCTTCGAGCTCAGTTCACTGCTGGCCATCGCGATGATGGTCGACCGCGGCCTTGGCGTGTCGATCGTGCCCGACATCGCATCGCCGCTGCTGGAGGGGCAGCGGGTCGCCAAGATTCCACTGCCATTGCCCTCGGAGACCCGGCGCTTCGGCGTCCTGTGGCCGCGCGCGTCGCCGCGGCTGAAATTGATTCACGGATTCGTCGAGAGCGCGGGGCTTGTCATTGCGGGCAAGGGCAGCGGCGCTCGCGGATCGGCCGCCCGCTAGTTCCGGTTCGGGGCGAACCGACGCCGGCGCGCCAGACCGTCTGTCGCCGGATTTTCGCCTGCCGAAGGAGCGGAGGTAGCACGGACGGCGTTGAAGCCCAGGCAAACACCAATGGCCGTCACGCCGGTGACGGCGAGCATCGCCGCGGTGTGAACGCCGACGGCCGCGAGCGCCAGCAGCAGCGAGCCCGACGCGGTGATCTCGCGGGCTGCCGGTGCGCCGCTCATGCACAGCGGGATCAGCGCCGGCACCAGCATCAGCCCCGCGCCGTGCGCGGTGGACATCATGAAAGACCAGAGTGCCAGCCCGGCATTCCCGGCCGCTGCCCGCGCATGCCCTGCATTGCGGCGCCGCAGGTGATGCACCGCGACGGCGACAAGAAGCCCGCCCGCCAGCACCTGCAGCATCACGCCGCCCATCGACAGGCCAAGCGCCACTGCGGCGGCCACGAGCGCGACCGATGCGGCGTGTCCGATGGCGATCGGCAGCAGGGCCCGCAGCGCCTTCGTCCGGTCGCGCGACCGCACGCCCCGGGCGGCGGCGAACATCCAGCCGGTGGTGGGGTTCAGCCCGTGAAGGGCGCCGACCCCCGCGACCGCCAGCCATGGCCAGAGGCTTGCCATGATGTTGTCTCCACGCGCCGGGGCCGCTCGCGCTTCAGCTGTGTTCCGAGCAGCACGACCCGGCAGCCTTCGCATCGGGCTGTGGTTCGTACAGATCGTGGTGGCGCACCCATTCCATCTTGTAGGGCACGTCGCGCTCGCCGCGGCCCTCCGGCATGAGGTCCATCAGGTTGTACGCGCCCATCATCACTTCCACGCCGCGGCCGAAGGTCGAGTAGGTGTGGAACACCTCGCCTGCGTCGTCCTTGTAGAACACGCTGACGCCGGGCGCTTCCTCCTGCGGGAAGGGCTGCATGCCGTAGTTGTAGTAGACCTCGCCGCCGGCGCGCTCCTCGGGCGAGAAGCTGACGTGGAAGTCCCGGTTGAAGTCGCTGCCGTTCGACGACACCCAGTTGAACTGCCAGCCCATGCGCTCGCGAAAGCGCGCGATCTCGGCCAGCGGTGCGCGCGAGATGGCGACCAGCGTGATGTCGCGGTGCGCCAGGTGCACGTTCATGCCGTCGGTGTGGTCCGCCATGAAGGAGCAGCTCTGGCAGCCCTGCTCCCATCCCGGACCGAACATGAAGTGCTGCACCAGCAGCTGGCGCCGGCCCTCGAAGAGTCCGGCGAGCGTGCGCTGGCCGGCGGGCGTGTCGAAGAGGTAGTTCTTCTGCACGCGCTCCCACGGCAGCGCGCGGCGCTCGCGGGCGATCTGGTCGCGCAGGTGCGTGAGCTCCTTCTCGCGCGCCAGCAATGCCTTGCGCTCGGCGAGCCATCGTTCGCCGGATACGACGGGATGGTTGGCGAGGCCCGGTTCGATGGCGGGGTTCTTGGCGGTGGTGGCGAGGCCGGTCATGTCAGTGCTCCGTAGGGTTGTGGGGACGGCGAACGGCGCGGACCTTTCCGCTCTCGCCGCCGCCGGCATAGAAGAGATCGGCCCCGTCGGATTCGAGCCCGCTCACGCCGACGCCGCGCGGCATCTCGAGCCGCTCGAGCACGGCGCCGCTTTGCGGGTCGATCCGGCGGATGTCGCTTTCTTCGGCTTCCCAGGTGGCGTGCCATAGCTCGCCGTCGACCCAGGTCACGCCGGTGACGAAGCGGTTCGACTCGATGGTGCGCACGATGGCGCCGGTCTCGGGGTTGATCTGGTGGATCTTGCGGTCGCGGTATTGCCCCACCCACAGACTGCCTTCGGCCCAGGTGAGCCCCGAGTCGTAGCCGTGGCCGGGTGTGGGGATCGACGCCAGCACCTTGCCGGTGGCGGGGTCGATCTTGTCGATGCGCGACTCGGCGATCTGGTAGAGGTGTGTGCCGTCGAAGGCGGTGCCGGCGTCGCAGGCGGCATCGAGCGTGCGCGTGGTCTCGCCGCTGGCGGGGTCGAAGGCCACCAGCTTGGTGCCGGTGGCGGCCCAGACGCGCTGGCCGTCATGGGTCACGCCGGCGATGCTGCCGGAACCGCCGAAGGGGCCGTACTCGCGCACGATCTCGGCCGGCCGCACCGTGGGCTGGGTGGTGTCCTTGCTCTTCCTGCTGGTCATTGTTGGCTCCTGTAGCGCCGTGGATCGGCGCCTGGAGACAACTTTATTCAAACGGCAGCGCAGCGGGGAGTAACAAGATCGTCGTGAATCCCGCCAGCGGCGGCGACAGCCAGCGGCGCGCCCGCGTCTGGCCGATGGAGCGCACCCGTCCTTCGGCCTCCAGTTCGGCGAGGGCGCGCTGCACGGTGCGCTGGCTGGCCCCGAGCGCCAGCGCCAGGGCCGAGGTCGACCACGCCGCGCCGTCGGACAGCAACGCGACCAGCGAGGCCTGGTCTCCGTCGATGGGCGGTGCCAGCAGCGCGACGGTGCGCTCGCCATGCGGCTTGAGCACGAAGCCGCGCGGCGTGGCCTCGATGCCCGCCAGCGTGGTGGCGAGCGCGCGCAGGCGGCCGATCTCGACCCGCAGCCGCGCGCGATGCGTTTCGTCGGGGCGGTGGGTGCGGAAGGCGGATGCGATCAAGGCTTCGCGGTCGACGTCTGCGGGCCATGCTTCTGCCAGCGCGCGTGCCAGCGTGAACAGGATCGGCCGGCGAGCCAGGGGCAGCCAGGCGCCGCCAGCGCCCAGACCCCGGCGGCAGGCGTCGACCACCAGCGCGTTCGAGGCGAGGAGGGCGGCTACTTCGTCGAGGCGCAGCGCCTGCTCGCCACCCGCGAAGAGGCGCCGCGCGGCGGGTCGCTCGAAGGCCGCACGCGCCTCTGCCACCTCGGCCAGCAGCGCGGGCACGCGCGCGCGGCCGGCCGCTTCGTGTGCGCGGGCGAGTGCGGCCTGGGCCGGGCCGATGCGCAGCGAGCGCAGCGCCAGTTCGGCCGAGGTCAGTTCGGCCACCGCCCCCAGCGCTGGCGGCAGGCCGCGCGCATCGATGTGCAGCAGTGCGGCGGCGGCTTCGTCGAGGCGGCCGAGCAGCAGGAGCCTGCGCGCCGCGATCAGCCGCGCCTGCAATGCGTTGGCGTGATCGTCGTGCGCCTCCAGCGTGGCTGCCGCCGCGGTCAGCGGGCGCGGGGAGCCGCCGAGGTCGCGCATGGCCAGCGCGACCTCGGCCTCGGCGACGATGCAGCGGGCGCGCGACAGCTCTTCATGGGCGCCGAAGTCGCGCGCGGCGCGCCGCAGCAACTCGCGTGCGCGGGGGTGTTCTCCGAGCTGCGCCATGGCGATGCCGCGCAGGGCCAGCGCCGGCGGATCGTCGCGCAGGGCGATCCGCTTGAGGGCGCCGAGTGCATCGCCGGCGGCAAGGGCGCGGGCGGAGGCGGCGATGAGGGAATCCATGGCGACAGGTTACCTTGAGGGGCAGTCCGCAGGACGACGACGTTGACGAGGCCGGCAGGCGCGTCCACCATGGCGGGTCGTCGCGGGTGTCCCACCAGGCGGCGGACTCGTCGGGGAGGACTGGCCCGCTCGGGAACGGAAGCTCAAGGCGCCGTTCGGAGCTTTCAAGGAGATCCCATGGCTGAGAGCGACAAGGTGTTCGCGGGTTCGATCCCGAAGTTCTACGACACGCTGATGGTCCCCCTGATCTTCGAGGCCTATGCCGCCGACATGGCGCAACGCGTCGCTGCCTTCTCGCCCGGCGCGGTGCTTGAGACGGCCGCCGGCAGCGGCGTGGTCACGCGTGCGCTTGCACCAAGACTCCGCGCCGACGCACGCTATGTGGTGAGCGACCTCAACCAGCCCATGCTCGACTATGCTGCCGCCCGCCAGGGCCCCGACGGCCGCATCGAATGGCGGCAGGCGGATGCGCTCGGCCTGCCGTTCGAAGATGCCTCGTTCGATGTCGTTTGCTGCCAGTTCGGCGCGATGTTCTTCCCCAACAGGGTCGCCGGCTACGCCGAGGCGCGTCGCGTGCTGAGGCCTGGCGGGCGCTTCGTCTTCAACGTCTGGGACCGCATCGAAGAGAACGCCTTTGCCGACGATGTCACCAACGCCGTTGCCGCGATGTTTCCGGACGACCCTCCGCGATTCCTTGCCCGCACGCCGCACGGCTATCACGATGTCGCACTGATCCGAGAGGATGTGAGCCGCGCAGGGTTCACCGGCATCGAGATCGAGACGCGCGAGGAGGTGAGTCGCGCGCCCTCGGCACGCGAGGTCGCCACCGCCTATTGCCAGGGAACGCCTCTGCGCAACGAAATCGAGGCGCGCGACGCCAGCTTGCTTCAGCTCGCGACGGACCGCGCAACGCAGGCGATCGCCAGCCGCCATGGCGAAGGCCCGGTGGCCGGCAAGATACAGGCGCACGTGATCGTTGCGAAGGGATAGCGCAGGCCCGGGCGCACACGCATTGCCAGCATCGATGCGGGGATTGGCCACCGAGGCATAGCCCGGAGCGCTGCGGGATTCCACCAAGGCCGTGCGCCCGCCAGTGCGGCGCATACTGGCGGCAAAGCCGCATGCCGGCCCCTCCGGGGTCGAGGGAGGCTTGCCAGGAGACACGCATTGCAACGCACCAACATTGCAGATCCGGCCTACTTCCACAAGGTTGTCGATTGCCAGTACGCCTGTCCGTCGCATACCCCCGTCCCTGAATACATCCGCATGGTCGCGCAGCGCCGCTACGGCGACGCCTACATGATCAACTGGGTCTCCAACGTCTTTCCCGGCATCCTGGGGCGCACCTGCGACCGTCCCTGCGAACCGGCTTGCCGGCGCGGGCGGGTGGAAGAAGGCAACACGAAGGAGCCCGAGCCGGTGGCGATCTGCCGCCTCAAGCGCGTGGCGGCCGACATGAAGGAAGACGTGCGCGCGCGCATGCCGAAGCCCGAACCGAAGAACGGCAAGCGGGTCGCCTGCGTCGGTGCGGGGCCGGCCTCGCTCACCGTGGCGCGCGACCTCGCGCCGTTGGGCTACGAAGTGACGGTGTTCGACGGCGAGGCCAAGGCCGGCGGGTTCATCCGCACGCAGATACCGCGCTTTCGCCTGCCGGAGTCGGTGATCGACGAAGAGACGGGCTACATCCTCGACCTGGGCGTCGAATTCCGCGGCGGCGAGCGCATCGATTCGATGAAGGCATTGCTGGCGCAGGGATGGGACGCGATCTTCGTCGGCTGCGGCGCACCGCGCGGGCGCGACCTGGACGTTCCCGGGCGCCGGGAGGCATCGGCCGGCATCCACATCGGCATCGACTGGCTGAACTCCGTGTCCTTCGGCCACGTCAGCAGCATCGGCCGGCGCGTGATCGTGCTGGGCGGCGGCAACACGGCGATGGACTGCTGCCGGTCGGCACGCCGCCTGGGCGGTACCGACGTGAAGGTCATCGTGCGCAGCGGCTTCGACGAAATGAAGGCCTCGCCCTGGGAGAAGGAAGATGCCCAGCACGAAGGCATTCCGATCATCGACTTCCATGTGCCCAAGGCCTTCGTGCACGAGGAGGGCAAGCTGCTGGGCATGCGCTTCGAAATCGTCCGGGCCGAATACGACAGCCAGGGCCGCCGTACGCTGGTGCCGACGGGCGCACCGGACGCGTACTTCGAATGCGACGAGGTGCTGGTCGCGGTGGGCCAGGAAAACGCCTTTCCGTGGATCGAGCGCGACAGCGGCATCGACTTCGACAAGTCGGGCTTGCCGGTGCTCGAGAAGACCAGCTTCCAGTCGACGGTGCCCAACGTGTTCTTCGGTGGCGATGCGGCCTTGGGGCCCAGGAACATCATCACGGCCGTGGCCCACGGGCACGAGGCGGCAGTGTCGATCGACAAGCTTCTGCGTGCCGAACCGGTGTATGTGCGGCCCGCGCCCATGACCAACCTGGTGTCGCAGAAGATGGGCATCCACGAATGGAGCTACGGCAACGACACCTCCAACGACCTGCGCTACAAGGTGCCGTGGGCCAAGGCCGAGATGGCGCTGGCGAGCATCCGTGTGGAGGTTGAGCTTGGCTTCGACGCCGCCACCGCCTTCAAGGAGGCCGAGCGCTGCCTGAACTGCGATGTGCAGACCGTGTTCACCGAGGCCGCCTGCATCGAATGCGATGCATGCGTGGACATCTGCCCGATGGACTGCATCAACTTCATCGACAACGGCGACGAAGCCGAACTGCGGCCCCGGCTCAAGGCGCCGGCACTGAACCTGGCGCAGGACCTGTACGTCTCCGGCGGGCTCAAGACGGGCCGCGTGATGGTCAAGGACGAAGATGTCTGCCTGCACTGCGGCCTGTGCGCCGAGCGCTGTCCCACCGGCGCGTGGGACATGCAGAAGTTCCTGCTGAAGATGACGCCGGCAGGGCAGGGGGTGGCCGCATGAGCATGAAGCAGATAGAGGCGGTCAACGACTTCGTCATCAAGTTCGCCAACGTCAACGGCTCGGGTTCGGCCTCGGCCAACGAACTGTTCGCCAAGGCCATCCTGCGCATGGGCGTGCCGGTGAGCCCGCGCAACATCTTCCCGAGCAACATCCAGGGCCTGCCGACCTGGTACGAGGTGCGGGTGACCGAGCAGGGCCATCTCGGGCGGCGTGGCGGTACCGACATGATGGTGGCGATGAACCCGCAGACCTGGGACGCCGACGTGGCCGAACTGGAGCCCGGCGGCTATCTCTTCTACGACAGCACGCGGCCGCTGCCGCCATCGAAGTTCCGCGACGACATCCGCGTCATCGGCATGCCGCTGACGGAGATCTGCAACGCGGTCTACCAGGACCCGCGCCAGCGCCAGCTGTTCAAGAACATCGTCTATGTGGGCGCGCTGGCGATCCTGCTCGGCATCGAGCCGGAAGTGGTCGAGAAGCTGTTCGGCGAGCAGTACAAGGGCAAGGAAAAATTGTTGGCCTCCAATGTGCAGGCACTGCACCTGGGCTGCGACTTCGCGAGGGAGAACCTGCGCGAGCCCGTGGGGCTGCAGGTGCGGCGCGCCGACCGGGTGGGCGACCGGATCTTTGTGGACGGCAACAGTGCCGCGGCGCTGGGCTGCGTGTATGGCGGCGCCACGGTCGCGGCCTGGTATCCGATCACGCCGTCGTCCTCGGTGGCCGAGGCCTTCCAGAAGTACTGCGCGAAATTCCGCGTGGACCCGGCCACGGGCCAGCACCGCTTCGCCATCGTGCAGGCGGAAGACGAACTGGCCTCGATCGGCATGGTGGTCGGCGCCGGCTGGAACGGCGCACGCGCCTTCACGGCGACTTCGGGGCCGGGCATTTCGCTGATGGCCGAGTTCATCGGGCTGGCCTACTTCGCCGAGATCCCGATCACGCTCATCAACGTGCAGCGCGGCGGCCCTTCCACCGGCATGCCGACGCGCACGCAGCAGGCCGACATCCTGTCCTGCGCCTATGCCTCGCACGGCGACACCAAGCACGTGCTGCTGTTCCCCGAAGACCCGCACGAATGCTTCGAGCAAGCGGCGGCGGCGCTGGACCTGGCCGACCGGCTGCAGACACCGGTGTTCCTGATGACGGACCTGGACATCGGCATGAACCAGCGCCTGTGCAAGCCCTTCGCCTGGGACGACAGCAAGGCCTACGACCGCGGCAAGGTCATGAGCGCCGAGGAGCTCGAGGCGGGCCGCGACTTCGGCCGCTACAAGGACGTGGACGGCGACGGCATTCCGTGGCGCACGCTGCCGGGTACGCACCCGACCAAGGGCAGCTACTTCACGCGCGGCACGACGCGCGACGCCTATGCCCGGTATTCCGAGCGCGGCCCCGACTACATCTACAACATGGAGCGGCTGCTGAAGAAGTTCGCGACCGCGGCCACGCTGGTGCCGCAGCCGGTGCTGCGGCCTGCCGCCCAAAAGACCGCGCTCGGCGTGATCTATTTCGGCTCGACCAGCCCGTCGATGCATGAGGCGCTGCAGGCGCTGGAAGAGCGCGGCATCCACCTCGATGCACTGCGGCTGCGCGCCTTTCCCTTTCCGGACAGCGTGGTGCAGTTCCTGGCGCAGCACGACAAGGTGTTCGTGGTCGAGCAGAACCGCGACGCGCAGATGCGCAGCCTGCTGGTCAACGAACTGGACGCCGACCCCGCCCGGCTCGTGCGCGTGCTGCATTTCGACGGCACGCCGATCACCGCGCGCTTCATCGTGCAGGCGATCAGCTCGCACGTGCAGACGCATGCATCCGGCAGCACCGGGACGAAGGAACTTGCATGACCTATCTCGCCAAGCCCCGGCTGCGCCATCCGACGCTGACCACCAACAAGGTCGGCTACACGCGGCGCGACTACGAAGGCAAGATCTCCACGCTGTGCGCCGGCTGCGGCCACGATTCGATCTCCGCCGCCATCATCGAGGCCTGCTGGGAGCTGGACATCGAACCGCATCGCGTGGCCAAGCTCTCGGGTATCGGCTGCAGCTCCAAGACGCCGGACTATTTCCTCGGTGCATCGCACGGCTTCAACACCGTCCATGGCCGCATGCCCAGCGTGCTGACCGGCGCCAACCTGGCCAACCGCGACCTGCTGTACCTGGGTGTCTCGGGCGACGGGGATTCGGCGTCCATTGGCCTGGGACAGTTCGCCCACGCCATGCGGCGCGGCGTGCGCATGGCCTACGTCGTGGAGAACAACGGCGTCTACGGCCTGACCAAGGGCCAGTTCTCGGCCACCGCCGACCAGGGTTCCAGGAGCAAGAAGGGCGTCGTCAACAGCGACAGCCCGGTGGACCTTGTCGCCATGGCGCTGCAACTGGGAGCCAGCTACGTGGGGCGGGGGTTTTCGGGTAACAAGGCGCAACTTGTGCCACTCATCAAGGGCGCGATCAGCCACGGCGGGTCTGCCTTCATCGACGTGATCAGCCCCTGCGTGGCCTTCAACAACCACCCCGGCAGCACCAAGAGCTACGACTACGTGCGCGAGCACAACGAGGCGGTGAGCCGCATCGACTTCATCAGCGGGCGGGAGGAAATCACCGTCGACATGGGGGCGGGCGAAGTGGTGGACGTGCGCCAGCACGACGGCACGCTGCTGCGCCTGCGCAGCCTGCATTCCGACTACAACCCCGGCGACCGCTATGCCGCTATGGCCTACATGCAACGGCACCAGGAGATGGGCGAAGTGGTCACCGGACTGCTCTATGTCGATCCGCTGGCCACCGACCTGCACACGGCGCTCAACACCAGCGACCGGCCGCTCAACGCGCTGGGGCCGGCCCATCTGTGCCCCGGCGCCGAGGCGCTGGAGCGGCTCAACGACTCCTTGCGCTGAGCGAAAGCCGGCGGCACCATTCACGCTACTTCCGGAGGGCGCACCATGGCCGAGCGCACCGTTTTCCAATCCATCTCGCGCGCACATGTGGTCAGCCTGGGCCCGCAGGCCAGCGTGCGCGACGCTGCCTGCGTGATGACGCGGGCCAGTTGCGGCAGCGTGCTCGTCATGGAGCTGCCGGACACCCTGCTGGGCATCCTCACCGAGCGCGACCTCATGACCCGGGTGCTGGCCCGGGGACTCGATCCCGATCACACCGCGGTGCGCGAAGTCATGACGCCCAACCCGATCTGCGTGCCGCCTGAAACGCTGGTGTCCGATGCCGTGGTGCTCATGCTCGAGCGCGGCTTTCGCCACCTGCCGCTGGTGGCGGGAGCGAAGGTGCTCGGCGTGTTCTCGGTGCGCGATGCGCTGCCGCGGGAAATCGGCGCCGCAGTCAGCCTGAGCGAGTTCCGCGAGCAGGTGAACGACGCTTTGGGCTAAGCCTCGTCGCGCACCTGGAACTGGCCCATCAGCGCCTGTTGCGTTGCCGGCGGCACGGCTTCGTAGTGCGACAGCGCGATGGTGTAGCGGCCCTGGCCGCTGGTCATCGCATTCAGCCGCGACTGGTAGCTGGCCAGCTCCGCCATCGGCACCTGCCCGCGAACGACCACGCTGCCGATTCCCATGGCCGACGTGCCCGTGACCAGGCCGCGCCGCGACGACAGGTCGCTCGTGACGTCGCCCACGGAATGCTCGGATACGACGATCTCGATCTGGACGATCGGCTCCAGCACGACCGGCCTGGCCTCGCGGACTGCCGCCATGAAGGCCTTGCGGCCCGCAGTCGCGAAGGCGATGTCCTTGCTGTCGACGCTGTGGTGCTTGCCGTCGTACACCACCACCCGCACGTCGACCACCGGGTAGCCGGCGATCACACCGCCCAGCAGTACCTCGCGCACGCCTTTCTCGACCGCGGGGATGAACTGGCTCGGTATCGCGCCGCCCCTGACCTCGTCATCGAACTGGAAGCCGGCGCCGCGCGCCAGCGGCTCGATGCGCAAAAAGACTTCGCCGAACTGGCCGGAGCCGCCGGTCTGCTTCTTGTGGCGGTGATGGCCCATGGCCGGTGCGGCCACCGTCTCGCGATAGGCGATGCGCGGCGGCCGCGTCCGGACCTCGAAGCGGTACACCTCGCGCAGGCGCTCGAGCACCGTGCGCAGGTGAAGCTCCCCGAGGCCGTAGAGGATCGTTTCGTTGGTGGCGGCCACGTGCTCGATGCGCAGGCAGGGGTCTTCGGCCGCGAGCTTGCCGAGGATCTCCCAGGTGCGCTGCTCGTCGCCATGGCGTGCGGGTTCCACGGCGAGTCCGTGCACCGGCACAGGAAACTCCAGCGGCGCGAGATGGACGTGGTCGTCTTCGCTCGCGTCGTGCAGCACGGCGTCGAAGTGGATCTCCTCGATCTTCGCCACCGCCACGATGTCGCCCGGCACGGCGCGCGACACCTCCACGTGGTCCTTGCCCTGCAGCATGAACAGATGGCCCACCTTGAAGGGCTTGCGGCCGTCGCCGATGTAAAGCTGGCTGTCGCTCGCGACCGTGCCCTGGTGCACGCGGAAGATGCCGAGCTTGCCGACATAAGGGTCGCCCATGACCTTGAACACATGCGCCAGCACATGCAGCGACGGATCGGGCCTGGCCTGCATCGGCTTGGCATCCGCGCCTTCACCGACCAGGAAGTCCGGCGGGTTGGCTTCGGCGGGGTCGGGAAGCAGCCTGACGATCACGTCGAGCAGCTCGGCCACGCCCGCGCCGCTGCGCGCCGAGACGAAGCAGACCGGAATCAGGTGGCCCTCGCGCAGCGCCTGTTCGAGCGGCGCATGCAGCTCGGCCGGATCCATGTCGCCCTCTTCCAGGTAGCGCTCGACGAAGGCCGCATCGACCTCGACCACCTGCTCCACCAGCGCGCGGTGCGCTGCTTCGACGGGGCCGAAGTCGGACTGCCCGAAGCGGTTGAAGAAGCAGTCCACCACCTGCTTGCCGACCCCGTCGGGCAGGTTCAGCGGCAGGCATTCGCGGCCGAAGGTGGCCTGGATGTCGGCCAGCAGGCGCGCCAGCGAGACGCCCTGCGAGTCGATCTTGTTGACGATGATCATGCGGGCGAGGTGGCGCGAGGCCGCGTACTCCATCATGCGCACCGTCATCGGCTCGATGCCGGTGGCGGCATTGATGACCACCGCCGCCGTCTCGACCGCCTCCAGCGCCGGCAGGCTCTGGCCAAGGAAGTCGGGGCCGCCGGGCGTGTCGATGAAGTGGACGCGCGTGCCGGTATGCGTGAGGTGCATCACCGATGCGTTGAGCGAGTGCAGCATGCGGCGCTCCAGCGGGTCGTAGTCGCTGACGGTGCTGCCGCGCTCGATGCTGCCGCACGCTGCGATGGCGCCAGCCTTGTGCAGCAAGGCCTCGGCAAGGGAGCTCTTGCCGGCTGCGGCGGCACCGACGAGCGCCAGCGTTCGCACTGCTTCCATTTCGGCCGTGGGGCCGTTCGATCGGCTTGGCATGGCGTGGACTCCTTCACGTCCGCAAGGCCGGTCCGGCGGCCCGCGAGGGCTCGGGTGCTGCGCGTGGACGCCAAGCCAGCGTACGGGATTGAACGTGTCAACGCAAGCCGGTGCTGCTTGCTGGCATGTCGCGGGGACAGGAGCCCTCGCATCCCGGTCAGCGCCGAGCTTGGCGCGAACACGATCCCCAAGCAACAATGTGCGCACGGCGAAATTGCTGCGGCCGATGGCCCGGCGCCTGCTCTGCAGCCGTATCCGAGAGGACAAACTGGATGGCAAGATTCATTTTGGTGCCAGGTGGTTGGCACGGGGCCTGGGCATTCGAGGCTGTCGGCAATGCGCTGTCAGGCGCAGGCCATGAAGTCCAGGCGCTCACTCTCTCGGGACTGGGCGACGAGCCCGCGGATGGCGCCAATCTCGACAGTCATATCGACGAGGTGGTCCAAGCGGTTCGCGGGCGCGATGCGAGTGCCGTTCTCGTCGGTCATTCGTATGGGGGAATGGTCATCACCGGCGCGGCGGACAAGGAGCCGTCGCGCATCAAGGCCATCGTTTACGCCGATGCCTATGTGCCGGACAACGGTGCATCGGTCTGGGCGCTCGCCACACCGAGCTACCGGGAGCGTTTCATAGCGGGCGCGGCTGCGGATGGATTGACTTGCGCGCCGCCGGCCCATCTCGACAGGCGATGCCGTCCCCATCCGATCGCTACCTTCCTGCAGGCGATCAAGTTGACCGGCAACTGGCGCAACGTCCGCAGCAAAGCCTTCATCGCCGCGTGCGGCTGGGAAGGAAGCCCATTCGTCGAGCTGTACGAACGCCTGCGGCTGGACCCTGAATGGGCCACGCATCGCCTCGAATGCGCACACGATGTTCCGCGGCTGGCCCCCGAAGCTCTCGCGAGGATTCTCTTGAAGTACGTATAGGAAAGCCGGGCCTGCAAGCCCTAAGCCGCCTTCGGCTCCGGAAGAATCGCCGTCAACGCAAAGTCGATGAGATGAAGCCAGGTCGCTTCGAGCCCCATGATGCTGTGATGGTTCGACCCCGGAATCGTCTGCACGCTGATCGGCGTGGGCCATGCGGCGATGAGCTTTTGCGAGCGCTCGGGCACGACAACGTCATCGTGCTCTGCCAGCAGCACCTGGGTTTTCGCGGCGACTTCCTTGGAATGCTCCAGCGAGTTGAACTGGTGCCGCAGCAACAGCGACAGCGGCACGAGCGGGAACCGTTTCTTCGCAATCTCCAGCATCGAGTCGTAGGGCGTCACCAGCTGCAGGCTCTCGAAGTCCTGCAGCGCCACCAGCTGGATGGCAACGCCAGTTCCCAGGCTGCGGCCGACGACGTGCAGGCGTGCCTGCGGAAAGGCCCGGCGCAGGTGGTTGGCGAACTGGGCCGCGTCCTCCACCGAGGCGATCTCGGAAGGATGGCCCTGCGAGTCGGCCACGCCGCGGTAGTTGATCGCGGCGAAGCCGAAGCCCTTGGGCAGCCAGTGCAGCATCTGCGCGGTGGCGCGCACGTCCTCGCCGCGGCCGGCGAAATAGACGAACAGGTCCTGCAGCGTGTCTTCACCCTGGGGGTGGTAGACATACCCGCGGACCATCCCGCCCGGCACGGTGTGGGAGTAGGTGGAGAAGTCGTCCGACAGGTGGACGACGGGGAGCTTGCGGGCGTTGAACAGGATGTGCCCCTGGCGCGTCGCGAGGAGGGTCCAGTACGCCGCGATGCCGCCGATGGCGGCGGCCGAAGCCGACAGGGCAATGCGGGAGACTTTGGATGACAAGATGGGTTCTTCAGATATTCAGGGGTGCGAACGACTTGACCAGATCGTCCAGCGCCTTGATCTGCGCCAGGAACGGTTCGAGCTTGTCCAGCGGCAGCGCGCTCGGGCCGTCGCACTTGGCTTGCGCCGGGTCCGGGTGGGCTTCGAGGAAAAGACCGGCCAGGCCTACCGCCATGCCGGCGCGCGCCAGGTCGGCCACCTGTTCGCGGCGGCCGCCCGACGCGGCGGCACCGGCTTCGCGCTGCTGCAGCGCATGGGTCACGTCGAAGATGACGGGCAGGTTCTGCGTGACCTTCTTCATGACGCCGAAGCCCAGCATGTCGACCACGAGGTTGTCGTAGCCGAAGCAGGTGCCACGGTCGCACAGGATGAGCTTGTCGTTGCCGGCCTCCTTGAATTTCTCGACGATGTTGAGCATCTGCGACGGGCTCAGGAACTGCGGCTTCTTGATGTTGATGACGCGGCCGGTCCTCGCTAGCGCCACCACGAGGTCGGTCTGGCGCGCGAGGAAGGCGGGCAGCTGCAGCACGTCGACCACTTCGGCGACAGGCGCTGCCTGCGCGATCTCGTGCACGTCGGTCAGCACGGGAACACCGAAGCTGTCTTTCACGGCCTGCAGGATCTTCAGGCCTTCATCCAGGCCGGGACCGCGGTAGGAGTGGATGGAGGAGCGGTTGGCCTTGTCGAAGCTGCCCTTGAAGACGTAGGGAATGCCCAGCTTCTGCGTGACACGCACGTACTCCTCGGCGGAGCGCAGTGCCAGGTCCTTCGATTCGAGAACGTTGACACCGCCGAAGAGGACGAAGGGGGCGTCGTTGCCGGCGTTGACTTGAGGGGTGATGGTGACGGTGGACAAGGTTTTCTCCTGGACGGGTGCTTCGCTGCAGGCGCCTATTGTCGTTGCGCCGGCCGGTCTTCATCTCAGCCTGCCGGCGATACCGTGATGTAGAACGGCGTCAGCGTCCCGGCCACCGGCCGCAGCAGCTTGAGCAGCAGCGGCCGCCCGTACCCTTCGCCCGCCAGCCGCTTGAGCAGGTCGGACAGCTGGGCAAGCGGTATCCCGTCGCATCCGATGAGGATGTCGCCGCTGCGCAGTCCGTCGCGCGCCGCGGCCGAGCCGGCCACCACCTCGACCACACGCACGCCGGTGGCCACGGGCCATTCGTTCTCGCGCACCCAGCGCCTGGGCAGCGCCACCGCTGCACACTGCACGCCCAGCTTGCCGCGGCGCACTGCGCCATGGCGCATCAGCTCGCCGGCCACCCAGCGCGCGGTGTCGATGGCCACCGCGAAGCTCAGGCCTTGCGCCGACGGGATCACCGCCGTGTTCACGCCGATCACCTGCGCCGCGCTGTCGAGCAGCGGGCCGCCCGAGTTGCCGGGGTTGAGGGCCACGTCGGTCTGGATCACGTCCTCGATCATCCGGCCGCCGCGTGCCGGCAGGCTGCGCCCCAGCGCACTCACGATGCCCGCGGTCACGGTGAAATCGAAGCCGAGCGGGTTGCCGACCGCCACGGCCAGCTGGCCGGGCTGCAGGGTGGCCGAGCTGCCCAGCGGCAGGAAAGCCCCCGGGTGCGACTCGATGCGCAGCACCGCGATGTCGGTCGAGGCGTCCAGCCCCACCAGGCGCGCGATGCTTTCGGTGCCGTCGGCGAACGCGGCGCGCAACTCGGTTGCGCCCTCGACCACGTGGGCGTTGGTGAGCGAAAAGCCGTCGGGCGTGAACAGGAAGCCCGAGCCGCTGCCGTGGGAGGCTGCGTTGCCGCGCTGAGCCGCCTTGCGGACCTTGATGTGCGCGACCGCCGCGCTGGCGGTGTGCGCCACCCGCGTGACGGTGGCCGAGTAGGAGTCAAGAATGAATTCGTCGCGCGCGCCCATGGAGCACCTCTTTCAGTCGCCTGGATCCCAGAGGAGGTGGCGGCGTGCCGGAGGTTTTCAACCCGGCCGTGACGGGCGCCCCCGGCACGCGCGTGCGGTGGCCGCTCAAGGCGCCTTGGGCCGCGACGACGGCTCCCACGAGTCAGGCGTGGTTGCGACCAGGGACTTGAAGTCCTTCCAGGGCCGAGCGCCCGGGATGGTACGCCCGCCGACGATCACCGCCTTCGCGAACACCACCATGCGCTCGCGCAGGTAGGCCTGGTCGGAGGCGGGCCAGGTCTCGATCGAATGCGGCCCGCGCGCCAGCACGATCTCCTTCACGCCGCGGATGCGGTTGTAGGCGGCCACCGTGCCTTCGAGCGTTTCCGCGCGGTCCCATAGGCCCTTGCCGAAGAAGGCCGCCGGCCAGCGGTCCATGCCCGCGAGCGTGGACGAGTTCGGATAGAACGCGATGTGGTGCTCGGCCGCCATGCCGCCCAGGAACAGGTTGCGATCGGCCAGGTCGGGCGAATCGCCCACGTAGCCCGCGCCGCTGGCGAACGACGACAGCAATATCGCGCCGCGGATGTTCCGCAGGCCCTTGGGCGGCGTGCAGTTGGGCTCGGGCATGTCGAAGCTGCACTGCGCCACGTAGTTGCGGGTCATGGCCCACGCAGTGGACATCGAGCCGCGCGAATAGCCGCCGAGCACCAGCGGAATTTCGCTCGACGCCATGCCCGCCAGCAGCCGGCCCCGGGTGGCGTTGCCTTCGAGCACCTCGCCCTTCGGCGTGAGGATGCGCAGGCCGCGCCCGGT
Organism: Variovorax sp. CF313; assembly: GCF_000282635.1. GTDB lineage: Bacteria > Pseudomonadota > Gammaproteobacteria > Burkholderiales > Burkholderiaceae_C > Variovorax. The sequence goes on from NZ_AKIW01000042.1 coordinate 135,264, forward strand.
GTCCAGGGCGGCGAGCGCGCGGAACACGTCCTCGCCTTGCTCCAGCGTGTTGGTGTCGCTGAAGCCGCCCGACAGTCCCTCGCCGCGCCGGTCGTAGGCCAGCACGTCGAAGCCGGCCTGGTTGAGCGCGTACAGGTTCTCGCGCCACCAGCGCTGGCCCATGGTCTCGGTGGTCGCGTTGGGAAAACTGATGGGCACGGTCCTGCCGGTCTTCTCGTCAATGCGGTACGCAGCTTCGTCCGGATGCTGGATGGCCGTGAGCTGCCCGCCGCCGCCCGGCGCCATGATGGCCAGCGCGCGCACCTTCCTGCCCTTGCCGTCATCGACGCCGGCGCCTTCGATGTACCAGCCGCGCAGCTTGATGTCGCCGGTCATCTTGAGGTCGATGCGCTCGAAGGTGTCGCGCGGCGCGGTGAATTCGACGATGTAGGTGCGGGCGTCGGCCTCCGCGATGCCCTCGCGGTACGGCGCCTTGGCGAAGAAGGCGGGCCGGCGAATCTGCTTCAGGTCGACCTGGCCGTCCGGATCGATCTTGCCGGAAGGGTCGACCACGCCGGTCGAGCGCGTGGCGCGCTCCTTGTTGGGCGGCAGCCAGCGCTGCATCTGCGCGTCAATGCGCTTGAAGCAGGCCGGGTCTTCCTTGCAGGCGCGCCAGCGGGCCTTGAGCTTGTCGTCGGTGAATTCGCCGATGTGATAGTCGCCGCCCGCGTAGCCGGCTGGCGCGCGGTTGGCTGTCGTCAGCACCGGTACGCAGACCTTGGTGCCTGTGCTGTTTTTCTGGCCTTGCGGCAGCAGATAGCCGCCCATCATGGCGTTGCGGTCGGCACCGACCCAGGCGGTGCAATCGGAGGGCGGCGGCGTGCTGGCGGTGGCCTGGCGCTGGGCCTCGCTGGTTCCGGTGCACGCGCCCAGCAGGAGCGAGGCGGCGAGGGCGCATGCAGCGGCGCATCGAGGTGCAGGGCGCGTGATCGTGGCGGTCATCATCGAATCAGGTGCTCCGTGAGCGAGGAAATTGGAGGCCCGATCTTCGCTGCATCGACGCCTTGCAACGGAGGCCGGAACCGTTTCCGGATGCAAGCGCGCTCCCTATTGCCTGTAGGAAATGTCCTGCACGGAGATGCGCTGATTTCCGCTCCCTACCGCCGCGGCACACGCGTCCAATCGCCGCCGCTTCACAAGGAGACACCAGAGATGAACTTCGAAGGCATCTATTGCTTCGACACGGCGAGCGTGCGATTTGCCTTCTACCCCGAAGGCCCTGACGGGCCGCGCGTCGTCGCGCAGATTTCAGAGGAAACCCTGCACGACGAATTCGGTGCACGCGAAATGGGAGAGGGCCTGCTGGAAACGTGCAGGCGGTACTTCCATGTCATCGAGCCCGTGGCGATCGCCCGCTACCAGGCGGGACAGCGCGGCGCCATCACGCTCACGGTCGACGACTTCGCATTGCACGCCTGAGCCCCAAGGCTGTAAGGCGTAGCGTTCCACTCAACCGTGGCCGGCAGGCGCGCGGTGCCGGATCTCGCTTTGCAGCGCCCGCTGGCCGGCCGAGAGCGCCAGCTCATAACTTTCCGCGGCGTCGTAAGCCCTGCGCAGCACGCGCGGGTGCGCACCTGCGTCGTCGGTTTCGAGCAACTGCCAGACAAAGGCGCCCGGCAGCGGCTCCACGATGGTGAGTTCGATGGGATGTGTCATGGCTTGCAACATGGCGTGGCGAGGGGGACTTGTCTGTAGGCCGTTGGCGACGGTTGTTGCGCAACTTGCAGGCTGCCCCCTCAGGAAAGACCTCTTCGATGTCTTCCTTGTCTTGCCGGTCGCCTGCATGCATGTCACCCCGCCTTGCGGAATGTGAGGTTGATGCGGATCGCGCCCAGCAGCGGATGCGGTTCGTCCTTCAGCGGCAGCACGCCGTGATAGCGCAGCCGGTCTTCGCCGCCCCAGACCACCACGTCGCCATGTATGAGAGGAATGCGCACCGCCTTGCCGCCACGCGCCAGTCCACCGAACAGGAACACGGCCGGCATGCCGAGCGACACCGAGACGATGGGGGCGCCGTAGTCGCGCTCGTCCCTGTCCTGGTGCAGCGACAGCCGCGCGCCGGGCGCGTAGCGGTTGACAAGGCAGGCGTCGGGTGCGAAGCCGTCGAAGCCGGCTGCCAAGGCCGCCTCTCGCGCCAGCCGCGTGAATGGCTCGGGCATGGCGGGCCACGGCTTGCCGGTGTCGGGATCGGTGGCGCTGTAGCGGTAGCCGCGCCGGTCGCTGGTCCAGCCCAGCGCGCCGCAGTTGGTCAGCGCCACGGACATCGTGAAGCCGCCCGGCGTGACGAGGTGGCGGAACGGCGCGCGTTCGGCCAGCCCTTCGATGGCCGGCAGGAGCGCATCGACGAAGGGCAGGGCGAAGCCAGGCAGCACGAAGGCTCCGGGCCCGAGCCGTTCGCGCCCCTCGCGCAGCGGGTCGTCGAACAGCGCGAGGGTGGATGGCCTGCCCACGCCGGAATTGGTCTTTGTGTTCATGCTCCTCGATCTTTGCTGAAAAGCTGAGGCATGTGCCGGCCCCCATATTCGAGGGATGCTGTTCGAGAGCGCTGCCTTTAGTCTCCGCCCTGTCGGATATTTGTAGTGCTTAGGGTTTAAATTCTTGGCGCTGCGTTACAAAAAGGGTAGGGTGTATTCATCATGGCCAGCGCTCGAGTCGCTCTCAGCGTTCCAGAAGGCTGGACGGGTTGGATCGAGCTCATGCGCACACCCAGCGGCACCTATGCCGGCATCTGCGAGCTGAGCCTGGGCGGCATTCCGCGCTGTGCCCTGGTGATCACCCAGCAGCTGTCGTGGGATGCGGCGGTAGAGCGGGCCACGCTGCGGGCGGATCACTTCGTCAGGCAATGGGAGCCGACGCGCGGGCACTGAACCCGGACGCGATCGGCGGTGCAGCACGTTCGACAGGCGCGTGGTAGAAACCGCGAGCTTTTCGATCCACGCTCCAACCCACCTCTGTTTTTCATGCCGAATTTCCCCTGTCGGGCTGCCGACGAACCGTGCGCCCGGTGGCTGGCGTGGCTGCTGCTCGGCATCGTTGCGCTGTGCATGGCCGGCTGCGCCGGACTGCCTGCCGACGTGCAGCGCAAACCCTCCGTGGCAATCAGCGATGGCGCGGACACCACCCTGGGCCGCCTCGTGCAGGCGGCTGCCCCGCCCGGCGAGCCACTCAGCGGGTTCAGGCTGCTGCCCATGCCACAGTTTTCGCTGCACGCGCGCATCGAGCTCGCACGCCGCGCGCAGCGCTCCATCGACGTGCAGTACTACCTCGTGCAGAACGACGAGACCGGCCGCTACCTGCTGCGTGCCCTGCGCGATGCGGCCGACCGCGGCGTGCGCGTGCGGCTGCTGGTGGACGATCTCTACACGGCTGGCGCCGACCCGCTCTTCGCCAGCTTCGCCGCGCATCCGAACGTCGAGGTGCGGTTCTTCAACCCGTTCCCCGCGGGGCGGGGCCGCTTCGGCACGCGCTGGGCCTGGTCGATACTGGACTTCGACCGTGTGCACCGCCGCATGCACAACAAGCTCTATGTGGTGGACAACGTCATCGGCGTCATGGGCGGGCGCAACATGGCCAACGAGTACTTCCTGCGCGACGGGGGCTCGAACTTCATCGACATCGACACGCTGGTGGCCGGCGCTGTGGTGCCCAGGCTGTCGTCGCTGTTCGACATGTACTGGAGCAGCCCGTACGTCTACCCCATCGAATCGCTGGTGCCCGCCACGGGCGAAACGCCGCAACAGCTGCGCGAGCGCTTCGACAAACTGACCACCGGCCCCGAGCAGCTGCACCCCGAGGAGCTTGCCTCCACCGACCTGCTGGGCAACAACCCGCTGGCCAAGGACCTGGACGCGGGCGCGCTCAAGCTGGTCTGGGCGCGCGCCGAGGCCTACGCCGACGCGCCGGCCAAGGCGCTTGCGCCGACGGACGAAGCGCGCGGCCTGCCCGCCGACGAATCGAAGGACAGCGTGCTCTACAACGTGCGCCGCTACCTGCGCGGTGCCGAGAACGAGATCATGCAGACCACGCCCTACCTTATTCCGGGGCGCGGCGGCATGGAGACGATCCGCCTCGTGCGCGGCAACGGCGTGGGCTACAGCATCGTCACCAACTCGCTGGCGGCCACCGACGAGTCGCTGGTGCACATCGGCTACCGCCGCTACCGCGCGGAGATGCTGCGCCTGGGCGTGGAGCTGTACGAACTGAGCCCCAAGCGGGTGGAGCAGACCAGGCGCTTCGGCATGTACGGCTCGGCCAGTGGCCGGCTGCACGGCAAGTCGGCGGTGATCGACCGCAAGATCGTGTTCATCGGCTCGATGAACTTCGATCCGCGTTCGATGCTGCACAACACCGAGGTCGGCATCTTCATCTTCAGCCCGCAGATCGCCCAGCAGCTCACCAGCCTGATCGGCTTCATCCGGCTGGACGGCGCCTATCAGCTGCAGCTGGGACCGACGGGCGCCATCGAGTGGGTGAGCCCGGCCGCGGGGGACGCGGCCGACACCATCCTGCACCAGGAGCCCGAAACGGATTACTGGTCGCGCTGGAAGCTGGAGTTGCTGGCGCCGCTGGTGCCCGAGAGCCTGCTCTAGCCGGCGAGGCCAGGGCTTCGGCATGACGCGCTCTGAAAGAAAAAAGCCCCGCGAGGGGCTTTTTTTCATGGGCGGCGGGCGCCGCCTGTCATTGCTGAAGCAATCCGTTGAGATACGGCTCGGGGTTCACGGCCGTGCCGTTCTTGCGGATCTCGAAGCGCAGCTTCACGCGGTCGGCGTTGCTCTTGCCCATCTCGCCGATCTTCTCGCCCTGTCGGACCACCTGGTTCTCCTTCACCAGGATGGTCTGCAAGTGCGCGTAGGCGGTGAGGAAGGTCTCGTTGTGCTTGACGATGATCATGTTGCCGTAGGCCGGCAGCTCGCCGCCCACGTACACCACGCGGCCGTCGGCCGAGGCGACGACCGGATCGCCCAAGTTGCCGGCGATGTCGATGCCCTTGGTGCGCACGCCGTCGAAGCGCGCCAGCGTCGCGCCGGTGGCGGGGCGCACGAACATCGCGGTGGGTCTTTGCACGGGGGGAGTGACCGAGGGGCCGGGCCGCGGCGCGTTGAGGTCGGTGGTGGTACAGGCCGCGAGGCTCGCGGCAACCAGGGCCAGGGCGGCGATACGGGAAACAAAAGTCTGAAGATGCATGGCGCTGTGTTGGAACGGTTTCGTTGCGGAGGGTTCCGGCGATCTGGCTCGCCGCGGCCCGCGGGGGGAGGCCACGCGGGCGATGCTAGCAAACTGCCGCGACGGCGCCCCGCGAAAGAGCAACCGGCTGTGAAGGGGCCATCGGCCCCCGGGCGCTACTTGAGCGGGATCGGTGTGCCGCGGTCGATGGGCACCGCCGTCACGCTGTTCTTGGGCGAACCGTCGATCAGCAGGTCGGAGTAGGTCAGGTAGACCAGCGTGTTGCGCTTCGGGTCGACCATGCGCACCACGCGCAGGCGCTTGAAGAGCACCGACAGCCGCTCGCTGTAGACCTCCTCGCGCTTGGGTAGCGGCTGCGTGATGCTCACGGGGCCGACCTGGCGGCAGGCGATGGAGGCCTCGGCCTTGTCCTCGGCCACGCCGAAGGCGCCGGCCAACCCGCCGGTCTTGGCGCGCGAGACGTAGCACGTTACGCCGCTGACCTTGGGGTCGTCGTAGGCCTCGATCACGATCTTGTGGTCCGGGCCGATGAGCTTGAAGGCGGTGTCGACGTCGCCCACGGTTTCCGCCTGCGCCGTCGCGGCCAGGATGAATCCGAGGCCGATCGCGGCGCGAAGCAGGATGGAGCGAAGTGTCATGGGGCGCTGCGGGTTCAGACGATGTCGAACGTGTGGACTCGGTCGAAGCTGCCGCGGCGCCGGTCCTCGAAGTAGTGCTCGAGCGTCTCGCGCACGGTGCGAAAGGCGATCTCGTCCCAGGGAATCTCTTCTTCGGCGAAGAGCCTGGCCTCGATGGTCTCGTGGCCTGGGTCGAACCTGTCGTCGAGCAACCGGGCCCGGTAGAACATGTGCACCTGGCCCACGCGCACCACGCTGATGACGGAGAACAGGCCCTCCATCACATAGTGGGCGCCGGCCTCTTCGTCGGTCTCGCGGGCCGCGCCCTGGGCGGTGGTTTCCTCGAGCTCCATGAAGCCGGCCGGCAGCGTCCACTTGCCCCAGCGCGGTTCGATGTTGCGCTTGCACAGCAACACCTTGTCGCCCAGGACCGGGATGGTGCCCACCACGTTCAGCGGGTTCTCGTAGTGGATGGTGTGGCAGGCCGGGCAGACGGCGCGCTGCTTGGTGTCGCCGTCGTCCGGCACGCGGTAGACCACCGCGGTGCCGCAGTTCTTGCAATGCTTGATGGGTACGCGCAGGAGCATGGAGCCGGCTGCCGTCTTCAGGCGATCTTGACGGTCAGCTTGGGCAGGCCCGCGACTTCGCCCACGAGCGTGTCTCCGGCCACCACCGCGGCCACGCCTTCGGGCGTGCCGGTGAAGATCAGGTCGCCGGGCTGCAGCTCCCACGCGGCCGACAGGTGCTCGATGGTCTCGGCCACGTTCCAGATCAGCTTGCCCACGTTGCTGCGCTGGCGGTCGGTGCCGTTCACCTGCAGGGAGATCTCGGCTTTTTCCGCATTGCCGGCCTGCGCCACGGGCACGATCGGGCCGATGGGCGCGCTCTGCTCGAAGCTCTTGCCGATGTCCCAGGGGCGGCCCTGTTTCTTCATGTCGTTCTGCAAGTCGCGGCGCGTCATGTCGAGGCCGACGGCGTAGCCGTAGATGTGCTTGTGCGCATCGGCCGCCAGGATGTTCTTGCCACCCGTGCCGATGGCCACGACCAGCTCGATCTCGTGATGCAGGTTCTTCGTGAGCGAGGGGTAGGACATGGTGCCGGTCTGGCCCGCGTCGACCACCACCAGCGCATCGGCCGGCTTCATGAAGAAGAATGGCGGCTCGCGGCCGGTGAAGCCCATTTCCTTGGCGTGATCTTCGTAGTTGCGGCCCACGCAGTAGATGCGGTGCACCGGGAAGCGGGCGGGCTGGCCGGCCACCGGCACCGAGACGGTGGCGGGCGGGGCGAAGACGAACTCGGAAGCCATTGCGACGTGTCCTTTTCAGCGAAACCTAAGCGGGAGACCGGCAGTGTGCCAGAGGCGGGAGGTCCACAATAGAAGCCGGCCAGAACGGCGCGCTGAAGGGCCATGCCGCGCCCGTGACGGAGCGCTATGCTTGGGAAATCATGAAGCTGCACAACTATTTCCGTTCCTCCTCCTCGTTCCGCGTGCGCATCGCCCTCAACCTGAAGGGCCTCGATTTCGAGTACATCCCCGTGCACATCGCGCGCGGCGACCACCGCACCGGCCCTTACTCCGCCATCTCGGCCGACATGCTGGTGCCCCTGCTGGAGGACGAGGGCGAGCGCTTCTCGCAATCGATGGCGATCATCGAATACCTCGACGAAGTGCACCCCGAGCCGGCGTTGCTGCCGACCGATCCGGTGGGCCGCGCCCACGTGCGCGCACTGTCGCAGTCGATCGCCTGCGAGATCCATCCGCTCAACAACCTGCGCGTGCTCAAGTACCTCGTGAAAGAGCTGAAGCTCGACGATGCGGCCAAGAACGCCTGGTACCGCCACTGGGTGCGCGACGGCATGCTGGCCTTCGAGCGTCAGCTTGCGCAGCACCCAGCCGGCATCTACTGCTGGGGCAACACACCCACCATGGCCGATTGCTGCCTGGTGCCGCAGATCTTCAACGGCCGCCGCTTCGACTGCGACTTCAGCGGCCTGCCGCGCACCATGGCCGCCTTCGAGGCCTGCATGGAGCTCGACGCCTTCCAGCGCGCGCAGCCCTCGCAGGCGCCCGACGCGGAAGCCTGAGCCCCATGAACGAGCGCTGGCTCGTCCCCGACTGGCCCGCGCCGCCGAACGTGCGGGCCGTGTGCACCACGCGCGACGGCGGGGTTTCGCTGGGGCGCTACGAGAGCCTGAACCTCGGCGACCACGTGGGCGACCAGCCCGCGCATGTGGCGGAGAACCGGAACCGCTTGCGCGCGGCCATCGGAGCGGGTCCGGTCTTCCTGCAGCAGGTGCACGGCACCGGCGTCGTCTCGCTCGACGCCGCACAGGACGCGGTGCGCGACGGCACCGTTGGTGATGCCTGCACGGCCACTGCCGGCGGCCTGGCCTGCACGATCATGGTGGCCGATTGCCTGCCCGTGCTCTTCACCGACGAAGCGGGCCACCGCGTGGCGGCCGCGCATGCCGGCTGGCGCGGGCTGGCGGGCGGTGTGCTCGAACAGACCGCCAAGGCCTTCGAGGCCGATGGCGCGGCCCGCGTCATCGCCTGGCTGGGCCCGTGCATCGGGCCCAAGGCCTTCGAGGTCGGCCCCGAGGTCAGGGCTGCCTTCGAGGCGCATGCGCCCGAAGCGGCGTCCTGCTTCAGGCCCGCGGCTGCCACCGGGAAATGGCTGGCCGACCTGCCCGCACTGGCGCGCCAGCGGCTGCACGCGGTGGGTATCGAGGCCGTCCATGGCAACGACGGCAGCGACGGCTGGTGCACCGTCGCCAATCCCTCAAGGTTCTTTTCGCACCGGCGGGACAGCGTCAGCGGCCGCTTCGCCGCCCTGGTCTGGAAGAAGGCCTGAGCCTGCGACCGGCGGCGCCGATTTCTCGGTTGCGGCACGCCGGGCGGCTTCCTGTGCCTCGGCCTCGCGTTGCCTCATCGCGCGGCGGCGGCCCGGAGTGCCCATCAGGTAAACCACCAGTGCCACCGGCACCAATCCGTACAAAAGAAATGTGAAGATGGCGCCCAGCACCGTGCCTGTGGTGTTGGTGGCCTCGGCCACCGCCATCATCAGGGCGACGTACAACCAACCGATGACGATCAGATGGATAAACACAAGTAGTTTCAGTTGGTAAGCAAGGAAGCGGCGTTGTGAGGGCCCCGTGAAATGCAGGATACTCAAAACACGCAAGCCATCCGTTTCGACTCAGGCGAGGACCAGGAGACATGATGAAGCAACAAGCCACGGGGGCCGATGCGTTCGCGCCCTTCCAGCAGGCAATGACCGAGGGATGGACCCAGGCGCTGGAAGCTTTCCGGCAGTCCGCCGCGCAAGGGGCTTCGGCCTTCAACGGCGGCGGCACGCCGCTATGGCAATTGCCGCAGGCCGCGAAGATGCCCGAGCTGCCAAAATTCTCCATCGACCCCGAAAAGCTCCAGTCCATCCAGCAGCAGTACATGGCGGAAGCCACCGAACTCTGGCGCCAGGGCTTCGGCGCCAAGCCCGAAGGCGACAAGCGCTTCGCTGGCGACGCCTGGGGCCGCAACCCGCTGTCGGCCTTCTCGGCGGCCGTGTACCTGCTCAATGGCCGCACCATGCTCGGCATGGCCGAGGCCATCGACGCCGACGAAAAGACCAAGGCGCGCCTGCGCTTCGCGGTCGAGCAATGGATGGCGGCCTCGTCGCCCAGCAACTCGCTGGCCTTCAATGCCGAAGCGCAGAAGAAGGCCATCGACACGCAGGGCGAGAGCATCGCCAAGGGCATCCAGAACCTGCTGCACGACATGAAGCAGGGCCACGTCAGCATGACCGACGAGAGCGCCTTCGAGGTGGGGCGCAACGTGGCCACCACCGAAGGCGCCGTGGTGTTCGAGAACGAGTTCTTCCAGCTGCTCGAATACAAGCCGCTCACCCCCAAGGTGTACGAGCGGCCGTTCCTGCTGGTGCCGCCGTGCATCAACAAGTTCTACATCCTCGACCTGCAGCCCGAGAACTCGCTGATCCGCTATGCGAACGAGCAGGGCCACCGCGTGTTCGTGGTGAGCTGGCGCAACCCCGACGAGTCGATGGACAAGGCCACCTGGGACGACTACATCGAGAACGCCGCCATCAAGGCGATCCACACGGTGCAGGAGATCAGCGGAAGCAACCAGATCAACACACTGGGCTTCTGCGTGGGCGGCACCATCCTGAGCACCGCGCTGGCCGTGCTCGCGGCGCGCGGCGAGAAGCCGGCCGCATCGGTCACGCTGCTGACCACCTTCCTCGACTTCAGCGACACCGGCATCCTCGACATCTTCGTGGATGAGCAGATGGTGGCGTACCGCGAAATGCAGCTCGGCAAGGGCGGACTGCTGCCGGGCGGCGACCTGGCCTCGACCTTCAGCTTCCTGCGGCCCAACGACCTCGTGTGGAACTACGTGGTCGGCAACTACCTGAAGGGCGAGACCCCGCCGCCCTTCGACCTGCTGTACTGGAACAGCGACGCGACCAACCTGCCGGGCCCGTTCTATGCCTGGTACCTGCGCAACACGTACCACGAGAACAAGCTGGCCAAGCCGAATGCGCTGACGGTATGCGGGCAGAAGATCGACCTCGGCAACATCGACATCCCGGCCTACATCTACGGCTCGCGCGAAGACCACATCGTGCCCATCGGCGGCGCGTATGCCTCCACGCAACTGTTGCCGGGCAAGAAGCGTTTCGTGATGGGCGCCTCGGGCCACATCGCAGGCGTGATCAACCCGCCCGCCAAGAAAAAGCGCAGCCACTGGATCCGCGACGACGGCAAGTTCCCGAAGACGCAGGCCGAATGGCTCGCCGGCGCGCAGGAGCATCCCGGCAGCTGGTGGACCGACTGGGCACAATGGCTCAAGGGCCACGCGGGCAAACAGATCCCCGCGCCCAAGGCTTACGGCAACGGCAAGGCTTACAAGGCCATCGAGCCGGCGCCGGGCCGCTACGTCAAGGCTCGCGCCTGATCCCTCTCACCTCGAATTTCAGATCACTTCAACGGAGAACCTCATGGAAGACATCGTCATCGTTTCGGCTGCACGCACGGCAGTCGGCAAGTTCGGCGGCTCGCTCGCCGGCATTCCCGCCACCGAGCTGGGCGCCCTCGTGATCAAGGAAGTGATTGCCCGCGCGAACCTCACCGCCGAACAGGTCGGCGAGGCCATCATGGGCCAGGTGCTGGCGGCCGGCGCCGGCCAGAACCCCGCGCGCCAGGCGTGGCTCAAGAGCGGCGGCGCCAAGGAAACGCCGGCGCTCACCATCAACGCCGTGTGCGGCTCGGGCCTGAAGGCCGTGATGCTGGCGGCCCAGGCCGTGGCCACGGGCGACAGCGAGATCGTCATCGCCGGCGGCCAGGAAAACATGAGCGCAGCGCCCCACGTGCTGCCCAACTCGCGCAACGGCCAGCGCATGGGCGACTGGAAGATGGTCGACACCATGATCGTGGACGGCCTGTGGGACGTCTACAACCAGTACCACATGGGCATCACGGCCGAGAACGTGGCCAAGAAGTACGAAATCAGCCGCGCCGCGCAGGACGAGCTGGCCCTGGGCAGCCAGACCAAGGCCGCCGCCGCGCAGGACGCCGGCAAGTTCAAGGACGAGATCGTCGGCGTGAGCATTCCGCAGAAGAAGGGCGATCCCGTCGTCTTCGACAAGGACGAATTCATCAACCGCAAGACCAACGCCGAAGGCCTGGCCGGCCTGCGTCCCGCCTTCGACAAGGCCGGCGGCGTGACCGCGGGCAATGCCTCGGGCCTGAACGACGGGGCTGCCGCCGTGATGGTGATGACTGCCAAGAAAGCCGCCGCGCTCGGCCTGAAGCCGCTGGGCCGTATCGCCAGCTACGCCACCGCCGGCCTCGATCCGGCCATCATGGGCATGGGCCCGGTGCCTGCATCGACCAAGGCGCTGCAGCGCGCGGGCTGGAAGGCGGCCGACCTCGACCTGCTCGAGATCAACGAAGCCTTCGCCGCGCAGGCCTGCGCCGTGAACCGTGAAATGGGCTGGGACGTGAACAAGGTGAACGTCAACGGCGGCGCCATCGCCATCGGCCACCCCATCGGCGCGTCGGGCTGCCGCATCCTGGTGACGCTGCTGCACGAAATGCAGCGCCAGAACGCCAAGAAGGGCATTGCCTCGCTGTGCATCGGCGGGGGCATGGGCGTGGCGCTGACCATCGAGCGCTGATCCACAGCGCCCGGCGCGCCGTCGTGCCGCTCAGTGCGACATCGACGGGCGCTGCGCCATCGCAGCGCGCCAGCGCAGCAGCTCGGGGTGCTGTTCCCCGGGCTTGACCCGCACCACGCGGGCAAAGTCCACCGCCACCACGGCGGTGATGTCGGCCAGGCTGAACCGGTCGGTGGCGACGAACTCGCGGCCGGCCAGCCGTTCGTTCAGTCTCTCGAAGAAATGCTGCACACGTGCCAGCCCGCGCTGTGCCAGCTCGGGAATCTGCGCATAGTCCACAGGGCCGGGCAGTGCCCGATTGGCCATGGCCGGCGAACCGTTGCGCAGCGTCTCGGCAATGGCCAGCAGGCCTTCGAATTCGATGCGCCAGTTCCAGTTGGCGATCTCGGCCTTTTCCTTGGGCGTGCGGCCCATCAGCGGTGGCTCCGGGTAGCGGGCCTCCAGCCAGGCCGCGATGGCGGCGTTGTCGGTCAGCAGCCCGTCTTCCTCGGTGCGCAGCGCGGGCACCGTGCATTGCGGGTTGATCGCGCGGTAGGCTGCACCCAATTGCTCACCATGTGCCAGGTCGACCTGCACCGTTTCATGGGCAATGCCCTTTTCGGCAAGCAGGATGCGGGCGCGCCGCGGACTCGGCGCGGTGGCGCAGTCGTAGAGAATGATCATCGTCTGTCCAACTCCTGGAACTCATCGCATGAATGGCACGACAGCCTACACGCCGCCCACCGTCTGGTCCTGGAACAAGGAAAGCGGCGGCCGCTTCGCGAACATCAATCGCCCGATCGCGGGTGCCACCCATGAGAAAGACCTGCCGATAGGGAAGCATCCGCTGCAACTCTATTCGCTCGCGACACCGAACGGCGTGAAAGTGACGGTGATGCTCGAAGAACTGCTGGCGCTCGGCCACACCGGCGCCGAGTACGACGCCTGGCTGATCCGCATCAGCGACGGCGACCAGTTCGGCAGCGGCTTCGTGGCGGTGAACCCGAATTCCAAGATCCCCGCGCTGATGGACCGCAGCGGCGCTACGCCCATCCGCGTGTTCGAGTCCGGCGCGATCCTGCAGTACCTGGCCGAGAAGTTCGGCAATGCCTTTCTGCCGACCGAGCGGGCAGCCCGCGCCGAATGCCTGTCGTGGTTGTTCTGGCAGATGGGCAGCGCGCCCTACCTGGGCGGCGGCTTCGGGCACTTCTATGCCTATGCGCCAACGAAGATCGAATACGCGATCGATCGCTTCGCCATGGAGACCAAACGCCAGCTCGACGTGCTCGACCGCCGGCTGGCCGAGAGCCGCTACCTGGCGGGCAGCGAGTACACCATTGCCGACATGGCCGTCTGGCCCTGGTACGGCACGCTCGCCAAGGGGCAGCTGTACGAGGCGGGCGAGTTCCTCCAGGTGGGCGAGTACAGGAACGTGCTGCGCTGGACCGACGAGATCGCGCAGCGCCCGGCGGTGCAGCGCGGCCGCATGGTCAATCGCGCCTGGGGCCAGCCTTCGAGCCAGCTGCACGAGCGCCACGACGCAGGCGACTTCGGGACCCGCACCCAGGACAAGCTCGAAACGGAACAGCGATGAGCGACAGGATCCTGGTCTTCTACGGTTCGTACCGTTCCGATCGCATGGGCGTGCGCCTGGCGGACTACATCGTCTCCGGCCTTCGCGCGCGGGGCGACGATGTGGAGTTGGTGGACGCGAAGGTGGTCGACCTGCCCATGCTCGACCGCATGTACAAGGAATATCCCAAGGGCACCGCGCCGGCGGCGATGGAAGCGCTGGCCGAAAAGATCCGCACAGCCGATGCCTTCGTCTTCGTTACCGGCGAATACAACTGGGGTCCGCAGCCGGGCCTGAAGAACCTGACCGACCACTTTCTCGAAGAGTGGTTCTGGCGGCCCGCGGCCATCGCGAGCTATTCGGCGGGGCGCTTCTCGGGCGTGCGCTCGGGCACGGTGTGGCATTCGATCCTGTCGGAGATGGGCATGGTCGTCGTGTCGAGCACGCTCGCGGTTGGCCCGATCTCGCAGACGCTGGACGCGGCCGGCAAGCCGACCGGGCCGGCGGGTGAATCGCTCGAGCGCTCGTTCGACCGCTTTGCGGACGACCTGGCGTGGTGGACCGAAGCGGCGCGAGCGCAACGTGGGCGCAAGGCACCGCCATACTGAGCGACAGGCCAAGCGAAGCACTTTGTTCACCGCCCATTTTTTGGGCAAAGTGATTAATTTCGTTATAAAACAATAACTTATGAGCCTTTTACAAGGCTCCCCATGAGTTATCCCCAAAGTTGTGCACTGAAAATGGGGACGACATCAGGTTTTCTTGATTCGGGCGTAAGTCACTGATCCGATGGGGCTTTCTGCCCTCCAGAAATTGAAGGAAAGTTCTCTTCATCGCCGTTTTCAGGCCCATCGGAACCGTTTTGCCCGCTCAGGTTGTTCACCGCCCAAATTTTGAGCAAACTAAGGATTACCCTTGTAAAACAATGACTTAAATCTGTTTTACAAGGCTCCTCGTGAGTTACCCCCAAAGTTGTCCACGGAAAATGGGGACGGGATCGACTTGTTCGGCAATCGCCTGCAAGTCCCCTGTTTTTCGGGAGGCCACGCTCAGTCTTCTTCGGCTTGCTGTTCGGCGTAGTGCCGGCACAAGGTTTCGACCAGCGCCTGCGCATAGACCGGCAGCGCCTCCCGGTTCCGCACCAGCAGATACCGCTCGCGCACGCACCACGCATCGCTGAGATCGATCAGCGCGAGCTGCATGCTCTCCTGGTTGCGCCGCGCCGCCGACTCCGGCACCACGCCAATGCCCACGCCGCTGCCGATCATCCGGCACATCGCGTCGAAGCTGCCGAGCTGGATGCGCAGCTTCTGCCGCTTGCCGAGGTTGTCGGTGATCTGCGCCAGGAAGGTCTGCAGCGTGCTGCCCTGCTGCATGCCGATGGCATCCTCGTCGAGCGTCTCGGCGAAGGCGATCCTGCGGCGCTTCGCGAAGCGGTGCTTGCGCGATGTGACGAGCACCAGCCGGTCGGTGCTGAAGTGGATCGCCTCCAGGCCTAGCGTGTCGACGCGGCCTGCGACGATGCCGATGTCGGCGCGGCCGTCGAGCACGCCCCGCGGGATCTGAGCATTCGGTTTTTCCTGAAGGTCGACGTTGATGCGCGGGTTGTGCGCGAGGAAGCCCGGCAGGATCTCGGGCAGGAAATCGGTCACCGCGGTGGTGTTGGCGAACACGCGCAGGTGGCCGCGCAGCCCGCCGCCGTACTCGAGCAGGTCGGCGCGCAGCTGTTCGGTCTGGTGCAGCACGAGGCGCGCGTGGTGCAGGAAGGCTTCGCCCGGCGGCAGCAGCCGCACGCCGCGGGCTTCTCGCTGCAACAGCTGAAGGCCCGCCTGTGTTTCCAGCGCCTTGATGCGCGCACTCGCGGCGGCCAGCGACAGGTGCTGGCGTTCGGCGGCCCGAGTGAGGTTGCCGAGTTCGGCCGTGGCCACGAACAGCCGCAGGTCGGTGAGATCGAAAAGCATGAGGCGATGTTATGCGCCGAGCCTTCGGAAATACAGAAGGCTGGGTTCCGAAATCGCAGATTGCGCGCAGGAGGAGGGCGAACGACCATGCGGCCATGGAGACACCACACATGAGATTCCGCCTACGTGCGCTGCTGTCGCTGGCTGCGGCAGCGCTTCTGATCCCGACGGGCCCGGCGAGCGCCCAGCCGTATCCCTCGCGCCCCATCACATTGGTCGTGCCGCAGGCCGCCGGAGGCACCAACGACATCGTCGGGCGCCTCGTGGGCCAGAAGCTCGGCGAGGTGATGAACAGCGCCAGCGTGGTGGTCGACAACCGTCCCGGTGCGGGCGGCAACATCGGTACGCAGCTTGTCGCCAAGGGGCCGAAGGACGGCTACACGCTGCTCATGACCATCAGCAGCAGCCAGGCGATCAACCCGGCGCTGTACAGGAACCCGGGCTTCGACCCGGTGAAGGACTTCAAGCCCGTCGGCCTGATCGGCGCCGTGCCCAACGTGCTGCTGGTCAATCCCACGTTCCCGGCGAAGGACTTCGCGGAGTTCCTGAAGCTCGCACGGCAGAAGGGTGCCAACTACCAGTACGCCTCGGCCGGCAACGGCACGCTCAACCACCTGCTCGGCGAAATGCTCAACAGCATGGCCGGCATCTCGCTGCAGCACGTGCCGTACAAGGGCGTGGCGCCCGCGCTCAACGACGTGCTGGGCGGGCAACTGCCGATCGTGTTCGCGAGCCTGCCTTCTGCGCTCTCGCACATCAAGGCCGGCAAGCTGCGCGCGCTGGCCGTGAGCGGCGACAAGCGCTCGGCCGTGCTGCCCGACGTGCCGACCATCGCCGAGGCGGTGCCAGGCTACAACGGCACATTGTGGATCGGCCTGTTCGCACCCGCAGGCGTGCCGGCCGACGTGTTGGCGACCTTGCAGGACGCCACGCGCAAGGCGCTCGCCTCGAAGGACCTGCGCGACAAGCTCGAACAGCAGGGCGTCGAGATCGCGGCGCCGACTTCTCCCGAGCAGTTCGCGGCGCTGCTGCAGGGCGATCTCGCCAAGTGGGCGCGCATCGTCAAGGCCTCCGGCGCTGCGGTCGATTGAAGGAAGCCCCATGAGCAACGACAACCACACGGCGCCTTCCATGATCGACAGCGAGGCGCTGGCCAGGCTGCAGGCCTGGCAGGGCCGCAGCGAAACGCTGGCCGACGACATCACCGCCGCACCCGTGCGCGCGCTCTCCGCGACGCTCGATCGCGACGATCCGCTGCCGCAGGCCGGCACGCGCCTGCCCGAGCTGTGGCACTGGCTCTACTTCCTGCCGCACCATCGCCAGTCCGAGATCGGCGACGACGGCCATGCGAAGCGCGGCGGCTTCCTGCCGCCCGTGCCGCTGCCGCGCCGCATGTGGGCCGGCGGGCGGCTCAACTGGGAGGCGGGCAATCCGCTGCAGGTCGGCGACAAGGTGGAGCGCACCTCGACCATCGCCTCGGTCACGCACAAGGCGGGCCGCACCGGCGAGCTGGTGTTCGTGCTCGTGCGCCATGAGGTGCGCAACGAGCGCGGCCTCGCGCTGACCGAGGAGCACGACATCGTCTACCGCGCCGCCGCCGCGCCTGGCGAGAAGGCCCCGCCGCCCACGCCCGCGCCGAAAGACGCTGCCTTCAGCCGCGACATCGCGCCCGACGACGTGCTGCTGTTCCGCTACTCCGCGCTGACCTTCAACGGCCACCGCATCCACTACGACCGCCGCTACGTGACGCAGGTCGAGGGCTACCCGGGCCTGATCGTGCATGGCCCGCTGATCGCGACGCTGCTGGTCGACCTGCTTCGCCGCAACGTGCCGGGCGCGCTGCTCGCGCGCTTCGAATTTCGTGCCGTGCGCCCGACCTTCGACATCGCGCCGTTCCGCGTGCACGGCAAGCCGGACGCCGATGGAAAGACATTCAGCCTCTGGGGCGAAGACGCCGACGGCTGGCTCACGATGCAGGCCACGGCCGTACTCGCCTGACAGGAGAAGGAACACATGACAAGACCCCTGGACGGCATCACCGTCATCTCGCTCGAACACGCGATTGCCGCACCGTTCTGCACCCGCCAGCTGGCCGACCTCGGCGCCCGAGTCATCAAGGTGGAGCGCCCCGAGGTAGGCGACTTCGCGCGGGCCTACGACGCCCGCGTGGCCGGCGAGGCCTCGCACTTCGTGTGGGTGAATCGCTCGAAGGAAAGCCTCACGCTCGACCTCAAGCAGCCCGCCGCGCTCGCGGTCCTGCAGGAGCTGCTGGCCGGCGCCGACGTGCTGGTGCAGAACCTCGCACCCGGGGCCTCGGCGCGCATGGGGCTCGGCGCCGAGGCGCTGCAGGCGAAGCATCCGCGGCTCATCGTCTGCGACATCTCGGGCTACGGCGAAGACGGCCCGTACCGCGACAAGAAGGCCTACGACCTGCTGATCCAGAGCGAAGCCGGCTTCCTGTCGGTCACGGGCACGCCCAACGATCCGTGCAAGTCGGGCAACTCCATCGCCGACATCGCAGCGGGCATGTATGCGTACACCGGCATCCTCGCGGCGCTGCTGCAGCGCGGCAAGACCGGCAAGGGCTCGCACATCGACGTGTCGATGCTCGAATCGCTCGCCGAGTGGATGGGTTATCCGATGTACTACGCGTACGAAGGCGCGGCGCCGCCGCCACGCAGCGCCGCTTCGCACGCGACCATCTATCCCTATGGCCCGTTCCCCGTCGGCGATGGCGGCACGGTGATGCTGGGCCTGCAGAATGAACGCGAATGGCGCACCTTCTGCGAGAAGGTGCTGCTGCAGACCGGGCTCGCGGCCGATGCGCGCTTCGACAGCAATGCGCGGCGCAACGACAACCGCGAGGCTCTGCGCTCAATCATCGTCGAGACCTTCGGCGCGCTGAGCACCGCGCAGGTGCTGGAACGGCTCGACGCGGCGCAGATCGCCAACGCCCGCATGAACGACATGGCCGGGCTGTGGGCCCATCCGCAGTTGCAGGCACGCGAGCGCTGGCGGCAGGTGGGATCTCCGGCCGGAAACATCCCGGCCTTGCTGCCGGCCGGCCGGCAGAGCGCGTTCGACTACCGCATGGACCCGATCCCGGCGGTGGGCGAGCACTCCGACGCCATCCTGCGCAGCCTCGGCCGCAGCGAGGCGGACATCGCGGCGCTGCGCGAGGCAGGGGCGGTGTGAGCGTGCCATTGGCTCCGCTTGCTCTCGCGCGCGCCTTTCTCTTCGTGCCGGCCGACCGGCCCGAGCGCCACGCGCGGGCACTGGCGACCGGTGCGGGCGGCGTGATCGTCGATCTCGAAGACGCGGTGGCGCCCGAGCGCAAGGTGGCGGCGCGCGAGGCGCTCGCCGCCTCGTTCGCCAAGCTGCCCGAGATCGACCGGCAACGCCTGCTGGTGCGCATCAATGCCGCCGGCACGCCGTGGCATGAAGACGATTGCGCGCAGGTCGGCGCACTGGCGGCGCAAGGCTTGATTGCCGGCGTCGTGCTGCCCAAGGCGGAGCGCGCGGCTCATCTGTCCAGGATTGCGGAAGCCATCGGCCCGAAGGGCGTGCTGGTGCCGTTGATCGAGTCGGCTGAAGGCCTGTCGGCGGTCGATGAGCTCGCGGCTGGCCCGCAGGTGCTGCGCCTGGCGTTCGGCAACCTGGATTTCCAGGCCGACCTCGGCCTGGCCTGCGATGCGGACGAAGCCGAACTCGTGCCGGTGCGCCTCGCGCTGCTGCTGGCCTCGCGCCGCGCCGGCCTGCCCGCGCCCATCGACGGCGTGACGCCCGACTGGCGCGATGCGCCAAGGCTTGCGGCCGACACCGCACGCGCCCGGCGCGGCGGCTTCGGCGCCAAGCTGTGCATCCACCCCGATCAGGTCGCGCCGGTGCACGCCGCGCTCGGCCCGAGCGCCGACGAAGTGGCATGGGCCCGCCGCGTGATCGATGCCGTGCGCGCAGCCGGCGGCGGAGTCGTCAGCCTGGACGGCCGCATGGTCGACGCGCCCGTGGTGCGCCTGGCCGAACGCCTGCTCGCGCTCGAACATCCGTAAATAAATAACCCCCAGAAGGAGACAACGAAGTGACAGCAACGAAGACCTGGAAATCCAAGGCCCTGCTCGCGGCCGCGGCGAGCGCCTGCCTGCTTGCCTTTCAGTCACCGGCGGCCGCACAGGCTGCGTGGCCCGACAAGCCCGTCACCCTGGTCGTGCCGTACTCGGCCGGCGGCCCGACGGACGTGGTGGCGCGCATGCTGGCCATTCCCATGGGCAAGTCGCTGGGCCAGACCGTGATCGTCGAGAACACGGTGGGCGCGGGCGGCACCATCGCGCCCACGCGGGTGGCCAAGGCGGCGCCCAACGGCTACACCATCCTGATCCATCACATGGGCATGGCCACCGCGCCCGCGCTCTACAAGAAGCTCAACTACGATCCGTTGAAGGATTTCGAATACATCGGCCAGGTGATGGACGTGCCGATGACGCTGCTGTCGCGCAAGGACTTCCCCGCCAACAACTACCAGGAGCTGCTGGCTTACGTGAAGGCCCACAAGGACAAGGTGACGCTGGCCAATGCGGGCGTGGGCGCGGTGTCGCAGCTGTGCGGCCTGCTGTTCATGAACCAGATCGGCGTTCAGCTGACCACCGTGCCCTACAAGGGCGCGGGCCCGGCGCTCAACGACCTCATGGGCGGGCAGGTCGACCTGCTGTGCGACCAGACCACGCAGACCGCGCCGGTCATCAAGGACGGCAATCGCGTGAAGGTGTTCGGCGTGACCACGCCCAGGCGGCTGTCGAGCATGCCGACCATTCCCACGCTCGACGAACAGGGGCTCAAGGGCTTCGAAGTGAAGGTGTGGCACGGCATCTACGCGCCCAAGGGCACGCCGCCCGCAGTGCTCGAGAAGCTCAACGTCGCCCTGCGCGCCGCGCTGCAGGACGACATGGTCAAGCACCGGCTGGCCGAACTCAGCTCGGAGATCGTGCCGCTCGACAAGCAGACGCCGGAAGGCCTGCGCACGCACCTCGCGGCGGAGATCGAGAAATGGGGCAAGGTGATCCGCGCAGCGGGCGTGCAGGCGGATTGAATCTCTCAGGCGGGCGGTGTCTGCGGCTGCGCCCGCAGCGTCTCGTCGAACAGCGCGAGCAGGTGCCGCGCGAACACCTCCATGTTCCTCGGACGGTCCGTGTCGCCGGTCTCGATAGTCCGGCTCACCGTGACCCCACCGACCACGGCGACGCACACGTGCCCCGGCGCATCGCCATACGGACTGCCCGACGGGCCGGCCGCACCGCTTTCGGCGATGCCCCAAGTCGTGTGATGGGTGTCGCGCACCCGGCCTGCCACGAGCCGGGCGTAGGGCTCGGTTTCCCCGCGCATGCCGGCCATGTCTTCCGCGGTCAGGCCCAGCAGCGCGCGGCCGGCGCGCCGCGAATAGACGACCGCGCCGCCGCGGAAGTAGGCCGATGCACCGGGAATGGCGAGCAGGGCGGCAGACACGAGGCCGCCGGCCGAAGACTCGACGACCGACACCGTCTGGCCCCGCGCGCGCAGCGTTTCGCCGACGCGCGCGGCCAGTACGGACAGAAGTTCGGGCAGGGGAACGGCGCTCATGGCGTCTTGAAGGGCGTGCCCGGACGCGTCACGTAGGCCGGCGCGCGCTCGTGGCTCGCGGTACTGCCGTATACCGTATCCGCCGGGTAATACTCGGCCTGCAGCTGCACCCGGGCGGCGGCTTCATCGCCGGCGGTGTGGGCGATGAAGGCCAGCATCAGATCGGTACCGGCCGATACCCCCGCCGATGTCCAGACGTTGCCGTCCTGCACGAAGCGCTGCTCGACCACCTTCACGTCGCCCAGTGCGCGCAGGCGGTCCAGCGATCCCCAGTGCGTGGTGGCGGTCTTGCCCGAGAGCAGCCCGGCCGCGTGCAGCACGAAGGCGCCGGTGCATACCGACATCAGCGTTTGGCATCCCGGCGCCTGGTCGGCGAGGAAACGGGTCATCGCGGGATTGTCGACCTCGCGTCGCGTGCCCATGCCGCCGGGCACCAGCAGATGATCGAGCGGCGGGCAGTCAGCGAAGGACACGTGCGGGTTGATGGACAGCCCCTTGGCGCAGACCACCGGTTCGCGCTTTTCGGCCACGATCAGGCAATGCTCGGGACCGCCGGCCAGCTTGCTCCACATGGTGAGCATTTCCCAGGGGCCGACAAAGTCGAGTTCCTCGACCTCGGGGAAGACGATGATCCCGAAATTCATACTTTCGACTCCTTGGTAATAAGGTTGGCGATGACGCTTGCGCGAGAGCGTACAGATGCGAGGATAGAGCCCGGGCACGAAGGTCGCTTCGTGACAGCTGGTTGCAAGCTCGGCTCAGTGTTTTCCTCAGAGGACCACGGCTTGAAACTCGCTAGAGTGAAGGCGGCCGTTCAGGCTTTTGCTATGTACATAAAGGAAATCTCATGAGCAAGAAAGTTGCATATGTCACCGGAGGCATGGGTGGCATCGGAACTGCCATCTGCCAGCGTCTGCACAAGGACGGGTTCACCGTGGTCGCCGGATGCGGCCCCACGCGCGACCACGCCAAGTGGCTGGCCGAACAGAAAGCCGAAGGCTTCGAGTTCCATGCGTCGGTCGGCAATGTCGGCGACTGGCAATCCACCGTCGAGGCCTTCTCCGCCGCCAAGGCCGCGCACGGCCCGATCGACGTGCTGGTCAACAACGCCGGCATCACGCGGGACCGCATGTTCCTCAAGATGACACCCGAGGACTGGAGCGCGGTGATCGAGACCAACCTCAACAGCATGTTCAACGTCACCAAGCAGGTGGTGGGCGACATGGTCGAGAAGGGCTGGGGCCGCATCATCAACATCAGCTCGGTCAACGGCGCCAAGGGCCAGGCGGGCCAGACCAACTACTCGGCGGCCAAGGCCGGCATGCACGGCTTCACCATGGCGCTGGCGCAGGAGCTGGCCAGCAAGGGCGTGACGGTCAACACCGTGAGCCCGGGCTACATCGGCACCGACATGGTCAAGGCCATCCGACAGGAAGTGCTCGACAAGATCGTCGCCACCATCCCGGTCAAGCGCCTGGGCGAACCGAGCGAAATCGCCTCCATCATCGCGTGGCTCGCCACCGACGAGGGCGGCTACAGCACGGGGGCCGACTTCTCGGTCAACGGCGGCCTGCACATGCACTGAGCATGCGGACCTGTACCTGATCGACAAGACCCGCTTCGGCGGGTTTTTTCATTTCATCGATGCGGGTTCCACGGATAGAAAGCGGCCGATATGCGTCCTACAGTTTCCAAACCCTCCGGAAGGCAAGCCATGGAAAGCACAACAATCACACCCGCCAGAAAGCTCCCGATCTACCGTTCCCTCTACGTGCAGGTGATCACCGCGGTGATCATCGGCGTGCTGCTCGGCTACTTCTACCCGGCGACGGGCGAGGCGATGAAGCCGCTGGGCGACGGCTTCATCAAGCTGATCAAGATGATCATCGCGCCGATCATCTTCTGCACGGTGGTGGTGGGCATCGCCGGCATGGAGGACATGAAGAAG
>NZ_AKIW01000043.1 GCF_000282635.1 Variovorax sp. CF313
CTTCGCGCACTTTGTGTCGCTGCGCCAACCCCCTTCCGGGGGCAATACCGGCGGCCCGGCAAAGCCGGTTCCGCGGTATTCCACGAATGATTCGCGGGTTTGCTCAGTTCCAGCGGCCGTTGCGTCCGCCGACGGAGAAGCGGCCGGCGCCCAGCAGCACCACCGTCAGCGCGCCGAACAGGTACAGGCCTTGCAGTTCCAGTGCCCAGCCGCCCTGCTTGGTCATTGCGAACAGGTCGGCCATGTGCACGAGGCCGAAGGCCACCAGCATGTTGATGACCACCACGGCGGCCGCAGCGCGAGTGAAGACGCCGGCAATCATCAGCAGCGGCGCGGCGATCTCGCCCACGTACACGAGGTAGGCCAGCCCGCCCGGCAGGCCGGCCTTGGCCAGCATGCCGCCGATGAAGCCCACGCCGGCCGACAGCTTGAAGATGCCGTGCAGCAGCACCAGGAAGCCGACCGTCACGCGGATCAGCAGCTTGCCGGAATCGTCCAGCGTGGAGGGAGAGAGTGCAGACAGCGGCGATGCGATCGGCGCATGCGCTGTGTTGGCGGCCTGGGTGTTCATGGCTGGTCCTTGGAAATGGAGGACCGCCGCGGAATGCGACGGTTGCGGTTCCAGTGTGCGGAGCTGCCGAAAACCCGGATGTGCGTTTACGCACATGTTTTGGCGGAAAGGCCCGTCAGCGCATGCCGAAGTGCCCGGTCCATTTCCGCTCGTACTCCATCTTTGCGAAGTGCGCGGCCATGAAGTCGATGAAGCTGCGCACCTTCGCCGACAGGTGCTTGCGGCTGGGATACGCGAGGTTGATCGTCAGGTGCGGCAGGTCCCAGTCTTCCAGCGTAGGTACCAGCCGGCCGGCCACGATGTCTTCGTACACGATGTAGGTCGGCTGCACGAGGATGCCCATGCCGTCGAGCGCAGCGGCGCGCAGCACCTGGCCGTCGTTCGATTCGAGCAGCCCCGTGACCGGCACCGTGTGCGTTTCCCCGTCCCGGCTGAAGCGCAGCTCGTTCGGGTTGTTGGCATGGGTGTAGATCAGCAGCTTGTGCTGCTTCAGCTCGTCCAGCGTCTTCGGAAAGCCATGCTGCGCGAAGTAGCGCGGCGAGGCCGCGAGGATGCGCCGCGTCTCGCCGAGCCGGCGAATCGTCACGTTGGAGTCGGGTTCGTACTCGCGCGTGCGGATCGCCACGTCGATGTTGTTGTCGATCAGGTCGAAGTAGCGGTTGGCGGCTTCCACGTGCACCCTCACGCCGGGGTAGCGCTGGGTGTACTCGCGCAGCAGCGGCGCGATGTGGTGGACCGAGAACGAGAGCGAGGCCGTGACGCGCAGCGTGCCCGTCGGGTTGAGCGCGGTGGCGTTCACCGTCGATTCGGCATCCGACAGGTCGGCCAGGATGGTGCGGGCGCGGGCGCAGAACTCGCGGCCGGTGTCGGTCAGGTACAGGCGGCGGGTATTGCGCTCGACCAGCCGCGCGCCGAGCCGGGCTTCGAGGGCGCCCAGGTGGCGGCTCGCGGCGGCGTTCGACAGGCCCAGCGTCTCGGCCGCGCGGCTCAGGCTGCCGGCATCGGCGATCTGCACGAGCAGGGCGATTTCGGTCCAGCGGTCCATGGGCGTTGTTTCCGGGGCTTGTCTTTGGTCGGGGCCGGGCGATTTTGGCGCAGGGCGGGCGCGACCGTTCCGCTGGCCGGAAAAATCATTTGCGCCCAGGTGCTTTCAGCGCAGCGGTGCGCGGCCTACAGTGCGTCGTATCCGACGACCAGACCCCATGGAGACAACCACGATGCGCAACCTCGACCAGGACAACATCACCCAGGCCGTGCTCGCGCGCTTCGCCGACACGCCCGACCCGCGCCTGCACGAGATCATGACCAGCCTTGTGCAGCACCTGCACGCCTTCGCGCGCGAGGTGAAGCTCACCGAGGAAGAATGGTTCCAGGGCATCCAGTACCTGACCGCCACCGGCCAGAAGTGCGACGACAAGCGGCAGGAGTTCATCCTGCTGTCGGATGTGCTGGGCCTGTCGATGCTCACCATCGCGATGAACAACGACAAGCCGGCGGGCTGCACCGAGGCCACCGTGTTCGGCCCCTTCTACTTCGACGGCGCGCCAGAGTACGAGCACGGCGACGACGTGGCCAACGGCGCCGAGGGCGAACCCTGCGATGTGTTCGCCACGGTGCGCGGCCTCGATGGCGAGCCGGTGCCCAACGCCGTGGTCGACGTGTGGCAGGCCGACGCGGGCGGCCACTACGACGTGCAGCACCCCGGACTCGACCACGCCGAGAACCGCGGCACGCTGCGCACCGGGCCCGATGGCTCGCTGCATTTCCGCAGCGTGGTGGCGGTGGCGTATCCGATCCCGGTCGACGGCCCCGTGGGCGACCTGCTGCGTGCCACCAGGCGCCACCCGTGGCGGCCCGCGCACCTGCATTTCAAGATCGAGGCACCGGGCTACGAGCGGCTCATCACCCATGTGTTCCGCGACGGCGACGAGTGGCTCGACTCCGACGCGGTGTTCGCGGTGCGCCAGTCGCTGGTGGCGCCATGGACGAAGCAGGCCAACGGCCGCTGGCGGCTCGATTTCGATTTCGTTCTCAACCCGCTGAAGCAGCCCGCCTGACCAGGCTGCGCCCCGTCCTGCTACGCTCGCGAAGCCTGCCACCCGGCAGGCTTTTTTCTGCGCTTTCCCTTCCCATGGCCTTTCCCCTGATCACCGACCCGCATTTCTACGCGGTCGCCATTCCCGCCGTGCTGCTGCTCGGCATCAGCAAGAGCGGCTTCGGCGCGGGCTTCGGCTCGCTCGCGGTGCCGATGATGGCGCTGGCCGTCACGGTGCCGCAGGCAGCGGCCATCCTGATGCCGCTGTTGCTGCTGATGGACGTGCTGGGCATTGCCGCATTCAGGCGCGACTTCGACCGTTCGCTGCTCAAGTTCCTGATTCCGTTCGGGCTGCTGGGCACGGTGATCGGCACGCTGTTGTTTCGCGCGCTGCCGGCGCACACGGTGGCGGGCATCGTGGGCGTGTTCACGCTGCTGTTCCTGGCGCAGCGGCTGCTGTTTCCGCCGAAGCCCGACGACCCGCTGCCTTCGCGCGGCGTGGGTGCGGTGCTGACCACGGTGTCGGGCTTCACCAGCTTCATCGCGCATGCGGGCGGGCCGCCTATCAACGCTTACGTCATCCCGCTGCGGCTCTCTCCGGTGATCTTCACGGCCACCATGGCCTATTTCTTCTTCGTGGTGAATCTCAGCAAGTGGATTCCCTATGCGTGGCTCGGCCTGCTCGACTTCCGCACGCTGGCCACGTCGCTGGTGCTGATGCCGATCGCTCCCTTGGGCGTGTGGGTCGGCATCCGCATTGCGCGGCGCATCGATGCGACGTGGTTCTATCGCTTCGTGTACCTGGGGATGCTGCTGACGGGCCTGAAGCTCGTCTATGACGGGTTCATTGGCTAACCCCCAGGCTTCGCGCACTTCGTGTCGCTGCGCCACCCCCCTTGCAGGGGGCAACACCTGCGGCCCGGCAAAGCCGGTTCCGCGGTGTTCCCGAAAGGGGTCAAAACTCGACTATGGACTTGAAGCCGCCGAAGATCATCCGCTTCGCGTCGAAGGGCATCGTCTTCGGGTCCATCGCCGTGATGCGCGGGTCGGCCATCACCTTCGCGTTCACCGTGTCGCGGTGCTTGCGCGATTTGTAGGTGATCCACGAGAAGGCCACCGTCTCATCGGGCTTCTGTTTCACGCTCTGCGGAAACGAGGTCAGCTTGCCGGGCTTCACGTCGTCGGCGATGCATTCCACGTATTCGAGCGCGCCGTATTCCATCCAGACCTTGCCGGCCTTGCGCGCGAGCTTGCGGTAGGCCTCTACGTTCGCGGTGGGAACGGCGACGATGAAGCCGTCTACATAACGAGCCATGAGTGTACTCCTGAACAAAGAGTGGAAGCGTTGGAGAAAGAAAACCGGCGGTTGCGGCATGGCATGCGGATGTTCACGACGCCGTGCCGCCCGCGGTGCCACGGGGTGCTGCTTCTTCGTTGTTCTGCGCCTGCCCCGGCATGGTGGTGCGAAGCAGCAGGGCCCCGATCAAACCCGCCGCCGCCGCGAACACGGCACCGACGAGAAACGCAAGGTTGTAGCCCCCGGTGAGTGCCAGCGGCATCTGCGCACCGGCGGCTTCCATCGATGCGGAGCGCGCGGCCGCGGCGCTGGCCAGCACGGCCAGGCCCAGCGCGCCGCCCATCATGAACGAGGTGTTGACCACGCCCGAGGCCAGGCCCGAATCGGCCGGGCTCACCTCGCTCATGGCCGCCAGCAGCACCGGGTTGAAGGCCATGCCCGCGCCGAGGCCCAGCAGCATCATGCCGGGCAGCACGTCGACCACGAAGCTGCCGTTGACCGGCGCGCGCGCGAACAGCGCCAGCCCGACGGCCGCGAGCCAGAGCCCGGCCGCCAGCGGTTTGCGGATGCCGAAGCGCATCACGATCTTCGCGGAGAGGCCGAGCGAGAACACCGCCATGATCACGTTGGCCGGCAGGAAGGCCAGCCCGATCTGCATCGGCGTGTAGTTCAGCACCAGCTGCATGTAGAGCGCCGAGATGAAGAACCACGCGAACATGGCCGCGGCCCACAGCACGCCGACCACGTTGGCCACCGACACGCTGCGCAGCTTGAACAGGCCCAGCGGCATCAGCGGATGCTGCACGCGCGACTCGATGGCGATGAAGATCGCGAGCAGCACCACGGCCGCGCCGAGCAGGCCGAGCGTCTGCGTGGAACCCCAGCCCGCCTCGTTGCCGTTGACCACGCCGTACACGGCGAGCATCAGCGACAGCGTGACGGTGACGGCGCCGGCCACGTCGAGCTTCTCGCCGTGCGCATGGCCGCGCGCGCTGGGCAGCAGCGCCACGCACAGCGCGTACACGGCCACGCCGATCGGCAGGTTGACCAAGAAGATCCAGTGCCAGCTCAGCGTGCTTGTGAGCAGCCCGCCCAGCAGCACGCCGATGCTGCCGCCGCCCGCGCAGACGAAGCCGTACACGCCCATTGCCTTGGCGCGGTCGGCCGGCTCGGTGAAGAGATTCATGATCAGCGAGAGCGACACCGCCGAGACCACCGCGCCGCCCAGGCCCTGCACCGCGCGCGACGCCACCAGCAGGCCCTGCGAGGTCGAGACCCCGCAGGCCAGCGATGCCAGCGTGAACAGCACCAGGCCCGCGAGGAACACGCGGCGGTGGCCGTACAGGTCGCCGAGCCGGCCGCCCAGCAGCAGGAAGCCGCCGAAGGTCAGCATGTAGGCATTCACCACCCAGACCAGCGAGGTCTCGGTGAAGCCGAGGTCGGTGCGGATCGAGGGCAGTGCCACGTTCACGATGGTGGTGTCGAGCACGATCATCAGGACGCCGAGGCACAGCACCATCAATGCGAGCCAGCGCTTGCGGCTGTCGAGTTGGTTGGTCATGGGAAGCGGGTTTCTTGAAGTAGGAAGGGGACGGCTCAGACCAGCGGCTTGCCGCCGTTGATGAGCCACGGAGTGCCGAAGCGGTCGGTCACCATGCCGAAGCCTTCGACCCAGAAGGTCTTCTCGAAGGGCATTCCGACGTGGCCGCCTTCGGCGAAGGCGTCGAATACGCGGCGGGCCTCGGCCACGGTCTCGATGGTCAGCGCGACGCCGAAGCCCTTCATGCCTTCGTACGGCTGGCCGGGCATGGAGTCGGAGGCCATGAGGATGCCCTGGCCGTAGGCGAGCGAGGCATGCATGATGCGCTTCTTCGCCTCGGGCGGGAACTGCTCCGTGTCGGGCGCTTCGCCGACGGTCATCATCATCTGCATGGTGCCGCCCAGCGTCTTCTCGTAGAAGCGCATGGCCTCGGCTGCATTGCCGTCGAAGGTGAGGTAGGCGTGGATGTGGGGCATGATTTTTCCTTTCGGGAATTACTTTTCGGTGGCGGTCTTCAGGTTGGCGAGGCCCGTCTCGAAGTCCTTGCCGATCATCTGGTCCATGTTGAAGAAGATGCCCATGAGCTTGGCGACATAGGGGCTCGGACCGTACATGGCCCAGGCGACCTGCGTTGCATTGCCCTGGGGCTGCAGCGTGAATTCAGCGGTGTTGTGGCCCTCGAAGGGCTTGATGAAGTCGAGCTTGATCGCGACCTTCGACGAAGGCGCCGACTCCACGATCTCCATGCGGCCCGCGCCGGCCTTGTCGTTGCCCTCCCAGGCATAGGTCGCGCCCTTGCCGTTCGCACTGCCGCCGAAGCTGCGCTTCATGGCGGGGTCGAGCTTCTCGTAGGGCGACCATGCGTTCCAGCGGTGGAAGTCGTCGATCAGCGGAAAGATCTTCTCGGCCGGTGCCTCGATGCGCGCGGTGCGCTCGACGCGGAAGGTGTCGGGCCGGGTGGCCGCGAAGATCAGCAGCGCGGCGATCGCGAGCACGACGACGAGGGCGATTTTCTTGAGCATGGCGGGGCTTTCGGGAGATTGGCTGTGCGAGCGAGTGCGATCAGGCAGGGTGCGCGACGACCAGCAGCCAGCCCACGCCGAAGCGGTCGGTCAGCATGCCGAAGTTCGAGGTGAAGAAGGTCGGGATCAGCGGCTGCGTGACCTGCCCGCCCTCGGACAGCGCGTTGAACCACTTGACGGCTTCGGCGTCGGTCTTGGCGGTGAGCGCGAGCATGATGCCCTCGAACTTCGCCTGGCCGGAGCAGCGGCCGTCCGAGGCCATCAGCTCGGTGTCGCCGATGCGGAACACCGCGTGCATCACCTTGCTGGCGTCGGGCATCGCGCCGCCGCAACTGGCGTCCGCGTTGCCCGAAGGGGCTCCGGCAGGCGCTTCGCTGTAGCGCATGAGCTGCACGACCTCGGCGCCGAGCGCCTTCTTGTAGAAGCCGAGCGCTTCGTCGCATCGGCCTTCGAACGAGAGGTAAGACTGGACTTTCATGGCGGTTCCTTTGAACTGGAGAGGTGATTCGGAAAGCCCCCGGTGTCATGGGCCGCAAACAATCGGATTACTTTGTGTACACCGTCCACAAAGAATAGCAGGGATAATGGACAGTGTCCACATGGAAATGAAATGAAGCTCAACAACGTCCCCGAGAGCCTGCCTCCCGCCCGCAGCACCTACCGGCACGGCGACCTGCGGCGGGCGCTGCTCGACGCAGGCATCGAACTGGCGCGCGACGGCGGCCCGGGTGCGGTGGTGCTGCGCGAAGCCACGCGGCGTGCGGGGGTCGTGCCGAACGCGGCGTACCGGCACTTCGGCAGCCGGCAGGAGCTTTTGCTGGCGGTGCGCGCGGCCGCGCTGGCCGCGGCTGCGATCGCGATGGAGAAAGAACTGGCAGTGCTGCCTTGCGACCAGCCTCCGGCCGATTTCGCGCGCGCACAGCTGCGCGCCATCGGCACGGCCTATCTGCGCTTCGCGCAGGCCGAGCCCGGTTTGTTCCGCACGGCATTCGTGTTTTCCGATGAAGGCAGCGGTGAACTCGGTGCCGGGAAAGCCGGCGCGAGCGGGCTGGACCCGTTCCAGCTGCTGGGCAAGGCCATCGACCGGCTGGCGGACGCGGGCGTGCTCGACCCGGCGCGGCGCCCGAATGCCGAATACCTCGCATGGAGCGCGGTGCATGGGCTGGCGCTGCTCATCATCGACGGGCCGCTGCGCGGCATGGATGCCGAGGCGGCCCATGCGCTCGGACAGCAAGTGATCGATATGGTCGGGCGAGGTCTCTGAAGCCTCGGAGGCCTTGGAAGCCTAGAGATAGATCTTCTGCAGCAGCCTGATCAGCGTCTCGCGCTCGCGGGAGGTGAGCCTGGCGCTGGCGTCGGCTTCCAGTTGCACCACGGTCTGTTCGGCCTCGCGGATCAGCGTTTCGCCGGCGGCCGTGAGGTGCAGGCCGACGGCGCGGCCGTCGTGCGGGTGGGGACGGCGTTCGATGAGGCCCCGGCTGTCCAGCGTGGCCACCAGGCTCACGAGGTTCGGCGGCAGGATGTCCAGCGTGTTGCACAGCTGCCGCGACGTGGCGCCCGGGTTGTGCGCCAGCAGCGAGAGCACCGAGAAATCGATCTGCTTGAGGCCGTAGGGCGCCATGCGCTCCGCGAAGAAGGCGCTGACGATCAGCCATGCCCGGCGGGCGTTGTAGCCGACCAGCGTTTCGAGCATGCGGGCATCGAGCCGCTCAGGCCTGCCCTGCGGCGCCGCGGCCTGCTCGCCTTTCGCGGAGACGGATTTCGAGGAGGAAGCCATGGGACTAGAGCGTAACCGCCTGCGTGCGTACGGGGTGCCTACCGTGCGACACCTTGCGTTTACGCCGCTTGGGTGTGCGCCACGGCCTCGCAGGCCCGCTTGACGATGCCCAGCCGCATCTCGAACTCGGGCAGCACCCAGCGGCGGAAGGCGCCGGCCGTGCGCGCCCGTGCGGCGTCTTGCGGGGCGGCGGCCTCGATGCGGGCCCAGGCCCACGCCATCATCGTGAGCATCGTCACGCGCAAGTAGTCGTCGGCTATTTCGTACGGCAGCACGGTGTCGGCTTGCGCCGCAATCGCCACCGTGGTGCCCAGGTAGCGCAGCTGCGCCAGCCGGCGCTGCGCGTCGGCATCGGCTTCACGCGAGGCATCGAGCATGTCGCGCAGCTCGAGCAGCACGGCCGACATGGCGGCGCCGCCGTCGGGCAGCACCTTGCGCACCAACAGATCGATGGCCTGGATCTCGTTGGTGCCCTCGTAGATCATGGTCACGCGCGCATCGCGCACGATCTGCTCGATGCCCGATTCGCGAACGTAGCCGTGGCCGCCGAACACCTGCAGGCATTCGCTCGCGCCGTGGAAGGCTTGCTGGGTGCATGCGGCCTTGAGCACCGGCGTGACGAACGCGCACCAGCGCTGCGCTTGTTCGCGGGCCTTGGGATCGGCGTCGTGCGTGGCCACGTCGAGCATCAGCGCGCTGCGGTAGGCGAGGGTGCGCGCGCCGTCGATCCAGGCGCGCTGCGTGTCGAGGATGCGGCGCACCGCGGGGTGCTCGGCGATCAGGTCGGCCGGCTCGCCGCCGCGGCTGGCAGGCACGGGGCCGGGCGCACGCATCTGGCGGCGTTCGGCGGCGTAGGTGTCGGCCTTCTGCCATGCGGCGTCGAGCAGGCCGATGCCCTGCAGCGCCACGTGCAGGCGCGCGGAATTCATCATCACGAACATCGCGGCCAAACCGCGGCCGGGCTCGCCGACCAGCCAGCCGACGGCATCGTCGAAGCGCATCGTGCAGGTGGGGCTGCCGTGCAGGCCCATCTTTTCCTCGATGCGCACGCAGTGCACCGCATTGCGGGAGCCGTCGGGCAGCAGCTTGGGCACGAGCACCAGCGACAGTCCCCTGGGGCCGGCAGGCGCATCGGGCAAGCGGCACAGCACGAGGTGCACGATGTTCGGCGTCAGGTCGTGTTCGCCGCCGGAAATGAAGATCTTGCCGCCGTTCACCCGCAGGCTGCCATCGGCCTGCGGCACGGCGCGCGTGCGCACCTGGCCCAGGTCGCTGCCCGCATGCGCCTCGGTGAGGCACATCGTGGCGAGCCATTCGCCGGTGGCGATCTTCGGCAGGTAGCGTTGCTTCAGTTCGTCGTTGCCATGGTGCTTGAGGCAGGCATACGCGCCGTGCAACAGGCCGGGCGCCATCGTCAGGCCGTGGTTGGCGGCGGCCAGCCATTCGTAGAGCACGGCTTCGAGCATCGCGGGCAGCCCCTGGCCGCCGTCTTCTGGCGCGGCCGACAACGCAGGCCAGCCGCCATCGACGAAGGCCTGGTACGCCTCGCGAAAGCCTGGAGGCGAAACGACCTCGCCGTCGGCAAAGCGGCATCCGATTTCGTCGCCGCCACGGTTGATAGGGGCCACCACTTCGCCGACGAAGCGGCCCGCTTCTTCGAGCACCTGCGACTGCAGCGCCTCGTCGACTTCTGCAAAGGGCGCGAGCGCGGCCAGGCGCGCGGGCGCATCGAGCACGGCATTGAGCAGAAAACGAACGTCTTCGGGGCGGGGTTGATAGTCCATCGGGGAGCGGAAATCTAAGGGGCAGGGGGCTTGCAGGCGAAGCCGCTCGCGCGCTCCGTGTCGCCGCCGGTGTAGGTGGCGACCTGTGGGTAGGGGCACAGCGGCCGCGTGCGCTGCGCCGACCAGTTGGCGGGCACTTCGGCGTTGGGCACCGGCGTGCCCGCACCGCGCGCGGCGGCCGTGACCGATGCGGGCGCCTTGCCCTGCTCGACCCAGTCGACCAGCGCGCTCAGCATGTCGAACTGGTCGGTGGCCGGGCCGCCTGCGCAGTGGTTCATGCCGGGCACCGGGAAGTAGCGCGCGAACGAAGAGGCATCGCCGCCGTTCGCGGCCTGCACACGCTCGTACCAGGCGGCGGTATCGTCGGACGAGAACACCGGGTCGCTGGTGCCGTGGTAGACGATCATGCGGCCGCCCCTGTCGCGCAGCGCGCCCAGGTTGGCCGCGTCCGGCGGCGTCATGAACGATAGCGCCGACTCGTGGAACACACCGTCGGTGGCCGCGATGCGCGGTGCGTCGCGGTCCATGTCGAAGCCCAGCGCGAAGGGCAGGCCCTGCGGCCGCTCGGCCAGCGGTGGCGTGGTGAAGATGAAGCCCACGGCACCCGCGTCGCGCGTCGGCGGACTTGCGAACTTCCACTCGCGCCAGTTGCTGCCGCTCACGCCAGCGTCGAACGGGAAGCTGCTGTAGAGCGGCTGGCCTGCGCTGTTGCGCGCACTCTTGACGAACACGTTGGCGAGTGCGTTCTTCTGCGGCGCGCTCAGGCACATGCCATCGCGCGTGCCGGCGGCGCAGGTGGGCACGTCCGCCTGGATGTCGAAGCGTGCCTGGCAGGCCTGCACGTTCGACACGATGCCGTCGGCCAATCCATCGAGTGCATCGCAGCGCTGCAGCACCTTGTCGGCCACGAGCTTCATCTCGGCCGGGGTGAAGGCGCTCTGCAGATCGGGCTGGCCGGCCGGCGTCTTCGCGCTGGCCACGGCCGCGTATTGCTGCGCGCCGTAGAGCTGTGCCACCGCCGCCTTCGGCAGGTTGAAGCCGGGGTCGCCCGCGAGGATGCCGTCGTACTGCTGCGCCGAACGCACCGCGGCCACCATCGCATGCCGGCCGCCGTTGGAGCAGCCGCCGAAGTACGAGCGGTCGGGTCCGCGCCCGTAGGCCTTGGCGATCAGGTTCTTCGCCATCGGCGTGAGCTGCGCGACGGCGTTGTAGCCGTAGTCGAGCCGTGCCTGCGGGTCGAGCCCGAAGCGCGGCCCCATCGATCCCGCGTGGCCGGCGTCGGAACTGATGACGGCAAAGCCCATCTGCAGCGCGCTGCTGCGCGGGCCGCCACCACCGATGCCGCCGATCGCGGGCACCACCACGCCGTCGAGCCCGCCATTGGCCTGGTAGAAGAAGCGGCCGTTCCATGCCACGGGCAGCCGCATCTCGAAGCCGACGGCGTAGCGCTGGTTGTCGACCGGGCTCGTGCGTTCGTTCATGCGGCCCTGTACGAGGCAGTGCGCGGGAGCGCTCATCGCGACGCCGCCGACCGTGACGGCGCCCGCGGGCACCTCGGTGGCCGAGGTGTAGGCCGTGCCCGGCAGCGCGGCACGCGCGGCGAGGTCGGTGCAGGCCTGCAGCGTGCCGGGACGCGCGGCGGCCAGCGGTGCGTGCGCTGCGGGTGGACGCCCCGCACAGGCCACAAGCAAGGCGGCAACGCCGATCGCGGTCGCGCACAGGCCGAGGGAAAGGGGGCGCTGCTGTCGGTTCATGTTGTCTCCTTGCCGCGCAGGCCGCGGCACTTTCTTCAGGCGGCTTTTCTTGCCGCGCCCAGGTAGGTGTCGATCACGCGCGAATCGACTGCCAGCTTCTTCGCTTCGCCTTCGAGACTCACGCTGCCCATCTCGAGCACATAGCCGTGGTCGGCCACTTCGAGCGCGGCGCGTGCGTTCTGCTCGACCAGCAGGATGGTGACGCCCGTGGCGCGCAGCGCATCGACCGTGCGGAAGATTTCCTGCACCACCAGCGGCGCAAGGCCCAGGCTGGGTTCGTCGAGCATCAGCAGCGTGGGGCGCGACATCAGCGCGCGGCCCACCGCCAGCATCTGCCGCTCGCCGCCCGACAGCGTGCCGGCCAGTTGCGTGCGGCGCTCCTTCAGGCGCGGGAACAGCGTGTAGACCTCGTCGATGCGGTCGCGCCACTGCTTGTTGCGCAGCCGCACCTGGCGAAAACCGCCGAGCACGAGGTTGTCTTCCACCGGCATGGTGCCGAACAGCTCGCGCTTCTCGGGCACGAGCGCGATGCCGAGCATCACGCGCTCTTCGAGCGTCATCGTGGAGATGGGCTGGCCCTTGAACTCGATGACGCCCTTCGAAGGCAGCACGCCCATCAGCGCATTGAGCAGCGTGGATTTGCCGGCTCCGTTCGGGCCGATCACGGTGACGACGCTGCCCTGGCCGGCCTTCAGGTCGATGCCGTGCAGCACTTCGG
This sequence comes from Variovorax sp. CF313, assembly GCF_000282635.1. GTDB lineage: Bacteria > Pseudomonadota > Gammaproteobacteria > Burkholderiales > Burkholderiaceae_C > Variovorax. The sequence goes on from NZ_AKIW01000043.1 coordinate 12,499, forward strand.
CACGGCCGTAGCCGGCGTGCAGGTCGCGGATGTGGAGCAGGGGGGGTGTGGTCATCTCAATGCTCCGTTCCGAGGTAGGCCGCGCGCACCTTGTCGCTGTTCTGCACCTCGGCAGGCGTGCCCTCCATCAGGTGCGTGCCGAATTCCATCACCACGATGTGGTCGCAGATGTCCATCACCAGCCCCATGTCGTGCTCCACCAGCAGGATGCTCATGCCTTCGCTGCGCAGCTGCCGCAGCACCTTGCCCAGCGCTTCCTTTTCCTTGTGGCGCAGGCCGGCCGCGGGCTCGTCGAGCAGCAGCAGGGCTGGGTCGGCGCACAGTGCGCGCGCAATCTCCAGCAGGCGCTGCTGGCCCATGGCGAGGTTGCCCGCGATCTCGTGCAGGTAGTCGCCCATGCCCACGCGCTGCAGCTGGCGCTCGGCCTCGCGGAACAGTGCGCGCTCTTCCGTGCGGTCGATGCGCAGCATGGCGGCGATGGCGCCCTTGTGGCCGCGCAGATGGGCGCCCAGCGCCACGTTCTCGAGCACCGTCATGTCGGCCACCATCTTCACGTGCTGGAAGGTGCGCGACACGCCGCGCTGCGCGATCTGCCGCGCGCCCAGCCCGCCGATGGCCTCGCCACGGAAGCGCACCGCGCCGCCCGAAAGCCCGAGCACGCCGGTCACGAGATTGAAGGTGGTCGACTTGCCCGCGCCGTTCGGCCCGATGAGGCCGACGATCTGGCCGGCGCGTGTCTGGAAGCTGATGTCGTTCACCGCCACCAGCCCGCCGAAGGTCTTGCGGATGGCCTGCACGTCGAGCACCACCTCGCCGGCGGCCGGCTTGGCGCGTGCGGGCAGGTCCTTGGCGTTCTGCCAGTCGACGCTGCGGCGCGGACGCGGCAGGCGCCGGTCGACGAAGGCCCACAGCCCGCTGGGCAGGTACTTGAGCACCAGCACGATCATGATGCCGAACACGATCAGCTCGTAGCTGCCGGCCGTGCCGATCAGCTTGGGCAGCAGCACCTGCAATTGGTCTTCGAGCAGCTTGACCACGCCGGCACCGGCAATGGCACCCCACACGTGGGCCGCGCCGCCGAGCACCGCCATGAACAGGTATTCGATGCCCATCTTCAGGCCGAAGGGCGAAGGGTTCACCGTGCGCTGGAAGTGCGCGAACAGCCAGCCCGAGATCGATGCGAGCATGGCCGCCAGCACGAAGATGCCGATCTTGAAGCGCAGCGTGTTCACGCCCATGGCCTCGGCCATCTGCGAGCCGCCGGCCAGCGAACGGATGGCGCGGCCGCTGCGCGAATCGAGCAGGCGGATCACCGCGAACGCAGCGAGGATCGCGAAAGCCCAGACCACGCCGTAGAACAGCCGCTGCTGGCCGAACTCGAAACCGAACAGCGACAGCCCCTTCACGCCCAGGATGCCGTCGTACTTGCCGAGCGCATCGAGGTTGCCCATGAGGTAGTACAGCGACAGCGCCCACGCGATGGTCGCCAGCGGCAGGTAGTGGCCTGACATGCGCAGCGTGATCGCGCCGATGAACGCGGCGCTGAGGCCGGTGAGCGCCAGGCCGATGAACAGCGTGACCCACGGCGACAGGCCGGTGTTCACCGTGAGGTAGGCGGTGGTGTACGCGCCGATGCCCACGAAGGCCGCCTGCCCGAAGGAGGTGAGGCCGCCGACGCCGGTGAGCAGCACGAGGCCGAGCACGGGCAGGGTGTAGATGCCGATGTAGTTGAGCTGGATGATCCAGAAGTCGGGCAGCGGCAGGAATGGCAGCGCGACGAGCACCAGGATCAGTGCGAGCGGGCCCCAGGTGCGCAGCAGGCTCTTGTCCGGCGCAGGGGTCGAAGAAGGATTCAGAAGCGCTTCCATCTCAGTGATCCATCGCGGGTTGTTTGTGTTGTTTCAGGTGCGCTTGTTCGGGGCGCGTGCACAGGCCACCGGGTACTCCCCTCCGCGAATGTCCCCCGCCTTCGGCTCCTCCTTTATTTCGCTGCGGGGAGCACCCGGCGCCCTGTGCACAACGAGCGCTGCTCTTGTGCTGGCCGATCAACAAGTGCTCTGATCGATCACGCCGGCGGGGTGCCTTGCGCAGCGAAATAAAGGAGGAGGCCGAAGGCCGG
>NZ_AKIW01000044.1 GCF_000282635.1 Variovorax sp. CF313
CAACGCGCGCTGGCGTGAGCGTCAGGGGGTGTCGGCCAAGGTGCGGTCGTGTTTTCCCTAGCGACCTCTCGGAATCGTCCGATGGGAGTGTCGCCCTGGACTTCTTAAAGTTGGCTTACCTCTTTCGAGGATGTCCCTTTGCTTTCCATGCTTCGAATGTCATACGTGCGTCGTCGATGGTTTAGCGAGAACCTCCATGGCAGATGGTAAGCAGCTGTTCGATAAAGAAACAAGTATGGAGACATCATGAACGGAAAAGCGATGCGGCTTTTAGCGATTTCGGCCGCCTTGGGTACTGGACTAGTAGGTGGTTGCGGTGGGTCTGACAACCACGGCGTCACGTTTGCCCCCGTGCAGGGCATTGCACCTTCCGATGGTGCACCTCCCGCGCAGAGCGGCCCACCGGTAGTCTCCATCTTGTCGAGTCGCACGGACATGGTGAGTGGTGGAAGCGCGCTTGTCCAAGTCACTGTGCCGGCCGACACCGACCTCACGGCGCTAAAGGTCGCTGTGAACCAGGTTGTACAACCTGCCGTGTTGAGCAAAGTCGGCGATCGAACTGCGATAGGACTGATCACCGGGCTCTCCATGGGCGACAACATCATCGATGTGAGTGCAGGAGGTCAATCGGGCTCCGTCAAAATCCAGAATCACGATATCAACGGGCCCATCTTCTCAGGGCCTCATCAAAAACCCTGGGTGTGTCAAACGGCATCATTCAAGCTGCCGGATGGATCAACTCTCGGCGATCCCGTGGATGAAAACTGCAACGCGCCAACCAAGGTGCTCTATCTGTATCTCCCAAAGGGCCAGGCCACTTGGAAGGTGTTGCCATCAGCACTGCCGGCAGATGTGCAGACAACCACGACCAGCGACGGGCGTACGGTTAATCTGATCGTACGTCACGAAACGGGAACACTGAACCGTGGGATCTACCAAATGGCCGTGTTGTTCGACCCCACCGTCGAGGGCACACCCGCTCCTGTGAAGAGCTATGCCGGATGGAACAAGAAGGCTGTTTTCGTCTTCGGTGGATCTACTGGAGCTGGTTATACGCAAGGCACCAGCACAGGTTTATCACCCGTCAGTGGTGTCTTGGAAACAGCCATACTCTCCCGCGGCTTTGCCGTGCTTGGGTCGACGCTTGACGTGTTTGGCACCAATGCGAACGACGTGCTTGGCGCAGAGACTGCGGCGATGGTGAAGGAGCGGTTCATCAAAACATATGGCGTGCCGATGTACTTGATGGGCTGGGGGCTGTCAGGCGGCTCCATTTTGCAGCGCGGGATCGCCAACAACTACCCGGGAATTCTCGACGGAATCGCGCCTGGTGAATCCTTTTCGGATCTTGTCTCCGTGATGCCCTCTGCAATGGACTGTCCGCTGCTTGATCGTGCCTTTACCAACAGCTCTTCTCTGGCTTGGTCGGACGCCCAAAAGACAGCCGTATCGGGATATGGGACTTGGAAAACCTGTACCAACGCATGGCAGGCAAGCTATGCACCTGGACTCGTTACTGCGAAGCGAACAGCTTATCCACCGATTGTTTATGGCGGCAACACATATGAGTTAAACAATTGCTCATTGGCAATTCCCGCATCTGAACTCTATGACCCTGCCACAAACCCAGCTGGGGCACGCTGTACCGTCTATGACACCCAGAAAAACATGCTTGGCATAGATCCGGCCGACGGATTTGCGTATCGGCCGTTGGACAATGAAGGCGTGCAATACGGCCTGAGCGCATTCCAGGCGGGAGACATCACTGCAGAGCAGTTTGTTCAACTCAATGAGTTTGTTGGGGGCTACGACAAGGACGGAAACCTGCAGTCCGCTCGAATGACGGCGCCCGCTGCAGCACTGAACGCCGCCTTTGCGAACGGTCGAGTGAATCAGATGGAGAATCTTTCGGGAATTCCGATTCTGGATTGGAGAAACTACACCGATCTCGCTGGCGATGTCCATGACAGCGTGCGATCGCTCGTTTCGAGGGCACGCCTTGAAAGAGCCGGTTCGGCGGGGAACCAGGTGATCTATCGCGGACCGGCGATTACGCAACCGCTGATGGACGAAGTTTTGACTCGTATGGATCAGTGGCTCACGAGCATCAAGTCAGATACAGCCTCTTACTCATCGCAGGCAGCCAAAGTTCTCGCCAACAAACCCTCTGGGCTCGAGGACACCTGTTTTGATTCTACTGGGACGCGAATTGCAGAGCACGCCGATATCAGTAACTCCGGCATGTGTGGAACGCTCTACCCATTCCATCGCAATCCACGGCTAGTCGCTGGTGCGCCGCTGACCGATGATGTTTTGAAATGTCAGCTCAGGCCGATCCAGCGCTCCGATTACCCTGCATCATTGTCGGACGCACAGCTGGTCCGGTTAAGCGCGGTGTTCTCGACCGGTGTTTGCGACTACCAAAAGCCAAGCGTTGGCGCTACTTCGCTCGGTGGTACATGGCTCTCCTATTCGGACGGCCGCGGAAGCGCCATAAAGTAGACCTCACGTTGTGGGCCGATTGGCCCACAACGCGTTCATTTTTGGGGGGCCTTGCGCGTGGCTGCAGGTTGGCACCCGGGACCTCTCCAGTTGTAGCCGGCATGCAACTGTTCCCATAGCGGCTTCATGATGCATCATGCGATGCTTCCGGCTTGGTAGAGTAGGGTTGTCCGCCCCACGCCACCCTGAGCATCATGACCGCTACTTTTGCCGGAGGCTGCCACTGTGGCAATGTCGCCATCGAAGTCGAGGGCGCTATCAATGGTGCTCTGGCCTGCAACTGCTCCATGTGCGCAAGAAGAGCTTCGCTCCTGTGGTTTGTCCCGCGCACCAGTCTTCGGCTAAAGACTCCAGACGAAGCGGCAGGCACCTACCAGTTCAACAAACATGTCATCAAGCATCGCTTCTGCCCTAAGTGCGGAATTCATGTCTTTGGCGAAGGCACAGATCCCAAAGGCAACGCCGTCGCCGCTGTGAATCTTCGGTGCATAGAGAACATTGACCTCGCGACGATCCCAGTTCAAAACTTCGATGGCCGGGCAATGTGACTCTCAACCCCTCCATGAAGGAGACGTTCAGGGACAAGCCGCGGGCCGATCCTTACGTTGAACGTCCTTGCGAGCAGGTACAACGTACAGCTGTACAGCCGCTTGCAAGCCTTGTCGCCGGGAAATCGAGTGCCGGGCTCAGTGCACCAAGCCGTTGCGTACGGCGTACATCACGAGTTCAGCGGTGCCCGCTACGCCCAGCTTCTCCAACAGATTCGTTCGATGTGTGCTGACAGTTTTCACGCTGATCAGCATTTCCTCCCCGATCTCTGTGACGGACATACCCTTGACGATCATCAGCATGATCTGGTGCTCGCGGACCGAAAGCCGCTGGTGAGGAGGCCGGTCGTCGATGCCGCGCATCCGGTCTCTGACGAGCGGCGCCGCGCGCGCGCTCAAATAGCTACCGCCACCGGCTGCTTCGCGAATGGCACGGATCAATTCCGCAGGCTCCGAGTCCTTCTGAAGGTAACCGCTGGCGCCAGCCTTCACTGCAACCATTGCATACTGTTCTTCCGGGTACATGGACAGCACCAGGACCGGTGGGCAATGTGGAAGCGCGCGCATCGACGCAAGAACATCCAGGCCGCTGCGTCCCTCCATGTTGATGTCCAAGAGGACCACATCGCATGAGTGCGAGCGAAGTTCTTCAAGCGCTTCTGCTCCATTGCGGGCCTCGGCTGTCACGCGCACGTCGGCCTCGTCAAGGAGCAGCCGCTGAACCCCCGAGCGGAAGATGGTGTGGTCGTCGACCACCAGAACTCGGATCATGGGTGTATCGATTTCACAAGAGTGGTACACGAAGCAGGAGCCGGGCGCCATTGCCGGGAGAGCTGATGATGTCCAACTGCCCTCCCACTTCGCGCGCTCGCTCCGTCATGCTCAACAGACCGAGAGATCGACGGTCCTGCATGGCAGGTACGAATCCGCAGCCGTCGTCGCATAGTTCCATCTCTAGCCACTCGCTCTGTTGCGAGAGACTGACCTTGACGAATCTTGCGTTGGCATGCCGTGCTACGTTGGTCAAGCCCTCCTGGAAGATCCGATAGACCGCATTGGCCCTTTTGGGTGGAAGACGCAGCGATATGGCTTCGCATCGCAACGAGTGGATCACTCCGGAGCGCTCGGAGAATTGCTCCAGATCACGCGTGATCGCAGGACCCAGGCCGACGTGATCCAGCGCACTGGGCCGCAGGGATTCGGAGATCGCCTTGACGTTCTCGATGGTTTTTTGCGCTAAATCCAGCACGTTCAGAGTCATGTCCCGAAGTTCGTCTGTGTCAACGCGACGCAGGATGCGGGTCGCGTCCATCTTCAGGGCAGTCAACATGCCGCCCAGTTCGTCATGCACGTCGCGCGCAAAACTGAGGCGTTGATCCTCCAGCTTGCGGCTGGTATAGGCAAGCAGTTCCTGCAACTGTTCGCGCGAGCGCCGCAGTGCCTCGTCTTGTTCAACCCGTTCCGACATGTCGATGCCCACGCCGCCGACCGCAGGCCGCCCCTGATAGATCATGAAGGAGCCGTGGATCTCTATATGCACGATATGACCGTCACGATGCACGCCACGCGAAAGGAATCGCATGCTGTGGATCTCTCCGTTGAGGCGTCGGTAGTAGCCTTCCCGAACGCGCTCGTACACGTCCGGTGCGCACAGCTGCTTCAGAGTCATGTTCACAAGCTCTTCCGGCGTGTACCCGATCATGTTGGCCCACGTCTTGTTCGAGTAGACGAAGCGCTCATCCTGCAACACATAGATGCCCGCCAGCGACTGCTCGATCATCGCCTGGAATGGCACGTTGGGTGAAGGGTCGATGAGGGAGTCCGACATACCTCAATCATAGAAATTTGAGGCGCCAGTCCTGCCGTGTTTTCCCTAGCGTCCGCTCGGAATCGTCCGATGGGCGCGGCGCGCCAGGCTCCTTAAAGTTCGTCCACATCTTCCGAGGAGTCTCTGTGCGTTCTGTCCTGAAAACCGTTGCTGTTTCTGTCATCGTTGCCGTGTCGGGCGTGGCGTACGCCCAGAAGGGCGAGACCGTCCGCATCGCGTTCATGGATCCGTTGTCGGGGCCCTTTGCCAATGTCGGCCAGAACCTGCTCAAAAGCTGGCAGTTCGCCGCGTCCCACTATTCCGGGAAAAACCCGGCCGGAGTTAATTTCGAAGTTGTCGGCTTCGACAACAAGGGGTCTCCGCAGGAGAGCCTGAACACCGTCAGATCAGCTATCGACCAGGGCTTTAGCTACATTGTTCAGGGCAATGGGTCAGGTGCCGCGGCGGCGATCATTGATGCAGTCGCTAAACACAATGATCGAAATCCTGGCAAAGAGGTCGTGTATCTGAACTACGCAGCTGTCGACCCAGCCCTCACCAACGAGAAGTGCAACTTCTGGCACTTCCGCCTGTACCCGGACACTTCCATGCACATGGAAGCGCTGACTGCGTTCATGAAAGATCAGGCCAGTGTCAAGAAGGTATTCTTGATCAACCAGAATTACTCTCACGGACAGCAAGTCGCCTCGTACTTCAAGACGGCCATCGAGCGCAATCGGCCTGACGTGAAGATCGTTGGTGAAGACCTGGTTCCGATCGGCCAGGTGAAGGACTTCGCCCCGTACGCGGCCAAGATCAAGCAATCGGGGGCGGACACCATCGTCACTGGCAATTGGGGGCAGGACCTGACGCTGCTGGTCAAGGCGATCAACGAAGCCGGCTTGAAGGTTCCCATGTACACGTACTACGCGGAAACGACCGGTACCCCTACGGTGCTGGCTGCCGGTGGTGAGAGCGAGGTCTACGTCATCACCCTCGGTCATTCCAACCCGGAGGGAGAGCTGGGTCAGATCAGGTCGGAGTTCAAGAAGAAATTCAACGATGACTTCTACATGTCCGCAAGCGCCACCGGGATTCAACTGCTGGGCGCTGCAATGGCCAAAGCTCAGTCCACCAACCCCGTCAAGGTGGCCAGGGCAATGGAAGGCTTGTCGATCAAGGGCTTCTCAGGTGATGTGCAAATGCGCGCTGCGGATCATCAACTCCAGCAACCCATGTTCATCACCAAGTGGCAGAAGAACGATAAGCAACACCCCTATAGCGTCGAGAACACCGGCTACGGCTTTGTACCGGTCAAGCAGCTGGATTCGAAGGTCTCCAGTACGCCCACCAGTTGCCAGATGAGGCGCCCGTCAGCAGGCTGAGCTTCGCGTCTGGACTGAGCAGGGGGCCGTCAGGTATCCCTGCGTTTCGATAGACGGGCTGCGCCCGTCATGCCAATTTATGCAGACCAAGGTGGGTCATGGAGTTTTTCGTCATCTCGCTTCTGAACGGCGTGAGTTACGGGTTGCTGCTGTTCATGCTGAGCTCCGGGCTGACGCTGATTTTCAGCATGATGGGTGTGCTCAATTTTGCGCACGCCAGTTTCTACATGCTGGGAGCGTATTTCGCATACACGCTGTCGGGCGTCATCGGTTTCTGGCCGACGCTGGTCGTTGCGCCGCTGGTGGTGTTCGCACTGGGTGCGGCCTTCGAGCGTTTCAGTCTGCGGCGCGTGCACAGGTTCGGCCATGTGCCCGAGCTTCTGGTGACCTTCGGCCTGTCGTACCTGATCCTCGAAGTGGTTCAGCTTCTCTGGGGCCGTTCGCCGGTGCCCTATGGCTTGCCTCAGGCGCTGCAGGGTTCGCTTTTCACGCTCTACGGCATTCAGTTTCCCCGGTCCCGCTCCTTCGTCATGCTGGTGGCGCTGCTGATGTTGCTCTCGGTCTGGCTGTTGCTCACTCGCACCCGCATCGGGCTGGTGATCCAGGCCGCGCTCAAACATCCCGAGATGGTCGAGGCACTGGGTCACAACGTGCCGCGCGTCTTCATGCTGGTTTTCGGCGGTGGCGCAGCCCTCGCTGGCCTGGCTGGCGTGATCGGCGGAAATACATACGTGACCGAACCGGCGATGGCCGCGTCGGTTGGCTCGATCATCTTCGTGGTTGTTGTTGTCGGCGGCATGGGATCGCTGGCCGGTGCTTTTTTGGCGTCGCTGCTGATCGGGATCATCCAGACCTTCGCGGTCGCGATGGACCATTCGGTCGCCACTGGCCTGCGCGCGCTTGGCGTTGCAGTCAGCGAACAGACCTTCGGCTATGAACTGCTCAAGCTCACGATCTCGCAGGTTGCGCCAATCCTTCCCTACCTGTTTCTCGTGCTGATCCTGATCTTCCGTCCCAAGGGGCTGCTGGGCACCCGCGAGGACTAGACGTGACGAACCCCGCCATTCACATGAACGCCGCTTCCCCGACGCCAGCCTCTTTGCGCTACGGCCGTCTCAAGCCTTGGAACATTGCCCGTCTTCTCATTTGGTCGCTGTTCGCCGTCGCGCTGATCGCTGCGCCGCACGTATTCCGCAGCAGCCTGGCGTTGACGATGCTCTCGCAGATTGGCTACATGATCATCATCTGTCTGAGCTACAACATTCTTCTCGGGCAGGGCGGTATGTTGAGTTTCGGCCACGCGGTCTACACCGGCCTCGGCTCTTTCGTTGCGGTCCATGCGATGAATCTCGCGACCAACGGCAGCCTGCCCGTTCCCCTGGTGCTGATCCCGCTGGTCGGTGGTCTCGCGGGTCTGTTTTTCGCCTTCTTGTTCGGCTACGTCAGCACCAAGAAATCGGGCACGACCTTCGCGATGATCACGCTCGGCCTGGGTGAGCTCGTTGCGTCGATGGCGTTGATGTTTCCGAGCTTCTTCGGCGGCGAGGGGGGCGTGACCACCAACCGCGTGTACGGAACGCCTTTCTTCGGCGTGACCTTCGGGCCTCAGTTGCAGGTGTACTACCTGATCGCCGCGTACTGCTTCGTCTGCACCGCGCTGATGTATGCCTTCACCGGAACGCCGCTCGGACGCATGCTGAACGCGGTGCGCGACAACCCGGAGAGGGTCGAGTTCATCGGCTACAACACACAGCGCGTGCGCTACTTCGCCTTCATCATTGCGGGCTTCTTTGCCGGTGTCGGTGGTGGGCTGGCTGCCGTCAATTTCGAGATCGTGAACGCGGTGGACAGTCTCAACGGCGTGCGTTCGGGCAGCTACCTGCTGTTCACTTTCCTCGGTGGCGCGACCTTCTTCTTCGGACCGATCATCGGCGCGGTGCTGCTGGTGTTCGCCTCGGTGATGCTGTCGGAACTCAGCAAGGCTTGGCTGCTGTACCTCGGACTGGTGTTCCTGTTCATGGTGATGTTCGCACCGGGTGGCGTGGCGAGCCTGGTCATGATGAATCTGCGCGTCGCCAAGTTCGACCGCTTCAAGCCGTTCTGGTGGCTCTACCTGGGCCTGCTCTCGAGCGGTGCGGTATTCGCGGGCAGCGCGGCGGCCCTCGTCGAGATGATCTATCACATGCAGCTCGATGCAGCGCAGGGGCCGCAACTGCCTTTCCTGGGCTTCACGCTCGATACATCTAATCCAGTGTGCTGGTTGGCCTCGGCCGCACTACTGATCGTCGGCGGTGCGCTGTTGGAGATCGCGCGGCGCCGCTTCGTGCGCACTTGGGGATACGCACAGGAGCTCATCGAAGCCGAGATCAAGCGCCGGGAGGCTGCGTGAGCGGCGGCAACAGCATGACCTCTGCACTCGAACTCAAGAACCTGCGCAAGAATTTCGGCAAGACCGAAATCATCCGCGGCGTGGACCTGGCGGTGAACGCCGGGGAGCGCGTGGCCATCATCGGCCCGAACGGAGCGGGCAAGTCGACGCTGTTCAACCTGATCAGCGGGCGGCTCACGCCCACCAGCGGCGAGGTGCTGCTCAACGGCGAGCGCATCGACGGCAAGAAGCCCTACGAGATCAACCGGCTGGGCCTCTCGCGCAGCTTCCAGATCACCAACATCTTCCCGAAGCTCAGCGTCTTCGAGAACCTGCGCTGCGGCGTGCTGTGGAGCCTGGGCTACAAATACACCTTCCTGCGCTTTCTCTCAAACCTCGACGACGCCAACGAGCGTACCGAAGAGCTCATCAGGCAAATCGGCCTGGAGAAGAAGCGCGACGTGCACGCGGTGAACCTCACCTACGCCGAGCAGCGCGCACTGGAGATCGGCGTGACCATCGCGGGCGGCGCCAGCGTGATCCTGCTGGACGAACCCACGGCCGGCATGAGCAAGACCGAGACTTCGCATTTCATCTCGCTCATCAAGTACGTGACCGTCGGCAAGACGCTGCTGACGGTGGAGCACGACATGGGCGTGGTGTTCGGGCTGGCCGACAAGATCGCGGTGGTGGTGTATGGCGAGGTCATCGCCTTCGACACGCCCGCCGCCGTTCGCGCCAACGCGCGCGTGCAGGAGGCGTATCTCGGATCGTCGGTCGCCGACGCACAGGGAGCGGGACACTGAGATGCTGAAGCTTCAAGACATCCACGCCTACTACGGCAAGAGCCATGTGCTGCATGGCGTTTCCTTCGACGTGCATCCGGGCGAGATCGTCGCGCTGCTGGGCCGCAACGGCTCGGGCCGCTCGACCACCGCCAAGGCCATCATGGGCCTGGTGCATGCCGAAGGCGGCCTGCACTGGAAGGGGCAGGACATCCTGCGCCGCAAGGCCTACGAGATCGCGCACTTCGGCATCGGCTACGTGCCCGAGAACCGCGACATCTTCCCCAAGCTCACGGTGCACCAGAACCTGCTGCTGGGGCAGAAGGGCTCGGGCAAAGGCAGCCGCTGGTCGTTCGACGACATGTACGGCATGTTCCCGCGCCTGAAGGAACGCCAGCACACCGAGGCCGGCGTGCTCTCGGGCGGCGAGCAGCAGATGCTCACGCTGTGCCGCACGCTCATGGGCGACCCCGACCTCATCATCATCGACGAGCCGACCGAGGGCCTGGCGCCCAAGATCGTCGAACTGGTGGGGCAGTACCTGCGCACGCTGAAGGACAAGGGCATCTCGGTGCTGCTGATCGAGCAGAAGCTCACCATCGCGATGCAGATCTCCGATCGCGCGCTCGTCATGGGCCACGGCAGCATCGTGTTCGACGGCACGCCGGACAGCCTCCGTGCCGACGGCGCCACCCGCAAGGAATGGCTTGAAGTTTGACCGCCGTCGCCAAGCTTGGCTCACTCTCACTTAACCGCACACATTTACCAAGGATTTCTAGATGAGCAATCAGGTCTTCGTTACCGGCGTCGGCATGGTGCCGTTCGCCAAGCCCAGCATGCATGAGCCATACCCTCAGATGGCGAAAAAGGCGGTGAATCTGGCGCTGACGGACGCCGGGATTGCTTACGAACAGATCGAGCAGGCCTATGTCGGATACGTGTATGGCGACTCGACTGCAGGACAACGTGCGCTCTATGAGGTCGGCATGACCGGTATCCCCATCGTCAACGTAAACAACAATTGCGCGACCGGATCCACTGCGTTGTTCCTGGCGCGCCAGGCGGTGGCCAGTGGCGCCGCGGAATGCGTGCTGGCCTTGGGGTTCGAGCACATGAACCCCGGAGCACTCGGAACCGTCTTCACTGACCGGCCAAGTCCTTTCGACCGGTTCGACGAGGCAACCGATGAACTGGTTGGCCGACGCGAAATACCGCTGGCACTGCGCTACTTCGGAGGTGCAGGATTCGCGCACATGCAGCAGTACGGCACGCGACTCTCCACCTTTGCGAAGATTCGAGCCAAAGCCAGCCGTCATGCGGCCAACAATCCATTGGCTTTGTTCCGGAATGTGGTGACGGAAAACGACGTCCTTAATGCTCCAATTCTGTGGCCCGGTGTCATGACCCGCCTCATGGCTTGTCCGCCTACCTGTGGCGCGGCCGCCGCTGTTCTGTGCAGTGAGGGGTTTGCCGAGCGCCATGGTCTGAATCGGGATGTCCGTATCCGCGCGCAGGCCATGACCACAGATGGCCCCGCGACCTTTGGTGCAGACGACATGCGTGAGGTGGTGGGCTTCGGAATGGCCAAAGCGGCCGTACAGAAGGTGTACGAACTGGGAGGTGTCGGTCCCGACGACATCGACGTGGTCGAACTTCATGATTGCTTTGCGCATAACGAATTGATCAGCTATGAGGCCCTCGGTCTCTGCCCCGAAGGCGGCGCCGAGCAATTCGTCTGCGATGGAGACAACACCTACGGCGGCAAGGTAGTGACCAATCCCTCAGGCGGCTTGCTCTCCAAGGGCCACCCGCTCGGCGCCACCGGACTTGCCCAGTGCACCGAACTGGTTCAGCAGTTGCGAGGCACAGCCGGAGCACGGCAAGTAGAAAACGCGCGGCTCGCGCTCCAGCACAACCTTGGAGTGGGTGGCGCCTGTGTGGTGACTCTTTACGAACGCGCCTGAGAGGCGCATCCAAGAAAAAAGAAAAATGCAGATCGACGGCAAGGTTTTTATCGTGACCGGGGGCGCTTCGGGCCTCGGTGAAGGTGCAGCGCGCATGCTGGCTGCGAACGGCGGCAAGGTGGTGATCGCCGACATGCAGGCCGACAAGGGCGAAGCCGTCGCGCGTGACATCGGCGGCGTGTTCGTCCAATGCGACGTGAGCCAGGAGACCGACGGCCAGGCGGCTGTGGCCGCCGCGCTCAAGCTGGGCAAGCTGGTCGGCCTCGTCAACTGCGCCGGCATCGCCCCGGCCGAGAAAACCGTGGGCAAGAACGGCCCGCACGCGCTGGCCACCTTCAGCAAGACCGTCACGGTCAACTTGATCGGCAGTTTCAACATGATCCGCGTCGCGGCCGACGCGATGAGCAAGAACGAGCCCGAAGCCACCGGCGAGCGCGGCGTGCTGATTTCGACTGCTTCGGTCGCGGCCTACGACGGCCAGATCGGCCAGGCCGCCTACAGCGCCTCCAAGGGTGGCGTGGTCGGCATGACGCTCCCCATTGCCCGCGACCTGGCGCGCAACGGCATCCGCAACATGACCATCGCCCCCGGCATCTTCGGCACGCCCATGCTCTTCGGCATGCCTCAGGAAGTGCAGGACGCGCTGGCCGCCAGCGTGCCTTTCCCGTCGCGCCTCGGCACGCCCGAGGACTACGCCAAGCTGGCGAAGCACATCATCGAGAACGACATGCTCAACGGCGAGGTGATTCGTCTCGACGGAGCGATTCGACTCCCGCCGAAGTAAATCCTCTCAGATCATTCAAGGAAATCCAGTGTCCGAATCCATCGTCATCGTCGGCGCCGCCCGCACCCCCATGGGGGGCTTTCAAGGCGACTTTTCTTCCCTCTCCGCGCACGACCTCGGCGGCGCAGCCATCAAGGCCGCTGTCGAGCGCGCCGGCATCGCGCCCGAAAGCGTGGGCGAAGTGCTGTTCGGCAACTGCCTGATGGCCGGCCAGGGCCAGGCCCCGGCGCGCCAGGCGGCCTACAAGGGCGGCCTGCCCGACAGCGCGGGCGCGGTCACGCTCAGCAAGATGTGCGGCTCGGCCATGAAGGCCGCGATGCTCGCGCACGACCTGCTGCTGGCCGGCACGCACGAGGTGATGGTGGCGGGCGGCATGGAAAGCATGACCAACGCGCCCTACCTCATGCTCAAGGGCCGCGGCGGC
>NZ_AKIW01000045.1 GCF_000282635.1 Variovorax sp. CF313
ACTCTTTGCGAGCGTGCTGATGGCCGGCGGCCTGGCCGGCTGCATCATGCTGCCTCCGCCCCCTCCACCCATGCTCCATGGTCCCGCGCCGGGCTTTCGCGGCGAAGGGCCGCCGATGAACTACGGCGCGCGCAGGCCGCCGCCGCTCGGCTGGGAAGCCTGCGACGGCGCGCGGGACGGCTGCATGCGCGGCATGCCGGGCCAACCCGACGCCCAGGCTCCAGGAGCCCGTTGATGACCGGGGCGCAATTGCACTCCGGCAACCTCGGCACGGTCATCGCCGGCGTGATCCTCCTCGGCATGGCCGGCGTGGCCTGCATGATGTTTTCGCTGTTCATCACCAACCTGCGGCAGGGCGCGAGGGCGCGCGAGCTCGCGGCGCAGGCCCGCGACGAGGCGCAGCAAAGGCTGGGCGCGAGCCGCGTACAGGACCTGCGGCCGCTGCTCGATGCCGCCCCGGCCTGCCGGGGCATCCGCCTCGACATCCAATTGCCGCCAGAGGCCGTTCCCGTGCTGGCGATAGAGAACGAGCTGCGCGATCTGCTCGCCAAGGTCGCGGCATATGCGGCCAGCGTGATGCGCGCGGGCGCGACGCTGCAGGTTTGCGCCCAGGCGGAGGGCGGGCAGGCGGTGATCCACTGGCGCGACCTCGATGCCGTCGACGTGCGGCCGCCGCTGGCGAGGTTCTTCGACAACGCCCACACGGCGGCAGTCGGTGCCAGCGCCCGGACCTGCGAGCGCATCGCCAGCCACCATGGCGGACGCATCTACTCGGCGCCGCATGCAGGAGGCGTGCTGGGGCTGACGCTGCGCCTGCCGCTGCTGGCCGGCGAGCGCGTTCAGGGATTGACCGGCTGACTGATCGACGCCGGCCGGAACGGGCCTCCTGGAACTCCGCGCCATACTCGCGGTCCCACGGTGCCGCCGCCTTTCTTTCCCGATGCCGAACGTGCGATCCATTGCTTCTCCGACCTCTTTTCTCCGTGCGCTCGCCGCGAGCGCGGCCCTTCTCGCTGCCGGTGCACTGCATGCGCAGGCCTTGCCGGCGGGCGTGCACCTTGGCATGTCGGCCGAGGAACTGCGGGCCGTGCTGCCCGCGGCCGAGCGTGTGCAGCGCCCGCAGCGGCTGAGCGGCGGACTGGCCGGCAGCTGGCGCGCGGCCCCGGTCGAGATGGCGGGGCTGCTGTTCGAGCCGACCTTCTTCTTCGCCGCCTCGGAGCTGCGCCGCGTCGAATACGTGGCGACGGCGCAGGCCACGCCCGACAACGGCGCGGCGGCCTTCGCGGCGCTCGTGCGATGGGGCCGAGGGGCGTTCGGCAATGAACTCGCATCGCACGACCCGGGCAGCGCGTACGCCGCATGGGTGAGCAACGACACCGACGTCTACGTGCAGCAGCAGGCCGGCGATCCGCGCCGCGCGAGCGTGCGGCTGGTCTACAAGGCGCGGCAGCTGCGCGACGGCAGCGAACTCTGAGCGCCGCCGCGCCATGGGAAGTTGTCCTGCAAGCCGATTCGAATCCGTCCGGCCGGCGGCGCCCGGCAGGCGGAGAGACTGCCGTCTCCAAATTCTTCATGGAGACGACGATGCCCGAGGCCAGCGAGGTCCGCATTCCGCAGGACGATGAGCAGATTGATGTCACCGACCTGAAAGAGGTCGACTACTGGACAAAATGGTTCGGCGTGACCGAGGCTCGCCTGCGCACGGCCGTGGCGTCTGCCGGCACGCGCAGGGACGATCTGCGCGTCTACCTCGGGCTACCCTGAAGCGGCTGCAGCCGAGCTGCTTCAGGCTGCGGCCAGCATGCCCCGTTCCTCGATGAACGCGACCACCTCGGCCACGCCGGTGAGCGTCTTGAGGTTCGTCATCACGTAGGGCCGCTGGCGGCGCATGCGCTGCGTGTCCTGCTCCATCACGTCGAGGTTCGCGCCCACGTAGGGGGCGAGGTCGGTCTTGTTGATGACGAACAGGTCGCTCTTGGTGATGCCGGGGCCGCCCTTGCGCGGAATCTTTTCGCCGGCCGCCACGTCGATCACGTAGATCGTGAGGTCCGACAGCTCGGGGCTGAAGGTGGCCGCGAGGTTGTCGCCGCCGGATTCGACGAACACGATGTCGGCGTCCGGAAAATCCTCGAGCATGCGGTCGATGGCTTCGAGGTTGATCGACGCGTCCTCGCGGATGGCGGTGTGCGGGCAACCGCCCGTCTCGACGCCCATGATGCGTTCAGCCGGCAGCGCGCCAGACACCGTCAGCAGACGCTGGTCTTCCTTGGTATAGATGTCGTTGGTGATGGCGATCAGGTCGTACTTGTCGCGCATCGCCTTGCAGAGCATCTCGAGCAGCGTGGTCTTGCCCGAGCCGACCGGGCCGCCGATGCCTACGCGCAGCGGGGGCAGTCTCTTGGTGCGATGGGGGATGTGGTGCAGGGCGGAGGTCATGGAGGGGGTGTCCGGTTCAGCTTCGGAAGAGGCGGGAATATTGTGTTTCATGACGGGCCGACAACACCGCCAGCAGGGGCGCGAAGGCCTGGCGCTGGTCGTCGCCGAGGGCCATGGCGCGGGCCACGGCATCCGGGATTTCCTGCGCCAGCCGCCCCAGGATGCGCTGGCCCGCGCTCTGGCCGAGCGGCACGGCCTTGACGGCGGCGGCGACCATGTTCTCGGCCCAGCCGAAGGCGAAGGCCAGGCAGCCGTCGTGCACCGTGGCGCCGGTGCGGCCGACCGCGAAGGCGAAGGCGATGGGGTAGCTCGCGGGCAGGTCGGTGAATACTTCGGCCGTGTCGGCGTGGTGCAGCTTGAGCCACTCGACGAAGGAGCGGCCCATCTGTTCGGTCTGCAGGAAAAATTCGGCCGATTCGCGGGTGCTCATCACCCACTGATTGAGTTCGCGGATGCGCGGCATGTCGTTGGCGCGCCAGGCCGCGATGGCCTGCGCGAAGGCCGCGAGATCGCCGCGCGCGAAGCTCAGGTGCAATTGGTCGGCGAGCCATTCGGCGGCCTTGGCCTCCGAGTCGACGCCGGCCCATTCCACTGCCGCCTCGATGCCTTCGGAATACGAGAAGCCGCCCACGGGCAAGGCCGGCGAGGCGAGCCAGATGAGCTGCAGCAAGCTGTTGGCGCTGACTGGGTTGGGCATGTCAGTTTTTCACTGCGCGACTTTGTTCGGGGCGCGTGCACAGGCCACCGGGCGCTCCCCTCCGCGAATGTCCCCCGTCGGCGTGAGCGCGCCCCGGATCACGCATGGCCATGCTCGTCGAGCAGTTCCGGCGCGAGCACGAGCGGCTTCGGGCCTTTGCTGCCGCCATGCGAGTGCCCATGGCCGTGGCTGTGACCCCCGCTGTGCGAATGCTCATGCGAACCATAGGCGCCGTTCTCGGGTTCGAAGGCTTCTTCCACCGCCACGACGATCAGGTGCATCGAACGCAGCATGTCGGCCAGCACATGGTCGGGCTCGATCTTGAGATGGTCGGGCCTGAGCTCGATCGGCACATGCCGGTTGCCCAGGTGATAGGCCGCGCGCGTCAGGTCGAAAGGCGTGCCGTGGGCCGTGCAATGCGTGATGCGCAGCACGGGCTGCGGCGCGGCGATGACGCGGACCAGCGAGCCGTCTTCGGCCACCAGCACATCGCCACCCCGCACGGCGGTGCCGCGCGGCAGGAACACGCCGATCTGGCGGCCCTGCGAGTCGGTGGCGTCGAAGCGGCTTTTCTGGCGAATGTCCCAGTCGAGCTCGATGGTGGCGGCGCGCTTGAGCAGAACGGGCGCAAGGCCGCGGCCCTGGGGCATGAGTTTGTTGGCGGTGAGCATGGTGGCTTGCGGCTCCAAATGAGGCGGGCTAATATAACGTTCGTTATAACTTCTGTTCAACGGAGCGTTCAATGTCCGCCCTCAAACTGACTCAGATCGGTAACTCTGTCGGCATCATCCTGCCCAAGGAAGTGCTGGCGAGCATGAACGTGGGCAAGGGCGACACCGTCTACCTCACGCAGGCCGCCAACGGCGGGGTCACGATCACGCCGTACGACGACGAGTTCGAGCGGCAGATGGAGGCGGCGCGCCGCGTCATGAAGAAGCGGCGCAATGTTCTGCGCGAGCTTGCCAAGTGAACGCCGCCAACCAACACTGGGTCTGGCTGAACCTGAGTGTGATCCAGTTGGTCCATGAAGAACAGCTCGCCGAGCATGGTGGTCCCGCCGGTGTGCGTGACGAGGGAATGCTTGCATCCGCCATGGGCCGACCGCAGAACCGCGCGATGTACGAATCTCCCGATGCGGCCACGCTGGCCGCGAGCTACGCATTCGGCATCGCCCGCAACCACCCGTTCGTGGACGGCAACAAGAGAACCGCATTCGTTGCGATGGAAACTTTCCTCGATCTCAACGGATTCGAGCTCCTCGCGTCCGACGAGGACTGCGTACTGAAGACGCTCGGCCTCGCGGCGGGGGAGATCGACGAAGCCTCCTTTGCCCAATGGATTCGCGAGCACCTCGCACCGCGCAGCCCCTGACATTCAAAACAGGAAATACCGCTGCGCCATCGGCAGCAGCTTCGCCGGCTCGCAGGTCAGCAGGTGCCCGTCGGCGCGCACCGCGTAGGTCTGCGCATCGATCTCCATCCTCGGCGTGTAGCCGTTGTGGATCAGATCCTTCTTGCGCACGTTGCGGATGTTCTTCACCGCGCTGAGGTTCTTGCTCAGGCCGTAGCGTTCCTTGATGCCCGAGGCCAGACCGGCCTGCGAGACGAAGGTCAGCGAGCTTTTCGCGAGGGAACCGCCGTACGCGCCGAACATCGGCCGATAGTGCACCGGCTGTGGCGTGGGTATCGACGCGTTCGGGTCGCCCATCGCAGCCATCGCGATGGTGCCGCCCTTCAGGATGGTGAAGGGCTTCACGCCGAAGAAGGCCGGCTTCCAGATCACGATGTCGGCCCACTTGCCGACTTCGAGCGAGCCGACCTCGTGCGCGATGCCGTGCGCAATGGCCGGGTTGATCGTGTACTTGGCGACGTAGCGCCTGGCGCGGAAGTTGTCGTTGCGCTCGTTGTCCTCCGGCAGCGTGCCGCGCTGCAGCTTCATCTTGTGCGCGGTCTGCCAGGTGCGGATGATGACTTCGCCCACACGCCCCATGGCCTGGCTGTCGGAGCTGAACATGCTGATCGCGCCGAGATCGTGCAGCACGTCTTCGGCGGCAATCGTTTCCTTGCGGATGCGCGATTCGGCAAAGGCCAGGTCTTCGGCGATGCCGGCGTCGAGGTGGTGGCACACCATGAGCATGTCGACGTGTTCGTCGAGCGTGTTCACGGTGTAGGGCATCGTGGGGTTGGTGGAGGAGGGCAGGAAGTTGGCCTCGCCCACCACGCGCAGGATGTCGGGCGCATGGCCGCCGCCCGCACCTTCGGTGTGGAAGGCGCAGATGGCGCGCCCGCCCACGGCCGCGATAGTGTTCTCGACAAAGCCCGATTCGTTGAGCGTGTCGCTGTGGATGGCCACCTGCGTGTCGGTGGCGTCGGCCACGTCGAGGCAGTTGCTGATGGCCGCGGGCGTGGTGCCCCAGTCTTCGTGCAGCTTCAGGCCGATGACGCCGGCTTCGATCTGCTCGTGCAGCGCGTGAGGCAGGCTCGCATTGCCCTTGCCGAGGAAGCCCAGGTTCATCGGGAACGCATCGGCCGCCTGCAGCATGCGCTCGATGTGCCAGGGGCCGGGCGTGGCGGTGGTCGCGAAGGTGCCGGTGGCGGGGCCGGTGCCGCCGCCGAGCATGGTGGTCACGCCGGAGGTCAGCGCCTCCTCGATCTGCTGCGGGCAGATGAAGTGGATGTGGCTGTCGATGCCGCCGGCGGTGACGATGTTGCCCTCGCAGCTGATGATCTCGGTGCCCGGGCCGATGACGATGTCCACGCCCGGCTGCACGTCGGGGTTGCCGGCCTTGCCGATGGCGGCGATGCGGCCGTCCTTCAGGCCGATGTCGGCCTTGACGATGCCCCAGTGGTCGAGGATGAGCGCGTTGGTCAGTACCGTGTCGACAGCACCCTGCAAACGCGTGCGCTGCGATTGCGCCATGCCGTCGCGAATCGTCTTGCCGCCGCCGAACTTCACCTCTTCGCCGTAGCCGCCGGCGCGCAAGGTGTAGTCAGCCTCGACTTCGATCAGCAGGCCGGTGTCGGCAAGACGGACCCGGTCGCCCACGGTGGGGCCGAAGATTTCTGCGTAGGCACGTCGCCCGATGGTGGCCATGTTTAAAGCTTCCCTTGAACCAGGCCGCGAAAGCCGTAGACGATGCGATCGCCCGAAAAATCGACCAGTTCGACCGTGCGCTGCTGGCCCGGTTCGAAGCGCACCGCGGCGCCCGATGCGATGTTCAGCCGCATGCCGCGCGCGGCCTCGCGGTCGAAGCCGAGCGCGCCGTTGGTCTCGGCGAAGTGGTAGTGCGAGCCGACCTGGATCGGCCGGTCGGCGGTGTTGCGCACCACCAGCGTGAGGGTACGGCGGCCGGGGTTGAGCGTGTGCTCGCCGTCGCCGGTGAGGAGTTCGCCGGGGATCATGTTCAGACGGCCTGTGCCAGCAGCGACGCACCGAGCACCACGACCGCGGCGCCGGCCACGCGCGGCAGCCATGCGTTGGCGTGACGCAGCGCCCAGCCTACTGCGATGCCCGCGAGGTGCAGCAGCACGGTCGCGCCGGCCATGCCGGCCAGCGTGAGGGCCGCGCCTTCTTCGCTCGCCAGTTCGTGGCCGTGGGCCACGCCATGGAAAACGGCGAACACGCCGACGACCGCCATGGCGACCACGGCCGGCAGGTGAACGCGCGTGGCCACCAGCAGGCCGAGCACCAGCAGCGAGGCCGCGATCATCGGCTCGACCGCCGGCAGCTGCACGCCGGCCAGGCCCATCAGCGCGCCCACCAGCAGCATGCCGGCGAAGGCCAGCGGCGCCCAGAGCAGGTCGGGCCAGGCGCGGCGCGCGGCCAGCGCGCTCCAGAGGCCGACCGCGACCATGGCGGCGAGGTGGTCGGCGCCGGTCAGCGGATGCAGGAACCCCGTGGTGAAGCCGTGGTGCAGGCCGCCGTCGACGCCGGTGTGGGCGCTGGCTGCGAGGGGCAGCACGAGGGCGGAGAACAGTGCGAAGCTTCTGGAAGCAGTGGTCTTGCGCATGGAAAGAATCCTTCTTGTTCGGGGTGTGTCAGACGATCGGCTGGTGGACGGTCACCAGCTTGGTGCCGTCCGGGAAGGTGGCTTCGACCTGGATGTCCGGGATCATCTCGGCGATGCCGTCCATCACGTCGGCGCGGGTCAGCACGCCGCGCCCGTCGCTCATGAGCTCCGCAACGCTCTTGCCGTCGCGGGCGCCTTCCATTACAGCGGCCGAAATCAGGGCGATGGCTTCGGGGTAGTTGAGCTTCAGGCCGCGGGCCTTGCGGCGTTCGGCGAGCAGCGCCGCGGTGAAGATCAGCAGCTTGTCTTTTTCGCGCGGAGTCAGTTCCATGGGATCGGCATCGGGTGGCGGAGGGTGGCGGCCATTATGGGCAAGCCGGCTTCGTTGCAACAGTCGTGCCCTGTTCGCCAAAAGTCGTACGGGTGGCACGAAAGATGCACCGAAACGGTGTGAATCCCGATGCCACACCCACCAGCCCCGACGACGCCCCCCAGCGCATCGTCAAGGTGCGGCGCGACTACAACAGCTGGGTGGCCAGCGAGACGCTGGAGGACTACGCGCTGCGCTACACGCCGCAGCGCTTTCGCAAGTGGTCCGAATGGCGGGTGGCCAACACCGCCTTCGGGGCGGCGTCGTTCCTGATCCTGGAAGCGGTGGGCGCCACGCTGCTGGTGCAGTACGGCTTCGCCAACGCCTTCTGGGCGATCCTGGCGACCGGGCTCATCATCTTCCTGGCAGGCGTGCCGATCAGCGTGTATGCGGCGCGCTACGGCGTCGACATGGATTTGCTCACGCGCGGCGCGGGTTTCGGCTACATCGGCTCCACGCTCACCTCGCTGATCTACGCGAGCTTCACTTTCATCTTCTTTGCGCTCGAGGCGGCGGTGATGGCCTATGCGCTGGAACTGGCACTGGGCATCCCGCCTGTGTGGGGCTACCTGGTGTGCGCGCTGGTGGTGATCCCGCTGGTCACGCACGGCGTGTCGGCCATCAGCCGGCTGCAGCTGTGGACGCAGCCGCTGTGGCTGCTGATGCTGGTGGTGCCTTTTGCCTACGTGCTGGTGCGCGATCCTGGTGCATTTGCGGGCATCGTGCACTACAACGGGGTTCGCTCGGGCACGGGTGGCTTCAATTTGCACCTGTTTGGCGCTGCGCTCACGGTCGGCATCGCGCTGATCACGCAGATGGGCGAGCAGGCCGACTACCTGCGCTTCATGCCCGCGCGCACCGCGGCCACGGCGCGCCGCTGGTGGGGCGCGGTGCTGGCCGGAGGGCCGGGCTGGGTGGTGCTGGGCGTGCTCAAGATGCTGGGCGGGGCGCTGCTGGCCTACCTGGCGCTCACGCACATGGTGCCGGCCGACCGTGCGGTCGATCCGAACCAGATGTACCTCGCGGCCTACGAGTACGTGTTTCCGCACTACGGCTGGGCGGTGGCGGCCACGGCGCTGTTTGTGGTGATCTCGCAGCTCAAGATCAATGTCACCAACGCCTATGCCGGTTCGCTGGCCTGGAGCAATTTTTTCTCGCGCGTGGCGCACAGCCACCCGGGGCGCGTGGTGTGGGTGGTGTTCAACGCGCTGATCGCCTTCATGCTGATGGAGATGAACGTGTTCGAGGCGCTGGGCGACGTGCTCGGTCTGTTCGCCAACATCGCCATCGCCTGGATGATGGCCGTGGTGGCCGACCTCGTCATCAACAAGCCGCTGGGGCTGTCGCCGCCGGGCATCGAGTTCAAGCGCGCGCACCTGTGGGACATCAACCCGGTGGGCGTGGGCGCGATGGCGCTGGCCTCGGTGCTGTCGATCACCGCGCACCTGGGCATGTTCGGTCCGCTGGCGCAGGCCTTCTCGGCGTTGATCGCGCTCGGCACGGCGCTGGTGGCATCGCCGCTGCTGGCCTGGGCGACGGGGGGCAAGTACTACCTGGCGCGCGGCTCCGATGAACACCACGGTGCGGTGGCTTTCGCGCCTGCCGGAGGTCCGCGCACGGTGCGCTGGGCCAAGGTCGAGACCGGCAGCTACCAACGCCTGAAGGTGCAGCATTGCGTGATCTGCGAGCGCGAGTACGAGGGGCCGGACATGGCGCATTGCCCCGCCTACCAGGGCGCGATCTGTTCGCTGTGCTGCACGCTCGATGCGCGCTGCGGCGACCTGTGCAAGCCGCATGCGAGCCTCTCGTCGCAGTGGTCCGGCGTGCTGCGCTGGCTACTGCCGCGGCGCAGCTGGCGCTACCTCGACACGGGGCTCGGCCACTTCCTGCTGCTGATGCTGGTCATCGTGCCGCTGCTGGCCGTGGTGTTCGGCGTGCTCTACCAGCAGGAGCTGCGCGCGTTCGGCGAAGGCGCGCTGGAGCTGGCCTCCGAGGCCGACGTGGCTGCGGCGCTGGCAGGCGTGCAGAAGCTGTCGCTGCGCTCGGGCTTCCTCAAGGCGTACATGGCGCTGCTGGTCATCGCGGGCATCGTTGCGTGGTGGCTGGTGCTGGCGCACCAGAGCCGCAAGGTGGCGCAGGAAGAATCGAACCGGCAGACCCACCTGCTGGTGCGCGAGATCGAACTGCACCGCGAGACCGACCGCGCGCTGCAGGCCGCCAAGCAGGCGGCCGACGAGGCGCGCGAGATCGCGGAGCAGGCCAAGCTCGCGGCCGAGCAGGCCAAGCAGGCCGCCGACCAGGCCAACCAGGCCAAGAGCCGCTACATCAGCGCCATCAGCCACGAACTGCGCACGCCCCTCAACAGCATCCTCGGCTATGCGCAGCTGATGGGCGAAGACCATTCGGTGCCGCCGCACCGCCAGCAGGCGGTAGCGGTCATCAAGCGCGGCGGCGAGCACCTGCTGTCGCTCATCGAGGGCACGCTCGCCATCGCGCACATCGAGGCCGGCAAGCTCACGCTGCATGCGCGGCCGATGCGCTTCGCCGACACGATGCGCGAACTGGCCGATATGTTCGAGCTGCAGGCGGCGGAGAAGGGGTTGCAGTTCCACTTCGATGCTGCAGGCGCGTTGCCCGAGGTGGTGCGCGCGGATGAAAAGCGCGTGTGCCAGATCCTCATCAACCTGCTGGGCAACGCGATCAAGTTCACGGCGGCCGGGCAGGTCACGCTGCGGCTGGCCTATGCGCGCGAGTTCGCGTCGGTGGAGATCGAGGACACCGGACCGGGCATGCCGGCCGGGGACATCGAGCGGATCTTCGAGCCGTTTGCGCGCGGGAATGCAGCGGGCGCATCGGCCGCGCCGGGCGCGGGCCTGGGGCTCACCATCGCCAAGATGCTGACCGACCTGATGGGCGGCGAGATGAAGGTGCAGAGCACGCCTGGCGTGGGCTCGCTGTTCTGCGTGCGCCTGTTCCTGCCGCGCGTGCACGACGCCATGGCCGGCACCGGCCGGCCGCTGCCGGTGCAGCGCGCGCGGCGCGGCTACGAAGGCCCGCGCCGCCGCCTGCTGGTGGTCGACAACGAGGAGGCCGACCGCGACCTTCTGGGGCATGTGCTCGCGCCGCTGGGCTTCGAACTGCGCAGCGCGGCCAGCGGGCACGATGCGCTGGACCTCATCGCCGCCGGCTACCGGCCCGACGCGATGTTCGTCGACCTCGCGATGCCTGGCATCGACGGCTGGGAGACGATCCGCCGCGCGCGCAAGCTGGGGCTGACCGAGGCCTCGGTGGCCATCGTCTCGGCCAACGCCTTCGACAAGGGGCTCGACAACGACGTGGGCATTGCGCCCGAAGACTTCTTCGTGAAGCCCGTGCGCCACTCGGAGCTGCTCGACTGGCTCGAACGCCGGCTCGGGCTGCAATGGACCGACACCGCCGCCGGGCCTGCGCCGGTTGCAGTTGCGCGCCCGCTGCTGCCACCTTCGCTGGAGCGCCTGCGCGTGCTCGAGGAAGCGGTGGGGCTGGGCTACTTCCGCGGCATCATGAACCAGCTCGACGCCATCGACGCGGCGCAGCCCGAATGCAGTGCATGGACTGAGGCCCAGCGCACGCTGGCGCGCCAGTTCCAGTTCGAAGCCATGAGCCGTGCGCTCGCCGACGCCGTCGAAAGCGCCGCATGACACAGACGCCACCTCCCGCCGCGGAAACATCGCCGCTCGCCAGGACGCTGCGCGAGCAGCAGGGCGCCAACAGCGATCTCGTGCTGATCGTCGACGACGTGCCCGACAACCTCGCCGTGCTGCACGACGCGCTCGACGAATCGGGCTATACCGTGCTCATCGCCACCAACGGCGAACAGGCGCTGCAGCGCGCCGCCCAGGCGCGGCCCGACATCGTGCTGCTCGACGCGATGATGCCGGGCATCGACGGCTTCGAAGTGGCGCGCCGGCTCAAGGCCGATGCGGCCACGTCGCACATTCCCATCGTGTTCATGACCGGGCTCACCGAGACCGAACACCTCGTGGCCGCGCTGGAAGCCGGGGGCGTCGACTACGTCACCAAGCCCATCAAGCCGAAGGAAGTGCTCGCGCGCATGAACGTGCACCTGCAGGGCGCGCGCCGCGCGCGGCAGGACGCGCGGCAGGCCGGGCAGGCGCGCAACGCGCTCGATGCCTTCGGCTACGCGAGCATCACCGTGCGCCTGCCCGAAGGCCGGCTGATCTGGCAGACGGCCCTCGCGCGCGACCTGCTGCAGCGCT
Source organism: Variovorax sp. CF313 (assembly GCF_000282635.1). Lineage (GTDB taxonomy): Bacteria > Pseudomonadota > Gammaproteobacteria > Burkholderiales > Burkholderiaceae_C > Variovorax. Next base: position 11,772 of record NZ_AKIW01000045.1, read on the forward strand.
ACTGCGACACGCGCGCGCCCGAGACGCCGCCCGCGGTGCTCGAATGGCTGCGCAGCCACACGCCCGACGCGCGCCAGCGCGGCATCGAGCCGCCGGCGCTGTCCATTGTGCAGGGCGCCAGCAGCCTCACGCTGCGCCTGCACCAGCAGACCAGCAGCGACGACGACGGCGACGAGTGGATGATCGTCATGCGCGAGGTGTCCGACACTGGCGTGATCGAGGCCATGAGCCTGAGCCTGAAGCTCACGGCGCGCGAGGCCGAGGTGCTGTACTGGGTGGTCAAGGGCAAGACCAACAAGGACATCGGCGAGATCCTCGGCAGCAGCCCGGCCACCGCCAAGAAGCACCTCGAGCGGGTGTACGTGAAGCTCGGCGTGGAGACGCGCACGGCCGCGGCCGGCGTGGCCATCAAGCGCATCCGCGAGCTGCAGCCGCAGTTCGAGATCTGAGGTTCGATGGCCGCCGGTTCCCCGCGCCGTGTCATGGCGCCTGCTTGCAGCGTCCCTAGAATGGTTCAAGGTCCACCGGACGCGCGCGATGAAGAACAACAGGCACAACAGGACAACAACCCGACCGACATGCCGCGGCTGGATGCTTGCTGCTTCCTGCCTGTTCGTGAGCCTGGGCGCGAGTCCTGGCGCACGGGCCGCCGGCCATTTCGACGTGGACGACGCCAGCACGCTCGACCCGGGCCAATGCCAGTACGAGACCTGGTGGAGCCGCACGGGCACGGAGCCGGTCACGGGGTTCCACCTCGGGCCCGCCTGCCGGGTGGGTCCCATCGAGCTGGGCCTGAACTTCGACCGCACCTCGGTGCAGGGCGTGCACTCGGTCATCGGCGGGCCGCAGGTCAAATGGAATTTCTACGGGCAGGCGGCGGATGCGCCGTTCAGCGCCGCCGTGTCGGCCGGCATCGTCTCGGACCTGCGGCGCGGCGGCCGCATGGGTGGGCAGTTCGTCGTGCCGATGACGTGGCGCCCGGCCAGCAGCCTGCAGGTGCATGTCAACTTCGGTGCCGACTGGGCGCTGGGCACCGGCCTTCGCACGCCGCGCGGCGGCGCGGGCGTCGAATGGGCGCTGAACGACACCGTGTCGCTCATCGCAGAACGCAACCGTGCGGCGGGCGTCTGGACTTCGCGCATCGGCGGGCGTTTCAGCCTCACGCCGCTGATCAGCGTGGACGTGAGCGCGTCGCGCACCGGGCCGCAGGGCGTGCGCGGCTTCGCGATCGGGCTGAACCACGAATTCACCTGGAAGTGAGCCTGCCGCAGGAGGCGCTGTATCCGATTTCCGCGAATCCCATCGATGGGCCTGGTTGTCGATCGAGTATCCGGCCCTGCGCAATTTTTGATTCCGACTGCAAAAGATTTGGTGACAACCTCCCATGCCTGATCCCGTGACGACATCGCCCGTGCTGGACTTCAAGTTCGCTGCTCCTCCCCTCGATTCCGCGGCTCATCCTTCGGGCAACCCCTTGGGCATGGCGGCACGCAATCGGACACCCAGGCCCGTGCGCAACCCGAACCTGCGCGGCCTGCAGTGCCTGCGGTGCGATGCGCTCTTCCCCCTCGCGCTGGCGCACGACGGATGTCCCGCGTGCAGGCGCGGAGGCCTTCACGTCGCGCTGCGCGCCAGCTACCTGTCCGGCAGCGCCGAAGCGATGCCCATGCCCTACACCTCCGGCTTCGCGCTGGGCGAAGGGCAGACGCCGCTGCAGGACGTGCCCGAGCTGGCGCGGCAGTTCGACGTGGGTCGGCTGGCCATCAAGGACGAGTCTTGCAATCCCACCGGCTCGCACAAGGACCGCATGACCGCGGTGGGCGTGGCGCAGGCGCTCGATTTCGACGTCCACACGCTGGTGCTGGCCTCGTCGGGCAACGCGGCCGTGTCGGCGGCGCACTACGCATGGGCCGCGGGCCTGGGCTGCGAAGTGGCCACCTACGAAGGCATGCCGGCCACCTATGCGCGGCAGCTCGATGCACTCGGCGCGCGGCGCTATGTATTCGCCGACAACGCGGGCCGCTGGGCCTTCGTGCGCGAGCGTGCGCAGCACCCCGGCTACTTCGCGCTGACCAACTACCGCCTGCCCGCGCTGGGCAGTGCGCCGCTGGCAATCGAAGGCTACAAGCCGATCGCGCTCGAATGCGTGGCCGATGGCGGGTTGCCGGACCACATCGTGATTCCCACCGCGCGCGGCGACCTGGCCTGGGGCATCTACGCGGGCTTTCGCGACCTGCTGGCCGCGGGGCGCATCGCACGCCTGCCGAGGCTCTGGCTCGTGGAGCCGTTCCCGCGCCTGGCGCGCGTGCTCGCGGGCGGCCCCCTCAACGACAGCTACCCGGGCCACACCGCGCAGTTCTCCACCGCCGGAGCCACCGTCACCTACCTGCAGTGGCAGGCCGCCGCCGCGACGGGCGGCGGCGCGGTGGTCGTGGGCGACAACGAAGCGCGCGCCGCGCGCCGGCTGCTCTCGGCGTCCGGCATCAGCGCCGAGCTGTGCGCGGCCGGCGGCCTGGCCGCCCTGCGGCAGCTGCGCGAGAGCAACGCCGTCGCGGCCGACGCGCATGTGGTGCTGATGCTGACCGCCAGCGCGGCCGGCGATCCGAGCTGGCCCGACCGTCCTGTCTAGCCTTCGGCCTGCAGCCGCAGTAGGAGGCGAGCCCCTTACTTCGCGTCGCTGTAGACCGTGGCGCGCGACACGCCCATGTGCGCCGCGGCAATCTCGGCGCCCCGGCGGACCTCCAGCATGCCGGCCTTCTTCAGTTCCTGCACCAGCTGCTTGCGGTCGGCGGGCTTCAGCGAGCGCGACGTGGTCGCGCGCGACGCCGCGAACTCGTCGATGCGCGCGTGGATGCGGTCCGAGTGGTTGCCGCCGCTCTCGAGGTGCTCGTGCACATCCTTGTCGTCGATCTTTGTGAACTGCGAGATCGCGCTCTGGAAGCTCTGGAACAGCGTGAGGTCGACGTTGAGGCACAGCGCGGCCACGTATTCGCCGCTGTCGTCCTTGATGCCGATGGACGTGCTCTTGACCTTGCGCCCGTCGGGAAAGGTGTTGGCGTAGTTCGCGATCACCGCCGGAAACTCCGGGTCGCGGATGCGAGCGAGGCCCAGCTCGGTGACCGGCTGGCCGACCTCGCGGCCGCTCAGGCTGTTCTCGATGGCGTAGATCGCGTTCTTCGGGTTGCTCAGGTCGTGCACCACCACTTCGCAGAAGGGCGCAAAAGTCTGGCCCAGGCCTTCGGCCATGTTGCGCAGCATGTCCAGGAGCTGCTTGTTCGGCTTCTTCTTCATGCCGTGGAATGTATCCAGCTCTGGACGGACAATCCAATTCATACAAAAAGTACAGTGTTGGATGTATTATCTAATTTTGTACTGGAGCCCGCGAATGACCGCGAGAGAACGCGCACGCTATGTCGATCCCCGCACCGGCAGGCACTACGACCTGTCCGAACGCCGATGGCGCTCCGACGACGGCCACCCGATGATGGTCACGCCGCTGCCCGGCATCGGGCGCGACGACATCGATTCGCGCGTCCGCTCGCTGTGGCGCTACCGCGCGGCGCTGCCCGTGGCGATCGACCAGCCCGCGAGCATGGGCGAAGGCTGCACGCCGCTGGTGCAGAAGCGGTGGGGCGGCTTCGAGCCTTACTTCAAGCTCGAGTGGTTCAATCCGACCTGCAGCTTCAAGGACCGAGGCGCGGCGGTGATGATGTCTTTCCTGCGGCAGATCGGCGTCGATGCGGTGCTGGAAGACAGCTCCGGCAACGGCGGCGCGGCGATTGCGGCGGCCGGCGCGGCGGCGGGCATGCGCGTGAAGGTGCTCGCGCCGAGCTACACGCCCGCGCCGAAGGTGGCGCAGATCCGGGCCTTCGGCGCGGAGGTACAACTGGTGCCGGGGCCGCGCGAAGAGTCCGAATATGAGGCGGTGCGCCAGTCGGAATCGATCTTCTACGCGAGCCACAACTGGCATCCGTTCTTCCTGCAGGGTACGAAGACGCTGGCCTACGAGCTGTGGGAAGACCTGGGCTTCACCGCGCCCGACAACGTCGTGATTCCGACCGGCGCGGGCAGCAATGTGCTCGGCTGCTGGATCGGCTTCAAGGAACTGCTGGCGGCGGGGCAGATCGCGAAGCTGCCCCGCATCTTCGTGGCGCAGCCGCTGAACTGCTCGCCGATCGATGCGAGTTTCATGGCGGGCGCCGAGACGCTGGTGGAGCGCATCGTGCGGCCGACGATTGCCGAAGGCACGGCGATCAGGCGGCCCGTGCGCCTGCAGGAAATCCTGCAGGCGCTGCGCGAGACGGATGGCAAGACGGTGGCGCTGACCGAGGAGCAGATCGCGGCGGCGGTGCGCCGGCTGGCAGCGAGCGGGCTCTACGCGGAGCCGACGTCCGCCTCGGCAGCGGCGGCCATCGAGGTGCTGGCGCAGCGCGGCGACATCAAGGCCAGCGAGACGACGGTCGCGTTGCTGACCGGCACTGGCCTGAAATCGACGCAGTTCATGACCGAGCTGTTCGGCGCCGCCGTCGCCGTGTAGCCAGCACTACCAGGGCCACGCGATGCGTGTGCCCGTTCCCGTTTCGTCGGCGCGCGCATGCAGCAGGCGAGCGACGGTCAGGTCCTGCAGCGCGAGGCCGGTCATGTCGAAGACGGTGATGTCGGCGAGGGCTCGCTCGAAGGGCGTCTTGCCGCTCAGCAGGTCGCCCAGTTCGATGCATGCCGTGTCGGGCGCCCATTGGGTTTCGCCGATCTGCTGCGCCTGCGTCCGGTCGTCGACGAACAGCCGCACGCGCGGCAGCAGGCCGTCGGGAAGTTCGCGCTTGCCCCGGGTGTCCGCGCCGACGCAGTTCAGGTGCGTGCCGGGCCGAACGGCTTCGAGATCGAAGAGCGCGCCGCCGCCCGGGGTGGCGGTGATCACGATGTCGCTCCGGGCGACTGCAGCGTTGCGGTCGGTGGCCGGCGCGATGTTGCAGCGGCCGGCGAAATGCGCCTCGAACGCCGCATTGCGCTGGCCGTTTGCGCTCACATAAAGAACCTCGCGCAGCGAGGGCATCAGCCGCAGCGCGAAGTCGAGCTGGATGCGCGCCTGTACGCCGGTGCCGAAGAGGCACAGCCGCGTGCTGTCGGCACGTGCGAGCTGCTGCAGGCCGAGCCCGCCTGCCGCGCCGGTGCGCACGGTCGTCACCGTGTTGCCGTCGATGACGCACAGCGGCCGGCCTGTCGCGGGGTCGATCAGCAGGATCGTCGCCTGGTGCGGCTCGCCGCCGCGCTGCCGGTTGTTTGGCCAGAAGCCGGCGGCCTTGAAGCCGAGCAGGTCCTGGGCCTGCACGTCGCCGGACTTGATGCCGAACACCCCACCCGTACGCAGCGGCTCGCGCACGACCGGAAAGACGCGGCCCTCGCGTTCGCTGTGCAGCACGAAGGCCTCGCGCACGGCCTGCAGCACGTCGTCGGGGGAGAGGAGGGTGTCGACCTGGTGCTTGTCGAGCAGCAGGAGCTGGGCATTGGAAGGCGCGATCGCGGATGTCATTTGGAAATATTATCTACTTCCAGACAAAACATCAAACCCCCGGGCATTGGCGGGCTGTCAGCGTCCGGTGTGAACCTTGATCCGGATGGTCGCCACGTCCCATCCCCGGTTCTTGAGCCGCGTCACCAGCATCGGCGACAGCTGGCGCAGCTTGGCGGCCGCGGCGCTGCCCTTGACCAGCAGGCACCAGACGTCGCCCTCTGCCGGTCCGGCCTGGATGGCGCTGCGCATGGCCGGCGGGATCAATCCCTCGACGGCCTTGAGCCGCTCCGCAGCGTCGCGTGCGCGCGCCATCAGGCTGCCCAGGGTGGGCGAGCCTTCCGCTGCGTCCTGCAGCGAGATGGGAGGGGGCGTGCGGCGATACATGGGTAATCCAGGGGTTAGAAACAAGACAGCTAAAATGCCCGGTTTGCCGGCGTTCGCGCCGGAAAAAGGCCGCTTGCTTTCAAGCTTGATTTTGAAGCGGGCGCGCCCAACTGCTTTCACCATATCTTAGGGAATCCGGTCGCAGTGCCTGCCGTATCAGGCGCCCGCCCATCTCCACCCAATGGCAACCAACTTCCTGACCCAGATCTTCGGCAGTCGCAACGACCGGCTCCTTAAGCAGTATCGCAAGACGGTGGAACGCATCAATGCGCTCGAACCCGAGTTCGAGAAGCTCAGCGACGATGCGCTGCGCGCCAAGACACAGGAGTTCAAGGACCGCATCGCCAAGGGCGAAACGCTCGACGACCTGCTGCCGGAAGCCTTCGCCACCGTGCGCGAAGGCTCCAAGCGCGTCATGAAGATGCGCCACTTCGACGTCCAGCTGCTCGGCGGCATGGCGCTGCACAACGGCAAGATCTCCGAAATGCGTACCGGCGAAGGCAAGACGCTGACCGCCACGCTGCCGGTGTACCTGAATGCGCTGTCGGGCCAGGGCGTGCACGTGGTCACGGTGAACGACTACCTGGCCAACCGCGACGCGACCTGGATGGGCCGCCTCTACAACTTCCTCGGTCTCTCGGTGGGCATCAACCTGCCGCAGATGCCGCGCGAGGAAAAGCAGGAGGCCTACCGCAGCGACATCACGTACGGCACGAACAACGAATACGGCTTCGACTACCTGCGCGACAACATGGTCTACGAGCCCGGCGACCGGGTCCAGCGCGGGCTGAACTATGCGATCGTCGACGAAGTGGATTCGATCCTGATCGACGAGGCCCGCACGCCGCTGATCATCAGCGGCCAGGCCGAAGACCACACCGACCTTTACCTTGCCATCAACAAGGTGGTGCCGCTGCTCACCAAGCAGGAAGGCGAAGCCGATCCGCGCACGGGCGAGGGCGTCACGGTGCCCGGCGACTTCACGGTCGACGAGAAGACCCACCAGGTGTTCCTGACCGAAGACGGCCACGAGAATGCCGAGCGCATCCTGGGCGAGCTGAAGCTGATTCCCGAGGGCGCATCGCTCTACGACCCGGCCAACATCACGCTGATGCATCACCTGAATGCGGCGCTGCGTGCACGCCACCTGTACCACCGCGACCAGCACTACGTGGTGCAGCAGGGCGAGGTGGTCATCGTCGACGAATTCACCGGCCGCCTGATGACGGGCCGCCGCTGGAGCGACGGCCTGCACCAGGCCGTGGAAGCCAAGGAAGGCGTGGAGATCCAGGCCGAGAACCAGACGCTGGCTTCCATTACCTTCCAGAACTACTTCCGCCTGTACGGCAAGCTGGCCGGCATGACCGGCACGGCCGATACCGAAGCCTACGAGTTCCAGGAGATCTACGGCCTCGAGACCGTCATCATCCCGCCCAACCGCGTCAGCAAGCGCGAAGACCAGCTCGACCGCGTCTACAAGACGACGCGCGAGAAGTACGAGGCGGCCATCCAGGACATCCGCGAGTGCTACGAGCGCGGCCAGCCGGTGCTGGTGGGCACCTCGTCCATCGAAAACTCGGAAATCATCGACGGCCTGCTCACGCAGGTGGGCCTGCCGCACCAGGTGCTGAATGCCAAGCAGCATGCGCGCGAAGCCGACATCGTGGCGCAGGCCGGCCGCACGAAGATGATCACCATCGCGACCAACATGGCCGGCCGCGGCACCGACATCGTGCTGGGCGGCAACATCGAGAAGATGATCGAGGCGATCGAGAACGACGAAGGCCGCGATGAAGCCACCAAGCAGGCCGACATCGAGCACGTGCGTGCCGAGTGGACCAAGGACCACGAGTTCGTCAAGTCGCTCGGCGGCCTGCGCATCATCGCGACCGAGCGCCACGAATCGCGCCGCATCGACAACCAGCTGCGCGGCCGTTCGGGCCGCCAGGGCGACCCGGGCTCCTCGCGCTTCTACCTGAGCCTGGACGATCCGCTGATGCGCATCTTCGCGGGCGACCGCGTGAAGGCGATCATGGACCGCCTGAAGATGCCCGACGGCGAAGCCATCGAGGCCGGCATCGTCACGCGCAGCATCGAGAGCGCGCAGCGCAAGGTCGAGGCGCGCAACTTCGACATCCGCAAGCAGCTGCTCGAATACGACGACGTGTCGAACGACCAGCGCAAGGTGATCTACCAGCAGCGCAACGACATCCTCGATGCGGGCGACCTCACGGCGCAGATCGCGGCGCTGCGCGAAGGCTGCTTCACCGACCTCGTGCGCCAGTACGTGCCCAGCGAATCGGTCGAAGAGCAGTGGGACCTGGGCGGGCTCGAGAAGAGCTTGTTCAACGAGTGGGGCATCGACATGCCGCTCAAGAAGGAAGTCGAAGCCTCGGACGCCATCGCCGACGATGACATCGTCGAGAAGGTGCTCAAGAACGCCAACGAAACCTTCGACGCCAAGGTCGCGCTGATCGGACAGGAGAACTTCACCCAGTTCGAGCGCATGGTGCTGCTGCAGAGCATCGACACGCACTGGCGCGAGCACCTGGCCTCGCTCGACTACCTGCGCCAGGGCATTCACCTGCGCGGCTATGCGCAGAAGCAGCCCAAGCAGGAATACAAGCGCGAAGCCTTCGAGCTCTTCGGCCAGCTGCTCGACTCGGTGAAGAACGAAGTCACGCGCCAGCTGATGACAGTGCGCGTGCAGTCGGGCGAGCAGCTCGAGGAAGCCGCGGAAGCGATGGAAAACCGTGGCGAGAACGTCTCGAACATCACCTACTCGGCACCGACCGAGACGGGCGAGGTCGAGATCCGCGTAGACGAGGAAAACCAGCGCCGCATCGCGGCTGCCGGCCTGGGCGCGCTCAGCGCGGAGGCCGCGGCTTTCGCGCGCGTCGGCCGCAACGATCCGTGCCCCTGCGGCAGTGGCAAGAAGTACAAGCAGTGCCACGGCAAGCTCAGCTGACCCCGCAACCCATTCGTTAGAGAAATCGCCATGCCAGTGAACCTGTCCGCTCCCGATCCTGCCGCCTTGTTCGCGGTGCCCGGCGTCCGCATCGGCGTGGCCGAAGCAGGCGTACGAAAGGCCAACCGCAAGGACCTGACGGTCGTGCTGATCGACGAAGGCTCGGCGGTCGGCGGGGTGTTCACCCAGAACCGTTTCTGCGCCGCGCCGGTGCAGGTCTGCCGCGACCACCTGGCCGCGAACTACGGCATCCGCGCGATGGTGATCAACACCGGCAATGCGAACGCCGGCACGGGCGAAGACGGCCTGATGCGCACGCGCTCCACCTGCATTGCGCTCGCGCGCAAGCTGGAGATCGCGCCCGAGCAGATCCTGCCGTTTTCCACCGGCGTGATCATGGAGCCGCTGCCCGTCGACCGCATCGAGGCGGGCCTGCCGGCCGCACTGGCCGATGCCGATGCGAACCACTGGGCGCGCGCGGCCGAGGGCATCATGACCACCGACACGATCCCCAAGGCCTTCAGCCAGCAGGTGCAGATCGGCGGTGCCACGGTCGCCATCACCGGCATCAGCAAGGGTGCCGGCATGATCCGCCCGAACATGGCGACCATGCTGGGCTTCATGGCGACCGACGCGAAGATCGATCCCTCGCTGATCCAGCCGCTGGCCAAGCTGTTGGCCGATGCTTCGTTCAACCGCGTGACCATCGACGGCGACACCTCGACCAACGACTCGTTCGTGGTCATCGCCACGCAGAAGGCGGCGCACGCCCCCATCACCTCGCTCGACTCGGCCGATGGCCAAGCGCTGGTGGCCGCGATGCAGAATGTGGCTCGCCAGCTGGCGCAGGCCATCGTGCGCGACGGCGAAGGCGCGACCAAGTTCATCACCATCCAGGTCGACGGCGGCAAGGACGTTGCCGAGTGCAGGCAGGTGGCGTACGCGGTGGCGCATTCGCCGCTGGTCAAGACGGCCTTCTATGCCAGCGACCCGAACCTGGGCCGCATCCTCGCGGCTGTGGGCTACGCGGGCATTGCCGACCTCGACCAGACCGGCATCGACCTGTTCCTCGACGACGTGCACGTGGCGGTCAAGGGCGGGCGCAACCCGTCGTACCGCGAGGAAGACGGCCAGCGCGTGATGAAGCAGAGCGAGATCACTGTGCGCATCGGCCTGGGCCGCGGCAATGCCAGCGAGACCGTGTGGACCTGCGACTTCAGCCACGAATACGTGACGATCAACGCCGACTACAGATCCTGATGACCCCCACGCTCCGCACTTCGTGTCGTCGCTGCCCCCCGAGGGGGCGCTCTACGCCCTTCGGACGGCCGGGCGGGCGCAGATGAACGAGCAGTTCCAGAAGCTGCTCGAGCGCGCCGAACAGCTGATCGGCCGCATCGAGTCGATCCTGCCGCAGCCCCTGGCCGCGCCCGCCGACTGGAACGCGTCGATCGCCTGGCGCTACCGCCGCCGCAGCTCGGGCCACGGCGTGCTCGAGCCCGTGAAGCACGTGGCCGCGATGGCACTCGACAGCCTGAAGGAAATCGACGTCCAGAAGGAAAAGATCGAGCGCAACACCCGCCAGTTCGTCGAAGGCAAGCCGGCCAACAACGTGCTGCTGACGGGCGCGCGGGGCACGGGCAAGTCGTCGCTGATCCGCGCCTGCCTGCAGGCCTACGCGCCGCAGGGCCTGCGCCTGATCGAGGTCGACAAGGCCGAACTGACCGACCTGCCCGACATCGTCGAGGTGGTCTCGCAGCGGCCCGAGAAGTTCATCGTATTCAGCGACGACCTGAGCTTCGACGAGGGCGAGCCGGGCTACAAGGCGCTCAAGTCGATCCTCGACGGCTCGATCGCGGCCTCGACGCCCAACGTGCTGATCTACGCGACCAGCAACCGGCGCCACCTGCTGCCCGAGTACATGAAGGACAACCTCTCGTACACCCACACCGAGGATGGCGAGGTGCATCCGGGCGAAGTGATCGAGGAAAAGATCTCCCTGTCGGAGCGCTTCGGCCTCTGGGTGAGTTTCTATCCCTTCAGCCAGAACGAGTACCTGGCGATCGTCGCGCAGTGGCTTTCGTCGTTCGGCGTGGACAAGGCTGCCATCGAGGCCGCGCGGCCCGAGGCGCTGGTCTGGGCGCTGGAGCGCGGTTCGCGCAGCGGCCGCGTGGCCTACCAGTTCGCGCGCGACTACGCGGGCCGGAGCAACGCGTGACCGAAGCGCGCAAGCACACCGAGGTCGCGGTTGGCGTGCTGATCCGCCTGTCCGACGACGCACTGCTGCTCTCGACCCGGCCCGAAGGCAAGGCCTATGCGGGCTACTGGGAGTTTCCCGGCGGCAAGATCGAGGCGGGCGAGACGGTCGAACAGGCATTGCGGCGCGAGCTGCATGAAGAGCTCGGCATCACCATCGACGGCGCCGAAGTCTGGAAGGTCACGGAGCACGACTACCCGCATGCGCTGGTGCGCCTGCACTGGTGCAAGGTCACGGCCTGGAGCGGCGAGTTCGAGATGCGCGAGGGCCAGCAGATGGCCTGGCAACAGCTGCCGCTGGAGGTGGCGCCGGTGCTGCCGGGTGCCTTCCCGGTGCTGCAGTGGCTGTGCGAAGAGCGTGGCCTGCCGTTCGTGGCGCCGCCGGTTGTCGCGCCGGCTTCCTGATTGATGCACCCCAAGTACCGTCCGGACATCGACGGGCTGCGCGCCATTGCGGTGAGCTCCGTGCTGGTTTACCACGCCTTCCCGAAGGCGCTGATGGGCGGTTTCGTCGGGGTCGACATCTTCTTCGTGATCTCGGGTTTCCTGATCACGACCATCATTCTCCAAAGCCTCGCGGCGGGCGACTTCACCTACCGCGACTTCTACGAGCGGCGCATCCGGCGGATCTTTCCGGCACTGATCGTTGTGTTGCTGGCAACGCTGCTTGCCGGCTGGTACCTGCTGCTGTCCGACGAGTTCGCCGAGCTCGGCAGGCAGACCGTGGGCGGCACGACGTTCGTCGCCAACCTGGTGTTCTGGGGTGAATCGGGCTACTTCGACACGGCCGCCGAAACCAAGCCGCTGCTGCACCTGTGGTCGCTGGGCATCGAGGAACAGTTCTACATCTTCTGGCCGCTGCTGCTTGGGCTCGCATGGCGCAAGCGCTGGCCGATCGTGCGCGTGGTGCTGGCGGTGGCGGCGGTCTCGTTCGTGGTGAACGTGGCGACGGTGCACCCGCTGCCGGCGGCGTCGTTCTACTCGCCGGCCTCCCGTTTCTGGGAGCTGATGGTCGGCGGCATCCTGGCCTGCATGCGGCTGCGCCCGCCGGCGCCCAGCGCATGGCGCAGCCATGTGCAGTCGGTGCTGGGCGTCGGGTTGATCGTGCTCGGTCTGGTGATGATCCGCAGCAACAAGGCGTTCCCGGGCTGGTGGCCGCTGCTGCCCACGCTGGGCGCGGTGAGCTGCATCGCGGCGGGGCCGGCCGGCGTGCTGAACAGGTACCTGCTGTCGAACCGCGTGATGGTGTGGGTCGGCCTCATCAGCTATCCGCTGTACCTGTGGCACTGGCCGCTGCTGGCGTTCGTGCGCATTGTGGAAGCCGATCCGCTGCATCCGGTGCCGGCCTACCGCGCCGCCGCGTTGGTGGCGAGCGTGCTGCTGGCCTGGGCGACGTACCGCTTCGTGGAGCGCTTCGCGAGGAATCGTCCGGGTGCAGGCACGTTGAAGGCGCTGGGCGCCGGCATGGTGCTGTTGGCCGTGGCGGGCGCCGCGATCTTCCTGGGCGTGCCCGAGCCGCGCAACAGCAGCCCCAAGCTGCAGACGGTGGCCAACGCCACGCTGGACGCCGATTACTACGGGGGCTTCAAGCTCGACCAGATCGGCGAGCAACTGATCTACAAGGTCGGTGGCGGGCCCAGGCGGGTGCTGTTCCTGGGCGACAGCCACGTGCAGCAGTACGCGCCGCGCGTGATGGAGCTCGCTCGCACGCTGGCGATGGAAGGCAAGTCGGCCTGGTTCGCGACCCAGGGCGCCTGCCCCGCGGTGCCCGGCGTGTATGCGGACAAGAACATCGGCTGCGCCGAACGGCGCGACGCGATGCTGGCCTATGCGCTGGGCCCCGAGGTCGACTCGGTGGTGATCGGCGGTTGCTGGAACTGCTACTTCGTCGGCCAGGGCGCCACCGACTACTACTTCCGCGACAGCAGCAACAAGATCCACCCGTTCCAGAACGGCGACGGCATCGAGCGTTCGCTGGCTTCGATGGAGTCCACGCTGCGCGAGCTGGCGCGCCACAAGAAGGTCTACCTGCTGCTCGACAACCCTGCCGGCACGGAGTTTTCGCCGAAGCGCCTGATCGAGGGCAGCCGCCTGACGCACATGGAGGTCATGACCTCGACGCCGACGGCGCCGCTGCCGGCCGACCAGAAGCAGCTCAATGACCGGCTGCGCGCGATCGCAGCCGCAAGCGGGGCCGAAGCCATCGACGCCATGGCGGTGCTGTGCAAGGCCGACCAGTGCTTGCGCACGATGCCCGACGGTTCGCCCGCCTACAAGGACGCCGACCACCTGCGCCCACGCTACACCCGGGAAGAGGCGAGCTACTTCGACCGCACGGTGCGCACCGCGCCTGCCGCACCGCAGCCGTCGCGCTGAGCGGGCCTTCGCCAACCATGCATCCCAAGTACCGCCCCGACATCGACGGCCTGCGTGCCATCGCGGTGGGCTCGGTGCTGGCGTACCACGCCTTTCCGAGCCTGCTGCCGGGCGGCTTCATCGGGGTCGACATCTTCTTCGTGATCTCGGGCTTCCTGATCACGACCATTCTTCTGCAGAGCCTGGCCGCGGGCGATTTCAGCTACCGCGATTTCTATGCGCGGCGCATCCGGCGCATCTTTCCGGCGCTGGTGCTCGTGCTGCTCGCCACGCTGGCTTTCGGCTGGTACGTGCTGCTGCCGGGCGAGTTCTCGCAGCTCGGCAAGCAGACCACCGGCGGGGCCGCCTTCTTTGCCAACCTCGTCTTCCTGGGTGAGGCGGGCTACTTCGATGCGACGGCCGAGACCAAGCCGCTGTTGCATCTGTGGTCGCTGGGCATCGAGGAGCAGTTCTACATCTTCTGGCCCCTGCTGCTGGGGCTGGCCTGGCGCAGGCGCTGGCCGATGCTGCGCGTGACGCTGGCGGTGGCGGTGATCTCGTTCCTGGTCAACGTGCTGACCGTGCAGCCGCACCGCGCGGCGGCGTTCTATTCGCCGCTGTCGCGTGCGTGGGAGCTGATGGCCGGCGGCCTGCTGGCGGCGATGCGGCTGCAGGCCGCCAGCAATGGTTCGGCGCAGCCGCGTCCGTGGACGAAGCATGTGCAGTCCGTCGTCGGCATGGGCCTGATCGTGCTCGGCCTCTTCATGACGCGCAGCACCAAGGCGTTTCCGGGCTGGTGGGCGCTGCTGCCGGTGCTGGGCGCGGTGAGCTGCATCGCCGCCGGTCCCAACGGCGTGCTCAACCGGTATCTGCTGTCGAACCGCGTCATGGTGTGGATCGGGCTGATCAGCTATCCGCTGTACCTCTGGCACTGGCCGCTGCTTTCGTATGCACGCATCGTGGCGGGCGGGGAACCGCCGCTGCAGGTGCGCATCGTGCTGGTGGTGGCGGCAGTGGTGCTGGCCTGGGCCACTTATCGTTTCCTGGAACGCTTCGTCAAGCTTCATCTCTCGCAAGGCATGCTGCGCGGACTGGCGGGCGGCGGCGCGGCGCTGGCGCTGGCCGGCGCGCTGGTCTTCCTGGGCATGCCTCCTCCGCGCAACGACAGCCAGGCCCTGCAGGCGGTGGCCGACGCGACGCGCGAAGACAACTACTACGGCGGCTTCGAGGAGACCGCGCTGGGCGGGCAGTTCGTCTACCGCACCGGCAGCGGCAGGCACAACGTGCTGCTGATCGGCGACAGCCACGTCGAGCAATACGCACCGCGCGCGCTCGAGCTGGTGCGCACGCAGCCCGGCAAGGCCCGCACGGTGTACTTTGCGACCAAGGGCTCGTGCCCGCCCGTGCCCGGCCTGTTCAGCAGCGCCGACACGGGGTGCGAGGAGCGGCGCCAGGCCGTGCTCGACCTGGCGCTCAAGCCGGACATCGATTCGGTGGTGATCGGGGGCTGCTGGAGCTGCTATTTCACCGGCGCCGGGCCCACGGTGAACTACTTCCTGGACGACAGGAAGGCCGTGCACCCGTTCCTCAACGGGGACGGCATCGAGCTGTCGCTGAAGTCGCTGGGCGAGGTGCTGAAGCGCCTGTCGGCGCACAAGACGGTCTACCTCGTGCTCGGCAATCCGGTCGGGATGGATTTCGATCCGCTCAAGCAGATCCAGGGCAGCCGGCTCGGGGGCATGACGGCCGCCGGCGGACAGCTCAAGGCCCCGATGCCGCAAGACCAGGCCGTGCTCAACGCGCGGCTGAAGCAGGTGGCCGAGGCCAACGGCGCACGGGTCATCGAGCCTTTTGCGAGCCTGTGCGCCGACGGCCAGTGCATTCGCAGCATGCCCGACGACGGTTCGCCGGCCTACAAGGACATCGGCCACCTTCGGCCCAGGTACGCACGCAGCTTTGCGACGTACGTCGACCCTGCATTGCTCGACGAGGACGCCGGCGGCAAGTAGTCCTGCGGCCGCCTACTGGATCTTCGGGTCGCCGAAAGGCTCGTCGTCCGGTGGCGCTTCGGCCGGCATGCGGAATTCTTCGCTGGCCCAGGCGCCCAGGTCGACGCCCTTGCAGCGCGCGCTGCAGAAGGGCCTGTAGGCGTTGCTCGGCGCGTAGATGCTGTCGCCGCCGCATGTGGGGCAGCGGACGATCCGCTCGCCCTTGCTGTTCAACCGCGTTGTCATGCGCAGAGGGTCAGCTCGAAGGGCGCGTCGTTCGAGCTTTGATGAAGGCGGTCGTCCGCGTCGTGGTGCATCAGGCGCACCGAGACCATGAGGCGGTTGCCGCTGATTTCAGGGATCAGGCCGAGCTTGGGGTCGATGCGCAGGCGCAGCAGCTGGAAGCTGCGGCCCTGCGGCAGGTTCTGCTGGAACTGGCCATTGCTGGCGATCACCTTGTAGGGCACGTCGGCGTCGCGCAGCAGCTTGAGCAGCAGGTAGATCGACGAGGCCAGCGGTGAGAGGGTGTTCGACCAGCGTTCGAGATCGGCGCGGCGGCTGGCGGCGGGGCGGTGCTGCCAGGCGTAGTAGGCGGGCAGGTCGAACTCGCAGGTGCCGCCCGGGATGCCGGCGCGGCTGCGAATGCTCATGAGCCACTCGTTCTCGGTCAGCGCCTGGCCGGCTTTGCCGGCCACGCTGTTGAGGGCGGTGAAGTTGCCTTCGAGCTGGCCGACGACCTGGTCGAGCACGGCCTCGGCGATGGCCGGATTACCCCGGTAGCTGTTGAAGACGTTCTTGTGCTTGTCGAGGTCGCGCAGCACGTCGGCCTTGAGGTCGGCGCGCGCGGCGACGTCCATGATCTCGAAGATCGTGACCAGGGCGTAGTGATGGGACAGCGGCGATTCAGCGGGCACCAGCTCGCCGAGGCGGCGAAACAGGTGCTCCAGCCGCAGGTACGTGCGGATGCGCTCGTTGAAAGGGTACTCGTAGAGGATCACGCGTATCGGTTTTTCACGTCGGGTTCGGGCTCATTGCGATTTGGCGACCGGTGGCGGGAACACCTCGCGCACAGCCTCCAGCATACGCTGCCCAAAAAGAATGTAACCCCGGGTCGAAACGTGGGTCTCGTTGGCGGGGAAAAGATCCTTCACCTTGAATCGGTTCTGCTCGGCCAGCGCAAACAGGTCCGGCCCGATATTTTGCGGGTTGAATGCGGCGCGGAATGCATCGGCATGGTTTTGTTGCAAATACACGGTGGTCTTGTTGGGCACGACCATCCACATCACCTTGTAGGGTGCGGCCGTGCGCTCGAAGCGCTTCATGAATTGCGCGGACTCGGCTGTCAGCGCCGCGTTGACACGGTCTTCGGCGGTCATCAGCAGTTTGTCGCAGGCGCGGTGGCTGAACTGCTTGCAGCCATCGGGCACCACGCGCGCGTCGATCAGCGGACCCCAGCGCTCGGGCGTGTTGGTCCAGCTGTCGGAGGCCAGGATGGCCTTGGTGTTGTGGTACGTGAACCAGCCGCTGAGCAGCTGGGCATCCCAGTTGAGCTGGAAGCCGGGCGCCGGCCTGGCCGGGTTCTCGAACGGCGGCGGCGTCGGCTTGAAGGCGTGCTTCATCGCCTTGCAGCTCTCGGACTTCTCGATGCGGTCCTGCAGCAGGCGCTCGATGCTCTCGACGATCACGACCTTGCCCTTGAAGCCCGACTTCTCGAGCCAGCCCGGGAAGTCGTCGCACAGCGTGCCGCCGAGATTGTCCCAGTGGGTGGTCGTCATCTTGTAGCCTGCGCCCACGAGGGACGCCTGCCAGGCGTAGCGCACGGAGAAGCTGTCGCCGATCACCAGGATGTCGGATTCGTTGATTGGCCAGGTCTTGACGTCGGCGTCGGGAATCGGCGGCGGTGGCACTTGCCAGCCGAATTCGCGCTCCGAGATGCGGCCGATGCGGGTCAGGTCGCCGTAGGGAACGGGGGTGAAGAGGCTGGCGACCAGCAGCGCGCAGCACACCAGGTAGCCCGCGGCGAAGATGCGAAGCCAGGTCCTGGCCGATTTCGTGTCTTCCATCTCAGCTCTCCACTGCACTCCGAATGGTCTCCAGCGCATGAACCGGGCATGCTCCATTCGCGGGACGCCGTGGAACCGGCTTTGCCGGGCCACCGGCGTCGCCCCCGGCGAGGGGGTAGGAGAAGCGACACGAAGTGCGCGAAGCCTGGGGGAGATTCATTTCAGAACTGGAAATAGAGGAACGGGCTGTAGCTGCCGAACTTCGACACGCACAGGCCAAAAAGATAGACGCAGCCCAGGCCCGTGACCCAGGTGGCCAGGCGCTGGAGGCGGGGGCGTCCGGCCAGGCCCGCGACGTTGGGAATCCAGCGGTCGAGCGTGATGGTGGGCGGCAGCGCCAGGCAGATCACCAGGCCGGCGAAGACGGTCTGGAAGAACTCGGGCTTGCGGAACGGCACGCGGAATTCGCTGAAGGCCGACACGGGCGCGCCGTGCAGGCCCAGCATGCCCTTGTAGATCTCGACGGCGGCCGTCATGCTGTCGGCCCGGAACACAACCCAGGCGATCATGACGCACAGGAAGGTGATGAACCAGCCGGCCACGCGGCCGAGCACCGTGCTTCCGGTCTTGCCGCGCCGGACCTTCGCGTTCCAGAAGTGGTTGACCATCAGGTACGCGCCATGCAGCGCGCCCCAGATGACGAAGGTCCAGGCCGCGCCGTGCCACAGGCCGCCCAGCAGCATCGTGAGAAAGAGATTGATGTAGCGCCGCGCCGGGCCCTTGCGGTTGCCGCCGAGCGGCACGTAGAGATAATCGCGCAGGAAAGTCGACAGCGAGATGTGCCAGCGCCGCCAGAACTCGATCATGTTGGTCGACTTGTAGGGCGACCTGAAGTTGAGCGGCAGCTGCACGCCCACGCACAGCGACAGGCCCACCGCCATGTCGGAGTAGCCCGAGAAGTCGAAATAGATCTGCAGCGTGTAGGCCAGCACACCGAACCAGGCCGTGTACAGCGAGGGCATCACGCCTTCGTGCACGCCCTTGAACATCATGTCGGCGTACTGCCCCAGCGGGTCGGCGATCAGCATCTTCTTGGCCAGGCCGAAGACGAAGATGCCCAGTCCGAGCGCCACGTTGTTCGCGTTGAATCGGTAGGTGGCCGGATTGTTGAACTGCGGCATCATCTGCGCGTGATGCAGCACCGGGCCCGCGATCAGGTGCGGGAAATAGGTCACGAACAGCGCGTAGTGGACAAAGCTGCGCTCGTGCACCTTGCCCTGCCAGCAGTCGACCAGAAAGGCGATCTGCGTGAACGTGTAGAACGAGATGCCGATCGGCAGCACGATGTGCACCAGATCGATCTGCGAGAAGCCCGCAGCCGCCAAGCCGGCATCGACGTTTTCCAGGAAGAAGTTGGCGTACTTGAAGACGGCCAGCACCCCGAGGTTGACCACCAGCGCGATGATCAGCAAGGCCTTGCGATACTTGTCCTCGCGGCCCGGAGAAGGCGTCAGCCGCAGCCCGAACCAGTAGTTGATGCAGATCGACCCCAGCAGGAGGGGCAGTGCCTTGACGCTCCACCACCCGTAGAAGAACAGTGACGCCAGTGCCAGGAAACCCGCCGCCGACCGGGGGCTGCGCGTACCGATCAGGAAGAAGCCGATCAGGACCAGCGGGAAGAAAACGAAGATGAAGGAATACGAATTGAAAAGCATCGTGAGGGGCGCTGAGGCGTGCGCCGTTTGACGTGGTCGTCGTGTAGCCGTCGCGGCGTCAACGCCAAATTATCGCGTGCCTGCCCGAATCCACCGTTCCCAGAGACCCTGAACCTGCTGGCCGAGTTCCTCCAGCGTCAGGGACTCGTTGAAAATGACCGCATCGGCGGCGGCCCGGCGTGCCGGGCGCGTGGCCTGCTGGGCAATCACCGCCTTGACCGCTTCGGGTGCCCAACCCGAGCGTGCGACGACGCGTTTCAGCTGCGTTTCCTCGGTGGCGTCGACCACCAGCACCCGGTCGACGAGGGCGCGCCAGCGGCCGGATTCAACGAGCAGGGGAACATCGAACACGACGACCGCGTCCTCGCCGGCCGCCGCGGCCAGGCGCTGCGTTTCGGCGCCGATCAAGGGGTGGAGGATGGATTCGAGGCGGGCCTTGGCGCCTGCATCCGCGAACACGATCTGCCGCATGGCGGCCCTGTCCAGGCCGCCGTCGGGGGCAATGATTTCGGCGCCGAAAGCGGCTTCGAGGGCTGGCATGGCAATGCCGCCCGGGAGCGCGATGGCCCGCGCGATGGCGTCGGTGTCCACCAGCACCGCCCCCTGGGCAACCAACAGCCCCGCGACGGTACTCTTGCCGCTGCCGATGCCGCCCGTCAGGCCGATGCGCCGCACCATGCGGTGTGTCAATGGATCAGTGCGCCGAGGGGAAAGGCGAACGGAATCCATTGCCTCACGATTTCGGGGCCCGCCACGAGGCAGACGAGGCCCGCGCCGGCCAGGAAGGGGCCGAAGGCGATGGGAATGTCCTTGTGCGCCAGTTTGCCGGCGACGCGCAGCGTCACACCGATCACCGCGCCCACCAGAGAAGAGACGAGGATGATCGCGATGAGGTAGTCGGCGCCGAGCCAGGCGCCCAGCGCGGCGAGCAGTTTGAAGTCTCCATAGCCCATGCCTTCCTTGCCCGTAATCAGGCGAAAGCCATGGTACACAAGCCAGAGGCTCAGGTAGCCGAACACGGCACCCCAGACGGCGGAGCTCAGCGGCACGCCGGTCCAGCCCATGGCCGCACCGACCAGGCCGAGCCAGAGCAGGGGGTAGTTGAGCGAGTCGGGCAGGAACTGGGTGTCGAAATCGATCAGGAACTGGCAGATCAGCAGGGCGCCGAATGCGGCCCAGAGCACCCCGGCCGGTGTGATGCCGAAACGCCAGGCGCAGAGCGCGAACAGCACGCCCGTGACCAGTTCGACCAGCGGGTAGCGAGGACTGATCGAAGTCTTGCAAGACGCGCAGCGCCCGCGCAGCACGAGATAGCTCAGCACGGGGATGTTCTCGTACCAGCGGATCTTGTGCCCGCAGTTTCCGCAGCGCGATGCGGGACGGGTCAGGTCGAAAGGGGGCTGCGCTTCGAGGACTGCGGCGGCCTTGTCGGCAGCCGCTTCCAGCCCCGCGGGAGGCGACACCTTTGGACCGAAGGCCAGCGACCACAGCGAGGGCGCATCCTTCGACGGCATGAGGTTGGCAACGGCATCGGCGAGCCAGTCGCGATACATCATCACTGGCGTGCGGTAGATGACGACGTTCATGAAACTGCCGATCAATAGCCCCAGCACACCGGCGAACGCGGTGTCGAACTCCCTCGAAACGAGCATCAGACGACCTGGCCGAGCTTGAAGATGGGCAGGTACATCGACACCACGATGCCGCCGATGATGGTGCCGAGGAACACGATGATGATGGGTTCCATCAGGCTCGAGAGGCCCGCGACCATGTCGTCCACTTCCGATTCGTAGAAGTCGGCGGCCTTGCCCAGCATGTGGTCGATGGAGCCCGATTCCTCGCCAATCGCGGTCATCTGGATCACCATCGACGGGAACAGGTTGGCGTTGGTCATGGCCGAGGTCAGGCTGGTGCCCGTGGAAACCTCCTGCTGGATCTTCGCCGTGGCGTCGCCATAGACACTGTTGCCCGAGGCGCCGCCCACCGAGTCGAGGGCTTCGACGAGGGGGACGCCTGCCGCGAACATCGTCGCAAGCGTTCGTGTCCAGCGTGCAACGCAGGATTTCTCGATCAAGGTGCCGAAGATCGGAATGCGAAGCAGCAGGCGGTCCATGACCTTCTGCACGCGCTCGTTGCGCTTCCACGCCTGCATGAAGAAGTAGAGGCCGCCGCCGATGCCGCCGAAGATCAGCCACCAGTACGAGACGAAGAATTCGCTCATGGCCATCACGAACAGCGTTGGTGCGGGAAGGTCGGCCCCGAACGAGGTGAACACCTGCTTGAACGCGGGAATCACGAAGATCATGATGATCGCGACCACCACAAAGGCCACGACCACCACCGAGGTCGGGTACATCAACGCCGACTTGATCTTGGATTTGATCGCCTCGGTCTTCTCCATGTACGTGGCAAGGCGGTCCAGCAGATCTTCCAGAATACCGGCCGCTTCGCCGGCCTCCACCAGGTTGCAGTAGAGGTTGTCGAAATACTTCGGGAACTTGCGGAAGGCGGCCGACAGCGAGGTGCCGGTTTCCACGTCGCTGCGGATGTCGTTGAGCAGCTTGGCCACGCTCGCGTTCGCATTGCCGCGCCCGACGATGTCGAAGGACTGCATCAAGGGCACGCCGGCCTTCATCATGGTCGCCAGCTGGCGCGTGAAGATGGCGATGTCCTTGGGCTTGATCGCCTTGCCGGAGCGCATGCGGCGTTTCTTGATCTTGGAGGCGAGCACGCCCTGGCGGCGCAGTGCAGCCTGTACCTGGTTTTCGCCGGCGGCCCGAAGTTCGCCGCGCACCGCCTTGCCGTTGCGGTCCTTGCCTTCCCATTCGAAGACAAATTCCTTGTGCGTGGGCTGGGAGCGGGTGGATGCCACTGTTGCCATTCGATCTCCGGTTCTCAGTGTGTGTTCGTTATTCGTTGGTGCAGGCCACCACTTCTTCCAGCGAAGTGAGACCTTGCATGACTTTTCGCAGACCCGACTGGCGCAGCGAACGCACGCCTTCTTTTTCGGACTGCTGAGCGATGTCGAGCGCGCTGCCGTCGCGCAGGATGATTTCCTGGATGGCTTCCGAGATCGGCATCACCTGGTAGATGCCCACGCGGCCCTTGTAGCCGCCGTTGCAGGCGGAGCAGCCGACGGGGCGGTAGGGCTTCCAGGTGCCGTCCAGATCTTCTTCCCTGAACCCTGCGTCGAGCAGCGTTTCGCGCGGAACGTCGGCCGGCATGCGGCAGAGGGTGCACAGCCGGCGGGTCAGGCGCTGCGCGGTAATCAGGATCACGCTCGATGCGATGTTGAACGGCGCGATACCCATGTTGCGCATCCGCGTGAGCGTCGTCGGCGCGTCGTTGGTGTGCAGCGTGGAGAGCACCAGGTGGCCCGTTTGCGCGGCCTTGATCGAGATGTCGGCGGTTTCGAGGTCGCGGATTTCGCCGACCATGATGATGTCCGGATCCTGCCGCAGGAAGGCGCGCAGTGCGGCCGCGAAGGTCAGTCCCGCCCGTTCGTTGACGTTGACCTGGTTGACGCCGGGCAGGTTGATTTCCGACGGATCTTCCGCCGTCGCGATGTTGACGCCCGGCTGGTTCAGCAGGTTCAGGCAGGTGTAGAGCGACACCGTCTTGCCGGAGCCCGTGGGACCGGTCACCAGGACCATGCCGTAGGGCCGGCCGATGGCGTGAAGGAGCCGTTCCTTTTCGTCTGCGTCGTAGCCCAGAGCGTCGATGCCCAGGCGCGCGCTGCTGGGGTCAAGGACACGAATGACGATCTTCTCGCCGAACAGCGTGGGCAAAGTGCTCACGCGGAAGTCGATGACGCGATCGGGCCCGATCTTGAGCTTCATGCGGCCGTCCTGCGGCACGCGCTTCTCCGAGATGTCGAGCCGCGAGATGACCTTGATGCGCGACGCCAGTTTGTCCTTGATGACGGTGGGCGGGCTGGCGATTTCGCGCAACTCGCCGTCGATCCGGAACCGTACGCGGTACTGGTGCTCGTAGGGCTCGAAATGGATGTCCGATGCGCGCATGCCGATCGCGTCGAGCAGCATCTTGTGGAGAAAGCGCACGACCGGCGCGTCTTCGACTTCGGCGACCGCCTGCTCGTTGCTGTCACCCGAGGTTTCGGCCGTGACGTCGTCGAACTCGAACTCGCTGCCGACGATGTTGTTGATCGTTTCCGCTGCACTGACGGCGGCGGCTTCGATCATTCGCGACAGCTTGTCGTATTCCGCGATGACCCAGTCGACGCCCATCTGGGAAGCGAACTTGATCTTCTCTGCCGCCTGTTGGTCCGAGGGGTCGGCTGTTGCAACAATCAGACGGTTGTTGCGCTTGCTGAGGACGACGATGCGGTACGCATGGCACAGCTTCGGGTCGAGCAGGTCCTTGGGCAGGCGCTGGGGATCGATTGCGTCGAGGTCGAGCAGCGGGGCGCCGAAGGCGGTGGAAAGGGTGTGGGCGAGATCGGCGGCCGAGACGGCGCCAGAGCCGGTCAGCTCCGCGATGAAGCTGGTGCGGCCGCTCAGGGACTTCTGGTAGATGTCCTCGGCCACCCTGGCAGGAAGCTTGCCTGCCGACACCAGGGCGCGTGCAAGCCCTGGGAGGGCAATCTGCGAGGTTTCTTTAACTGGAAGTTCGGCTGCGGCCATTCAACGGATGAAAAAGATGTGAAAAAATGCTTCACGATCATCGCTGAACAGTCCTTTGCTGTAAATCGCTACACAGCAACAGGCATGGCCATTTATTTATGCCAGCCAATGGCTGGTCGGGGTGAGAGGATTCGAACCTCCGGCCTCTACGTCCCGAACGTAGCGCTCTACCAGGCTAAGCTACACCCCGATGGTTGCAAGAAAAAAGAGAAATCGTCCTAGATGCCAACTCAGGTGAGGTGTTCAGGCACGTCGCTCAAGCAACTGAGCCGCCAATTGTAGCAAACCTGAAGCATGCAAATTGGACGGGAGGCCCTTCAATGCATGAATTGCTCGCTGTGCCTCGGCGGCGGCGGCGGCGCGCGAGGCAGCAAGGGCGCCGGTTTCGCGCACGATCTCGACGATCTTGCCCAGCTGGGCGGTGTCGCCCGCTTGGATGGCGGCGCGCACCAGTTCGCTCTGCGCCGGGGTTCCGTGCTGCATCGCGAAGATGAGCGGCAGCGTGGTCTTGCCTTCGCGCAGGTCGTCGCCGACGTTCTTTCCTGTCTCGTTGGCATCGCCCGCGTAGTCCAGTACGTCGTCGATCACCTGGAAGGCGGTGCCGAGCGCCTGTCCGTAAGTGGCGCAGGCTTCTTCCATTTCGGCGGTGGCGCCCGCCAGCACGGCCGCCAGGCGGGTACTGGCTTCAAACAGCTTCGCGGTCTTGGAGCGGATCACGCGCAGATAGGCGGCCTCATCCAGCGATGCGTCGTGCATGTTCATCAGCTGGAGCACCTCGCCCTCGGCGATCACGTTGGTTGCTTCGGCCAGGATCTGCATGACGCGCATGTTGTTGGCATCCAACATCATCTGGAACGCGCGCGAATAGAGAAAGTCGCCGACCAGCACGCTGGCCGGGTTGCCGAACGATTCGTTGGCAGTCGCCCGGCCGCGCCGAAGGGTCGATTCATCGACCACGTCGTCGTGCAGCAGGGTGGCTGTGTGGATGAACTCCACGACGGCCGCCAGATTGAAGCGCTGCTCGCCCGTATAGCCCAAGGCGCCCGACATCAGCAGCAGGAGCGCCGGCCGCAGGCGCTTGCCGCCAGCCGAGATGATGTATCTTGAAACTTGGCTGACCAGCGGCACGCCCGTGTCGAGGCGGCGGGCGATCACACGGTCGACTTCGACCATGTCGCCAGCAATCAGGTCCAGCACGGTGGCGGTGGGGGAGGTGTCGGCGGCGGGAACTGGCAAAGCGGAGGCGCGGAGCGCTGCGGAGGATGAGGGCGACCCAGGCTGGGGAAGGGCCGGAAGGCGCAAATTATAGGGAGCCGCCACGGTTTGCCGGGAGCGCTTGGGCTGGAAGTGGTTAGCAAGCACAAACCGCGCTATAATCTTGGGCTCTGCGGAATTCGCTGCGGAGACTCATTTCTAAGAGGTTTACATGTACGCGGTCATAAAAACCGGCGGCAAGCAGTATCGCGTTGCTTCCGGCGAAAAAATTAAAGTAGAACAGATTGCTGCGGACGTAGGCCAGGAAATCGTGATCGACCAGGTTCTGGCCGTCGGAAACGGCGCTGAAATCAAGGTTGGCACGCCCCTGGTGTCCGGCGCAACGGTGACAGTCACGGTACTGTCGCACGGCAAGCACGACAAGGTGCACATCTTCAAGATGCGCCGTCGCAAGCACTATCAGAAACGTCAAGGCCATCGCCAGCAGTTCACCGAACTGCAAATCGGCGCGATCGCCGGCTAAGGAGCACATTCCATGGCACAGAAAAAAGGCGGCGGCTCAACGCGAAACGGGCGCGATTCCAAGCCCAAGATGCTCGGCGTGAAGGCTTTCGGCGGCGAACTGATCAGCGCAGGCTCGATCATCGTGCGCCAGCGCGGCACCCAGTTCCATCCCGGCGTGAACGTCGGCGTGGGCAAGGACCACACGCTGTTTGCCCTGGTCGACGGCCACGTGTCGTTCGGTCACAAGGGTGCACTCAACAAGCACACGGTCAACGTGACCCCCGCGGCGTAAGCCTCGAGTCACTTCGAACTGCCCGAGGCCCCGCATTGCCGGGGCTTCTTCATTTGTAAACTGGACATCCCATGAAGTTCGTCGACGAAGCCTTCATCGACATCGCCGCGGGCGATGGCGGCAACGGCTGCGTGTCGTTCCGTCATGAGAAGTACAAGGAATTCGGCGGCCCCAACGGCGGCGACGGCGGCCGTGGCGGCCACGTGTTCGCGGTGGCCGACTCGAACCTCAACACCCTGGTCGACTTTCGCTACTCGCGCCGGCACGAAGCCAAGCGCGGCGAGCACGGCATGGGCTCCGACATGTTCGGTGCCGCTGGCGACGACATCACGCTCAAGATGCCGGTTGGCACGATCATCTCCGACGCCGAAACGGGCGAAGTGCTGTTCGAGCTGTTGAAGGAGGGCGAGGTCATCACCATCGCCAAGGGCGGCGACGGCGGCTTCGGAAACATGCGCTTCAAGAGCGCCATCAACCGCGCGCCGCGCCAGAAGACCCCGGGCTGGCCCGGCGAGAAGCGCAGCCTCAAGCTCGAACTCAAGGTGCTGGCCGATGTCGGCCTGCTCGGCATGCCGAACGCAGGCAAGTCGACGCTGATCAGCGCGATTTCGAACGCCCGCCCGCGCATCGCGGACTATCCCTTCACCACGCTGCACCCGAACCTGGGCGTCGTGCGCGTGGGCCCGGAACAGAGCTTCGTGGTGGCAGATCTTCCCGGCCTGATCGAAGGCGCTTCCGAAGGCGCAGGCCTGGGCCATCTCTTCCTGCGGCACCTGCAGCGCACGCGCCTGCTGCTGCATGTGATCGACATGGCGCCGTTCGACGACAACGTCGACCCGGTCGCACAGGCCAAGGCCATCGTCGGCGAGCTCAAGAAGTACGACGCCGCACTCTACGAAAAGCCGCGCTGGCTCGTGCTCAACAAGCTCGACATGGTGCCGGCCGAAGAACGCGCAGCGCGCGTCAAGGACTTCGTGAAGCGCCTGCGCTTCAAGGGGCCGGTGTTCGAAATCTCGGCGCTCACGCGCGAAGGCTGCGAACATCTGGTGCAGGCCATCTATCAGCAGGTCAAGGCGCAGCAGGTGGCCGAGCATGCGCCGGTGGTCGTCGACCCGCGCTTCACGCCGCTGCCTCCCGAGGGCGCTTAGCGGCACCGCAGCATTGCCCGTGATGCTGCCAACGGACAGATAGACAGACAAAAGCAACCTCGCAGCATTCACCGCAAAATGACCTCGAACTCCGGATCCACAGCCTTGCGGGATGCCCGCCGTATCGTCGTCAAGGTGGGCTCCAGCCTCGTGACCAACGAGGGGCGCGGCCTCGACGAGGCAGCCATCGGCGAATGGTGCCGGCAACTGGCCGCGCTGGTGCGCGAGGGTCGCGAGGTCGTCATGGTGTCGAGCGGAGCGATCGCCGAAGGCATGAAGCGTCTCGGCTGGCGAACCCGGCCGCACGAGGTCCATGAACTGCAGGCCGCCGCGGCTGTGGGGCAGATGGGCCTGGCCCAGATGTACGAAACCAAGCTGCGCGAAAACGAGATAGGCAGTGCGCAGGTGCTGCTGACCCATGCCGACCTGGCCGATCGCGAGCGCTACCTCAATGCCCGTTCGACGCTGGTCACGCTGCTCAAGCTGGGCGTGGTGCCGGTCATCAACGAGAACGACACCGTCGTCAACGACGAGATCAAGTTCGGCGACAACGACACGCTCGGCGCGCTCGTGGCGAACCTCGTCGAGGCCGACGCACTGGTCATCCTCACGGACCAGAAGGGCCTGTACACGGCCGACCCGCGCAAGGACGCCGACGCGAAGTTCGTGCACGAAGCCGCCGCCGGCGACCCGGCGCTCGAGGCCATGGCGGGCGGCGCCGGCTCCAGCATCGGCCGCGGCGGAATGATCACCAAGATTCTTGCGGCCAAGCGCGCGGCCGGCTCGGGCGCCTCCACCGTCATCGCCTGGGGGCGCGAGTCCGATGCCCTGCTGCGCCTGGCACGAGGCGAGTCCATCGGTACGCTGCTGGTGGCGCAGACAGCCAAGCACCAGGCCCGCAAGCGCTGGATGGCCGATCACCTGCAACTGCGCGGCGCCGTCGTTGTCGACGCGGGCGCTGCCGCCAAGGTGCGGACCGAAGGCAAGAGCCTGCTGCCGATCGGCATGACCAGCGTCTCGGGCGAGTTCTCGCGCGGCGACGTGATTGCGGTGCGCGACGTCGATGGCGTCGAACTGGCCCGGGGCCTGGCCAACTATTCGAGCGTGGAAGCGCGCCTGCTGTGCCGCAAGCCCTCGAGCGAATTCGAGCGCCTGCTGGGCTATGTCGCGGAACCGGAGATGGTCCATCGCGACAACATGGTGCTGATGCCCAACTGATGAAAACAACAACGGGGCGCAAAGCCCCGTTGATGGATTGACTACTGCACTTCCCGTATCGGGTTGCGTATGTTCTGGACCATTTCCCCGATCGAGGCGCGAGGCGCATTGCCGCGGCACAGGGCCTGGCGCGACAGCGCCCGGGTGTAGCTCGAATTCAGGTCGTTCAGGCGCTTCCACTCGGGCTTGGCGACGTCTTGCCAGGCGCCGTTGTTGTAGCGCGCATAGCTCTTCATTTCCGCGGTCGAGCAGCGCACGCCTTCATAGAAGGCATTGACGGCGCCGCCATTGCGGTTGTGCGCCACCACCACGTAGCGCACGATGCCGTCGCCCGTGATCGCGATCGTGTTCGGGTCGATGCCGAACTTCAAGCTCATGTACGGCGGCATTTCAATCGGCAGCAGGCGGCTTTCGCTGAAGGCCGGCGGTGGGGGCGTTGCGGTTTCCTCCCACTCCTTGTCCGTCTCGTAGCGCTTGGGCGGCAGCGGCATGCCCCCCTGGGCCCAGTCGGGATTGTCCGTGTCGTGCGGTCCCGAGGCGCATCCCGCAAGGATGCCGAAGCAGGCCAGAAGAAGGACGCGTTCAGCGTTGCGTCGGAAGGAACGGCGCTTTGTTGTCGTGGACAGGAGGTTCATCGCTCGCAGAAGGAATGTCGGGATGCGGATCGAAACTGCCGCCGGGCGGCAGGTCCAGTCCGGGAGGCGCCCCGGCGTCCAGCGAATGGCGCTCGAATTCTCGGGCGCGCACGTTGCTGCGCAGGAAGCGGTTGCGGAAATCCTGCCGTGGCAGGTAGCGAGCAAGCTCGGTCAGCGCCATCTCATAGACGCCGCGCTTGAACTCGACGACCACGTCGAGCGGCACCCAGTAGTCATGCCAGCGCCAGGCGTCGAATTCGGGATGGTCGGTGGCACGCAGGTTGAGATCCCAGTCGTGGCCGGTGAGTTGCAGCAAATACCAGATTTGTTTCTGGCCCTTGTAGTGGCCCCGTGCGTCACGGCGGATGAACCGATCCGGCACCTCGTAGCGCAACCAGTCGCGGGTACGGGCCACGATGCGCACATGCTCCGGATGGAGCCCCACTTCCTCGTGCAGTTCCCGGAACATGGCTTGCTCGGGACTTTCGCCGCGGTCGATGCCGCCTTGCGGGAACTGCCAGGAATGCGTGCGTATGCGTTTGCCCCAGAAAACCTGGTTTCTCTGGTTGAGCAGGATGATGCCGACGTTGGGCCTGAAGCCGTCCCGGTCGAGCATAATCAAACCCCAATTTTTGAACTGAGTCGATTATGCATGCCGGGTTGCCGTCGGCAAGCTGCCGATGCCAGGCTCTCAGGGTCTCTCCGGGGGAGCAGTCCCCCACTTCCAAACTTCGAATCCAGCGAATCCATCACCGCAATCCCGATGAAAGCTTCCCGATTTTTTGTCTCCACCCTCAAGGAAGCGCCCGCTGACGCCGAGGTCGCGAGCCACCGGCTCATGATGCGCGCCGGCATGATCAAGAAGCTCGGCACGGGCATCTACACCTACATGCCCATGGGACTGCGCGTGATCCGCAAGGTCGAAGCCATCGTGCGCGAGGAGATGAACCGCGCCGGCGCCGTCGAGATGACGATGCCCGTGGTGCAGCCTGCCGAGTTCTGGCAGGAGACCGGCCGCTTCGAGAAGATGGGCCCCGAGCTGCTGCGCATCAAGGACCGGCACGACCGCGACTTCGTGATCCAGCCGACCAGCGAAGAGGTGGTGACGGACATCGCGCGCCAGGAAATCCGCAGCTACAAGCAGCTGCCGAAGAATTTCTACCAGATCCAGACCAAGTTCCGCGACGAGCGCCGCCCGCGCTTCGGCCTGATGCGCGGGCGCGAATTCATCATGAAGGACGCCTACAGCTTCGACCGCGACCTCGACGCGGCCAAGGCCAGCTACCAGGTCATGGCGCAGGCCTACCGCAACATCTTCGACCGCTTCGGCCTGCGCTATCGCGCCGTGGCGGCCGACAGCGGCGCCATCGGCGGGGACCTGAGCGAAGAGTTCCAGGTGATCGCCGCCACGGGCGAGGACGCCATCGTCTACTGCCCCGACAGCAATTACGCCGCCAACATGGAAAAGGCCGAGGCCCTGGCCCCGGCCGGCCCGCGCCCTGCCGCCGCCAAGGCGCTCGAGAAGACGCCCACTCCGGGCAAGGCCACCTGCGAAGACGTTGCAGTGCTGCTCGGCGTGCCGCTGTCGATCACGGTCAAGTCGCTCGTGCTGGCCACCGACATTGTCGACGACGCAGGCAACCCCAAGGGCTCGCAGGTCTGGCTGCTGCTGCTGCGCGGCGACCACGAGATGAACGAGATCAAGGTCGGCAAGCTGCCAGGCCTGGACAAGGGCTTTCGCTTCGCGACCCTGGCCGAGATCGACGAGCACTTCGGCTGCAAGCCGGGCTACCTTGGCCCGCTGAACCTCAAGAAGCCCGTCAGGATGGTGGCCGACCGCGAGGTGGCCGTGATGGCCGACTGGATCACGGGCGCCAACGAGATCGACTTCCACATGACCGGCGTCAACTGGGGCCGCGACCTGCCCGAGCCCGACCTGGTCGCCGATCTGCGCAACGTGGTCGCCGGCGACGCCTCGCCCGACGGCAAGGGCGTGCTGGCCATCGAGCGCGGCATCGAGGTCGGCCACGTGTTCGTGCTCGGCACCAAGTACAGCAAGGACATGAACGCCACCTACCTCGACGAAGGTGGCAAGCCGCAGTTCCTCGAGATGGGCTGCTACGGCATCGGCATCACGCGCCTGCCGGCGGCGGCCATCGAACAGAACCACGACGAGCGCGGCATCATCTGGCCCGACGCGCTGGCACCGTTCACGGTGGTGGTCTGCCCGATCGGCATGGACCGCAGCCCTGAGGTCAAGGTGGCCGCCGAAGCGCTGTATGAGCAACTGCTCGCTGCCGGCGTCGACGTGCTGCTCGACGACCGCGGCGAGCGCCCCGGCGCGATGTTCGCCGACTGGGAGCTCATCGGCGTGCCGCACCGCGTAGTGATCTCGGACCGCGGTCTGAAGGAAGGCCAGCTCGAATACCAGCACCGCCGTGACACGGCGGCCACCAAGGTGCCTGCGGCCGGCATTGCGGAGTTCATCACCGGCAAGCTCGCAAAATGAGCGTGGAGGGCGGCCTCTCGCGACGCCAGTGCCTGGGCGGCGCCGTGACGGCAAGCGCCCTCGCCATGCTGTCGCTGCCACAGACCGCCCTGGCCGGTGCGCAGATCGAGGAGCCGCTGATCGACTCGGTGCGCACTGCGCTCAGCTCGGCCATCCACAACAAGGCACCGCCGGTGCCCCAGTTCGCGAACACCGAGGCCCGGCTCGCCTACCTGCGCTGGTTGGGCGAGATGAGCGAGCGGCTGCGCAAGAAGGTTGCCGACGCGCCATCGCGCATCGAATTCCTGCAGACCGCCTGGTACGAAGCCAAGCGCTCGGGGCTCGACGTGAGCCTGGTGCTCGGGCTCGTCCAGGTCGAGAGCAATTTCCGCAAGTTCGCGGTGTCGAGCGCCGGTGCGCGTGGCTACATGCAGGTCATGCCGTTCTGGACGCGCGTGATCGGCGACGCCGACCCGGCCAAGCTGTTTCACATGCAGACCAACCTGCGCTTCGGCTGCGTCATTCTTCGCCACTACCTCGACCGCGAGAACGGCGACCTGTACATGACGCTGGGTCGCTACAACGGCAGCCGCGGCAAGTCGCCGTACCCGAACGCGGTATTTGCCAACCAGCGGCTCTGGGTGTTCAACGACAGGGAGCGCGAGCGCGAGAAGGACCCCGCCTCCGCAGGCTGAGCCTCCGTCAGCCGGCCGGCGCCTTGGCGGTGGCCGAGCCCTTCGTGACCATCACCTGGTCGATGCGGTAGCTGTCCACGTCCATCACCTCGAAGGTGTAGCCGCCCCAGGTCACGCTGTCGGTGCGCTTGGGTACGCGGCGCAGCATCACCATCAGGAAGCCGGCCAGCGTCTCGTACTCCTCCGAGTGAGGCAGTTCGTCGATGTGCAGTGCGCGCTGCACGTCCTGGATGGGCGTGATGCCATCGATCAGCCACGAGTTCTCGTCGCGCTGCACGATCTGCTCCTCGTCGGGCATGGAGACGAGGTCGCCCATCACCGTGCTCATCACGTCGTTGAGCGTGATCACGCCCACCACGAGGCTGTATTCGTTGACGATGATCGCGAAGTCCTCGTGCGCCTGCTGGAACTGTTCGAGCACCTCGGTGAGCGACAGGCGATCGGGAATCACCAGCGCCTTGTGCAGCGGCAGGCCCTGGTCGAAGGCCAGCGGCTGGCCGCTCAGCACACGCTGGAACATGTCCTTGGCATCGACGTAGCCGAGCACGTGGTCGATGTCGCCGTCGCACACCGGATACGCCGAGTAGGGCTCGGCCACGATGCGCGCACGCAGCACCGTCTCGGGGTCGTCGTGCAGGAACCAGGCGATGCTGTCGCGCGCCGTCATCACGCTGCTGACCAGGCGCGTCTCCAGTTCGAACACGTTGGCGATCACCTGTTGCTCGCGCACCGCGAGCACGCCGGCCCGTGCGCCGGCCTCGGTCATCGCGAGGATGTCGGCCGAGGTGATCTTGTCGTCGCGCGCCATCGGCATGCCGAGCACTTTGAAAAGCAGGTCGGTGCAGCGCGTGAAGAACCACACCAGAGGCTTGAAGGTGGTGATCAGCACCTGCATCGGCCCGACCATGCGCACCGCCAACTGCTCGGGGTTGCTCATGCCCAGCCGCTTGGGGAACAGGTCGGCGAACACCAGGAACACCGCGATGATGATGACGAACGAGCACAGGAAGGCCGCGTTGGCGGAGGCCTCGACGCTCAGCCATTTCTCGAAGAACACCGCGAAGTAGGGGCTGAGCGAGCCCTCGCCGACCACGCCGCCGAGGATCGCCACCGCGTTCAGGCCGATCTGCACCACGGTGAAGTAGTGGCCGGGTTGCTCCTGCACGCGCAGCACCTTCTCGGCCCGGGGGTCGCCCTCGTCGGCCATCTGGCGCAGGCGCAGGCGGCGCGAGGCGGCCAGGGTGATTTCGGCAAGTGAGAAGAACGCGCTCATCGCGATCAGCATGGCGATGATGAGCAGGCTTTGGGTCAGGGTCATGGTGGCACGTCGAAGACGGCCACCATGGTGCCATGACTCTACACCCGAAAAGTGCTCAGACCCCGCCCTGCGGATGCGTGGGGTCGACCCAGAGTACCGATTCGGGCTTTTCGACGGGTTCGATGTCGAGGTTGACCGCCACCGCTTCGCCATCGCTGCGGCACAGCACGCATTCGAGCGTCTCGGTCGCGCTGGCGTTGATCTCCTGGTGCGGCACGTAGGGCGGCACGTAGATGAAGTCGCCCGGTCCGGCCTCGGCCGTGAACTCGAGCTTTTCCCCCCAGCGCATGCGGGCCCGGCCGCGCACGACGTAGATCACCGATTCGAGATGCCCATGGTGATGGGCGCCGGTCTTGGCGTCGGCGTGGATGGTCACGGTGCCGGCCCAGAGCTTCTGCGCGCCCACGCGGGCGAAGTTGATGGCCGCTGCCCGGTTCATGCCGGGCGTCTGGGCGGTGTTGGCGTCGAGCTGGTTGGCCGCGATCACGCGCACGCCATCGTGCTTCCAGGCCGACTCGCCTTCTTCATGCGAATGGCCGTGATCCGCGTGATCGTGGCTCATTGCGGGTCCCGTGGAATCAGGCTGCGCCGCCGCCGATGACCTGCTGCAGTTCGCCTGATTCGTACATCTCCATCATGATGTCCGAGCCGCCGACGAACTCGCCCTTCACGTAGAGCTGCGGAATCGTGGGCCAGTTGCTGTATTCCTTGATGCCCTGGCGGATGCCGTCGTCTTCGAGCACGTTGACGGTCTTGAGCGTTCGGGTGTCGACGCCGACCGCCTTCAGGATCTGGATCGCGCGGCCCGAGAAGCCGCACATCGGGAAGCTGGCGTTGCCCTTCATGAAGAGCACGAGGTCGTTGGTTTTGACGAGGTCGTCGATGCGTTGCTGGGCGTCGGACATGGGGACTCCTGAAAAGTGGGCTGGGGGGATTATTTCACCGTGCGCCAGATTCCGCCGGAGCAGCGCTGGATGCCGGCGAGGTCGTCGCGGCTTTGCACTTCGGCGAAACCGCGCGCGGCGAGCAGTTGACGCACGGCCGCGGCCTGGTCGTGGCCGTGTTCGAGCAGCAGCCAGCCGCCTTCGGCGAGGTGGCCGGGAGCGTTCTGCACGATCTGGCGGATGTCGTCGAGGCCGTCGGCGCCCGCGACCAATGCGGAAACGGGTTCGTGGCGCAGGGCGGGCAGGTGCGGGTCGCCGGCGGCGATGTACGGCGGGTTGCTCGCGATCACCGTGTAGCCGCTGCCGGCGCCGTCGAGCCAGTTCGCTTCGGTGAAGCACACCGGCAGGCCGAGGCGCTGCGCGTTGGCCTGGGCGACCGCCAATGCGTCGGCGCTGGCGTCGACCGCGTCGACTTGTGCATCGCGGCGGGCATGTTGCAGGGCCAGTGCGATCGCACCGCTGCCCGTGCCGAGATCAAGCACGCGCGGGGCGACACGGCCTTCGAGGCACTGCAGCGCCCATTCGACCAGCGCCTCGGTGTCGGGCCGCGGCACCAGCACGCGTGGGTCGACGTGCAGGGCGAGGCCGTGGAACTCCTTCTCGCCGAGCAGATACGCGACCGGCTCGCCCGCGAGGCGGCGCGACAACTGCGCGCAGAGCGCGGCCCACGCCGCGTCGGGCATCGCATCGGTGTCGTGCGCCAGCAGCCAGGCGCGGTCATGCGGCGCCCGGCCCAGCGCGTGCAGCAGCAGCAACTGCGCGTCGAGCCGCTCCACGCCCAGCGCGACGGCCGCGGCCAGTGCCTGCGCCACGGTGGACGGCTTCGGGTCGTCGGCGGTCATCACGCTGGCAGGCTCGATTCCAGCTCGGCCAGCTGTTCGGCCTCACGCGCGGCGCGCAGCGCGTCGAGCACGTCGCCAAGGTCGCCTTCCATGATCGCGAGCAGCTTGTAGAGCGTGAGGTTGATGCGGTGGTCGGTGAGCCGGCCCTGCGGAAAGTTGTAGGTGCGGATGCGGTCCGAGCGGTCGCCGCTGCCGATCAGGCCCTTGCGCATGGCCGCGTCCTTGGCCGCTCGCTCGCTGCGGTCCTTCTCCTGGATGCGCGCCGACAGCACCTGCAGCGCCTTCGCCTTGTTGCGGTGCTGGCTGCGGTCGTCCTGGCACTCGGCCACGATGCCGGTCGGGATGTGCGTGATGCGCACGGCCGAGTCGGTCTTGTTGATGTGCTGTCCGCCCGCGCCGCTTGCGCGGTAGGTGTCGATGCGCAGGTCGGCCGGGTTGATCTGCACGGCCACGGTTTCGTCGGGCTCGGCCAGCACGGCGACCGTGCAGGCGCTGGTGTGGATGCGGCCTTGCGTTTCGGTCGCCGGCACGCGCTGAACGCGGTGGCCGCCCGACTCGAAGCGCAGGTGGCCGAACACCTCGTCGCCGACGATGCGGATCACCACTTCCTTGTAGCCGCCGAGCTCGCTTTCGCTCTCGCTCACCACCTCGCAGCGCCAGCCGGCGCGCTCGCAGTAGCGCGTGTACATGCGCAGCAGGTCGCCCGCGAACAGGGCCGATTCGTCGCCGCCGGTACCGGCGCGGATTTCGAGGAAGGCGTTGCGCGCGTCGTCGGGGTCCTTCGGCAGCAGCAGGCGCTGCAGTTCTTCTTCGAGCTGCACCAGCTCGGCTTCGGCGCCCGCGATTTCTTCCTTTGCCATCTCGGCCATGTCGGGGTCGTCGAGCATCTCCCTGGCACCGGCGATGTCGGCCTCGCGCTGCCTGTAGCGCTCGTAGCGGCCGGCGATCTGCGTGACTTCGGCATGCTCGCGCGAGATGGTGCGGTACTGCGCCATGTCGCTCATGATGTCTTCGCGCGAGAGCAGGAAGTCGAGCTCGCCGAGGCGTTGGGCGTAGCGTTCGAGTTGGTGGCGCAGAAAGGATTTCACGGAGGAACGGGACTCGAAAAATATGGAGGTGCTGCCGCAAAAGGGCAGCGCGCATGAAGACCGCGGCCGATCGGGCCTGGCGACGACGAGCGTCGCTAACGCTCTTTGCGCAGGAACAGGCGCGAGATGGCCTGCGCCGTCTGCTCGCGCGAGGCAGCATCGCCCGCGTGCAGTTCGGCCATGGCGCCGTGCATGATCTTCTGCGTGAGCCCGCGCGACATGGCCTCGAGCACGGCATCGACCGATTCGCCCCTGGCCAGCAGCTTGCGTGCGCGCGCCATCTCGGCGGCACGCCATTCGTCGGCCTGCGCATTGAGCTGCTGGATCAGCGGCACGGTGCCGCGCTGGCCCAGCCAGTGCATGAAGCTCTGCACGCCGGCGTCGATGATGACTTCGGCCTGCGCGACAGCCGCCTGGCGGTTGGCCTGGCCCTGTTGCACGACCTGTGCGAGGTCGTCGACGGTGTAGAGGTAGATGTCCTCGAGCGCCTTCACTTCGGGCTCGATGTCGCGCGGCACGGCCAGGTCGACCATGAACATCGGGCGGTGCTTGCGTGCCTTGAGCGCGCGCTCCACGGCGCCCAGGCCGATGATCGGCAGCGTGCTCGCCGTGCAGCTCACGATGATGTCGAACTCGGCGAGTCGCGCCGGCAGGTCGGCCAGGCGCATCGCTTCGGCGCCGAAGCGCGAAGCCAGTTTTTCGCCGCGCTCGAGCGTGCGGTTGGCAATGGCGATCGACCTGGGTTCCTTGGCTGCGAAGTGCGTGGCCGCGAGGTCGATCATCTCGCCCGCGCCGACGAACAGCACGCGCGTTTGATGAAGGTCTTCGAAGAGCTGGCCAGCGAGCCGGACCGCCGCGGCGGCCATGCTGATGGAGTGCGCGCCGATCTCGGTGGCGGTGCGGACTTCCTTCGCCACCGCGAAAGAGCGCTGGAACAGCTGGTTCAGCGTGCTGCCGAGCGCGCCGGCGGTTTCGGCCGCGCGCACGGCATCTTTCATCTGGCCGAGGATCTGAGCTTCGCCGAGCACCATCGAGTCGAGCCCGCTGGCCACGCGGAAGGCATGGCGGGCGGCTTCGTCGTCCTGAAGCGTGTAGGCGTGCGATCGCAGCAGGGCCGGGGCCACGCCGCCGCTTTGCGCCAGCCAGCCGAAGGTGTGGTCGAGTGCGGCCTGTTCCGAGGCGCAATAGATCTCGGTGCGATTGCAGGTGGAGATGATCGCGGCCTCGACCTGGGGGTGGCGGCCGGAGGCAAAGGAACTGCGCAGGCTCTGCAGCGTGGGGGCGATTTGGTCGAGCGCGAACGCGAAACGACCGCGCAGGTCGAGCGGCGCGGTCGTGTGGTTCAAGCCGAGAGCCCAGACTGACATGGCCGTGATTATAAAATCAGCAGCCGCATGAGCCTTGCGGAG
The DNA here is from genome assembly GCF_000282635.1 of Variovorax sp. CF313. GTDB lineage: Bacteria > Pseudomonadota > Gammaproteobacteria > Burkholderiales > Burkholderiaceae_C > Variovorax. Next base: position 49,392 of record NZ_AKIW01000045.1, read on the forward strand.
GGACAAATGGCTTTCCCTATGACAGCCATATCCTTCGCCGCATGTCCCGGCGCACGCGCAATTCCCTCCGATGGACCTGCTGGCCCTCCTCGATCACCTGTTCAATTTCGTCGCTCCGGCGGCCTTCCTGGCCCTGGTGCTGGCTCTTGCCGGCCGGTTCCTGGGCGGCGGGCGCGCCGGCGTCCCGCGCTGGTGGGTGCAGTGGGCGCTGACCTTTGCCGTGGGTGTCGGCGTGTCGGTGATCGGCCTCGTGGTGTTCGGGCGCGACGGGATGATGGCGACCTACGCTGCGCTTGTGGTGGCCTGCGGCACCGTCCAGTGGCTGGCGATGCGCGGCTGGCGCCGATAGGGCCGATCGACTCCGGGCTGCGGCGGCGTGCACCGCGGCGCCGCCGCCGCAGCGAGGCTCAGGTCGGCATGCCGGGGATCGGCGAGTTGGACGTCGCGGGTGCCGGCGCCGCCGCGGCCGGCTCGGAGGGCGCCATCATGAAGGTGGTCGGCGTCGCCATCGGCAACGCGGCTTTCCTGAGCTCGTCGAGGATCACGAACAGCAGGTCGCTGCGCACGCCGCCCGCGAGCCGGGGGCTCGCCACATAGGCGATCGCCTGGAAGATCAGCAGCCCGTTCTCGATACCCTCGAGCGTGAGCGACGGCGCCGGCGTTTCCAGCACGCCTTCGTGCCCCCTGCAGGCCGCGAGGATCAGATCGCGCACGCGCTGCGCGTCGGTGGTCAGCGGCATCGGCAGGCGGATCAGCACGCGGCCCTCGGCATTGGCCAGCGTCATGTTGCGAACCGTCTTGGTGATGAACTCCGAGTTCGGCACGATGAGTGTCGAACGGTCGCCAAGCTGGATCTCGGTGGCGCGCACGTTGATGCGCCGCACGTCGCCCTCGGCCGTGCCCAGTACCACCCAGTCGCCCACCTTCACCGGCTGCTCCGCCAGCAGGATCAGCCCGGAGATGAAGTTCTGCACGATCGCCTGCAGCCCGAAGCCGATGCCCACCGACAGCGCGCTCGCCACCCACGCGATGCGCTCGATGCCGATGCCCAGCGCCGACAGGGAGAACGCAATCACCATGATGCCGCCCACGTAGCCCAGCAGCGTGGTGATCGAGTTCTGCATGCCCGGCTCGAACTGCGTGTTCGGCAGGTAGCTGCGCGTGAGCCAGCGCTTGAAGATGCGCAGGACGATGAAGCCCAACACCGCCACCGCCACCGCGCTCAGGATCGCGCCCGGCACCAGCTGGAATTCGCCCACCTTCACGCCGGTGCCGAGCTTGCCGCTGCGCTGGAACACTTCGCTCGGAGATGTGCCCAGCGGCGCGGCCAGCGCGATCAGCATGTAGACGAACAGCGCCACGCGGCTGATGCCCGACAGCACCGTGGCCGCCTGGTCCAGCGTCTGCGGTGCGAGGCTGAAGCTCTTCTGCAGCTTCTGGCCGAAGGTGCTGCGCGAGGCGACGCTGGCCATGAACACGTCGTCGGCGAACTTGAACAGCACGTAGAAGGCAGCGGCCACGATGCCGCTCCAGGTCAGCTGCGAGGCCAGGAAGCTGCCCAGCGCCACGTAGCCCAGCGCCACCAGCACCCAGATGGCGATCATCAGCATGCCGATCAGCGCCACCAGCAGGCCGACCCACATCGGCCGCTCGGGCAGGCCGGCCTCGGGCGCATCGGCGCGCAGCGCCTTGAGCCGGTAGATCACCGTGCCCACCAGGGCCGTCAGCACCAGCGCCGTCAGCACATGCGTGGTCACCACGGCGGCGAAGCTGGCGTCGATCAGCGCATTGATCTCGGCCGGCGTCCAGGCCAGTGCCGCCACCAGCGCCACCAGCCAGGGCAGCGCGGCAAGCCGGCTGGCCGTGGCGTCGGGGATCGGCGGCAGCCGCCACGAGGGGCGCGAAGTGGCCAGCAGCGCGCGGCCCAGGCCGATGACGAAGGCCATGAAGGTCAGCGCCTGCGCCGCCGATTGCAGCGCCTTGCGCGCCTGCGGGTCCCAGGTGCCGTAGGTCTTGAGCACTTCCACGAAGCCGTGCGCGGCTACCGCCACCAGCAGCACGTGGCTCGCGACGATGGCGATCACCAGCAACGAGCGGCGCAGCCTGCCGGCCGGCAGCACCCGCATGGAGAGCCGCGCCAGCAGGTGCTCGGCACCCCAGACGCCCAGGAAGGCCAACAGCAGCGCGCCTATCAGCGCGGCGATCACCGCCGTGCGCGATGCGGGTGCCAGCGCCTGTTCGATGCCGTCGCCGAGGGCCGTGCCCATGGCCTGCAGCCGCGCCAGGTCGTCGGGCCAGGCCTCCTGCAGGTCGTTCCAGAAGGCCTCGGTGAGCGGCGAGGCCGCGCGCTCGGTGAGCTGGGCCTCGAACAGTGCGCGGCGCTGCGTGACCAGGTCGGCGCCGCGCTGGCGCACGTCGATGGACAGAAGCTTCGCAAGCCGGATGTCGGCGTCGAGCGCGTTGCGCTCCTTCGTCAGCTGCGCGCGCTGGCGCGTGATGCCGGGGTCTTCGGTGCTGCCGGCAGCGGGCGGGTTGCCGAGCTCGCCCAGGCGTGCGTTGAGGTCTGCGAGGTCGCCGGTGCGCGCGGCGACGAATTTGTCCGCCTGCGCGCCGATGTCGTTGATCTGCCCGATCTGCTTGCGCGGGTCGTCCTCGGCGTCGCCGCCCTTGCCCGGGTCGGCGGTGAGCTTGTTGAATTGCGCCCGCAGTTCAGCCACGGTGGGCGCGGGGGCTGCCGCGGCGGCGGTGTTGGCGCTGTTGTTGGGATTGCCGGTGCCGGCGTTCATGCTGGCATCGGGCTGCGCGAACGCGCCGCACACCGACAGGGCCAGCAGGATGGCGAGGCCGAAGCCCGCCAGGCGAGAGGTCCGATTCATGGCCGCATCATAGAAGCGGCCATGAGGTAAGAGCCTGTAAGAAACGTGCGCCTCAGCCGGCCGGGCTGAACAGGTCGACCCGGTCGGTGATGATGCCGTCGGTACCCAGGCCGATCAGCCGCTGCGCCGCCCATTCGTCGTTCACCGTGTAGCTCAGCGCGCGCATGCCGGCGCCGTGCACCTGCGCGACTACTGCGGCGTCCCACAGCGCGTGATTGCAGACGATGGCCACGCAACCCAACTGTTGCGCGGCTTCGAGCCAGCCGTTCCACAGCGTGTCGAGCAGCAGACCGCGCGGCAGCTCTGGCTGCACCGCTTGCGCGCCTTTCAGCGATTCGACCTGGAAGGACGTGAGCAGCGGCGGTACGGCCGCGCCTTGCCACAGGCGCGCAGCCTCACGCGCCACCACCTCGCCGGTTTCGCGCTCGACGCCCGGCGTCGGCTTGATCTCGATGTTCAGCAGGTGGCCGTTCGCCAGGCAGTAGCGCGCGAGGTTCTCCAGCGTGGGCAGCGGTTCGCCCGCATGGGCGCGTGAGTGCCAGCTGCCCGCATCGAGCTGCGCCAGCGCGCTCCAGGGCTGGGCGCCGCCGGTGCCGTGGCCGCTGGTGGTGCGGTCCAGTGTGGCGTCGTGCATCAGGAAGGGCACGCCGTCGGCGCTGAGCTTGGCGTCGCACTCGAACATGCGGTAGCCGTATGCCGCGCCGAGCCGGAACGCGGCAAGAGTGTTCTCGGGAGCCAGCTTGCCGGCGCCGCGGTGAGCGACCCAGCGGGGGTAGGGCCAGGAATTCATGAGCATTTGCTGAGTTGGCTTTCGGCTTCTTCGTGGGACACCGCGGAACCGGCTTTGCCGGGCCGCTGGTGTCGCCCCCGGTAGGGGTTAGGAGAAGCGACACGAAGTGCG
>NZ_AKIW01000046.1 GCF_000282635.1 Variovorax sp. CF313
GTGCGCGAAGCCTGGGGGGGAGTGTCATAACCTCGGGGCTTCCACGCTGTCGCGCGCGGCGCGCAGCAGGGTGTCAACGCCCAGGCCTTCGAGCTGCGCGTCGGGCGAGATCATCACGCGGTGCCGCAGCGCCGGCAGCGCCTGGCGCGCCACGTCATCGGGGGTGATGAAGTCGCGCCCGGCCATCAGCGCGGCGGCGCGGGCGGCGCGCACCAGGGCCATGGCGCCGCGCGGCCCGGCGCCGGAGGAAAGGCCCGGCCAGTCGCGCGTGGCACGTGCGATGCGCACCGCGTAGTCGATCACGCGCTCGTCGGCCTGCACCAGGCAGGCCAGCCGCTGCAGTTCGAGCACCTGCGCCTCGTCGAGGCAGGGGCGCACGGCCTCGAGCGGAAACTGGTTGCCTGCGCGGTGCCGCGTGGTCAGCTGCACGATGGCGTTCTCTTCGCCGTGGCTCGGAAATCCGATGTCGATCTTCAGCAGGAAACGGTCGAGCTGCGCCTCGGGCAGCGGGTAGGTGCCCTCGGTGTCGATCGGGTTCTGCGTGGCCATCACCATGAAGGGCTTCGGCAGCGGCATGGCCGTGCCTTCGAGCGTGACCTGGTACTCCTGCATGACTTCGAGCAGCGCGCTCTGCGTCTTGGCGGGCGCGCGGTTGATTTCGTCGGCCAGCAGGAGGTTGGTGAACACCGGCCCCTGGTGCACGCGCAGCGTGCCGAGGCTGCTTTCGCCGCGCGTGGCGAGGTCGAGCACCGCGTGGCCCGTGATGTCCGAGGGCATCAGGTCGGGGGTGAACTGCACCCGCGCATAGCGCAGCGTCATCGCCTGCGCGAGGGCCCGCGCGAGCAGGGTCTTGCCGAGCCCCGGCACACCTTCGATCAGCACGTGGCCCGAGGCGACCAGCGCCACCAGCGTCTGGTCGACCGCCTCGATCTGGCCGACCACGGCCTGGCCGACCTCGGCGCGCAGCGTCTGCAGCCACTGGGCCGCGCGCGTGAGTTCTTCGGGTTGGATGGCTTGCATGGACGTCTCTCGGTTCAGGATGTGGAGGAAGAATCGGATGAAGGCATGAACGGCCCGTGGGCATCGAGCCGGCGGCGCGCGGTTTCCAGCACCTCCAGGTCGACCGACATGGCGCCGGCATGGCGCGCTCGCGCGGCCATCGCCCGCACGAGCATCGCGGGCTCCAGGCCGGTGGCCTGGGCGATGGCCGCGGCGCGTGCCGACGCATCGCGGCGCGCGTAGCCGCGCAGCTGGCGGCCGGCGGACTCGTGCAGGGCGCGCAGTTGCGCCGCATGCAGCGCGTCGGCGCCATGCATGTGCAGGAAGCCGGCGGTGCCGCGCACCTGTTCGGCCATGGAGCGCCGGTGCGTGCCGGCCGAGGGCATCAGCGGCCCGAAGCGCACGGCCGCGCGCCAGAGTGCGGCGGCCAGCGCGAGCAGGCCCACGATCAGTGCCGCCCAGCCCTTGTGCCAGAGCCAGCGCAGGAAGGGTTCGCGCGTTTCCTCGGCGACGAACCAGACTTCGGCGCCGCTGCGCGCCTGCACCGCGGCGGCGGTGAGCAGCGCGTTGTCGGCGCGTGTCAGGCCCTCGTTGTGCCACAGGCCCAGGGGCATCACGGTGACGGTCCCGCGTCCGGCCTGAACGCGGATCGCCTCGGTGCCGCGCTTGCCCGCCACCGCCCACAGCGGCGGCTGCTTGTCGGCGGGCCGGTAGCGCGCCGCGGACGCCCAGGTGCAGATCCGGAAGCCGCGGCCGCCGGCGAAGCTCGCGGGCACGGTCTCGGGTTCGGTCACCGCACGGCAATCCGCGTCCCTGGCGGGTTCGGCGAATGGCGACCTGGGCAGTCTCGTCCTCGGTACGGGTGGCTCTTTCTCTTTCTTCTCGTCCGCCGCTGCCGGCTTTTCCTTGACCAGCGGAATCCAGCTTTCCAGCAGGTCGCCGTCGACCAGATGGCTGGGCATCACGAGGTGCCCGCCCTGCTCCACCCACTCGCGCAGGCGCCGCTCGCGCTCGGGGAACATGTCCCAGTGGCCGGAGGCGAGCACCAGCCGTGCCCGTGCGGGGGGCATGGCGTCCAGGTCGTCGCGCTTGACCACCTGCATGCCGAGTTCGCGCAGCATCGCCTGCGCCGCATAGAAGGAATTCGTCCTGGCCTCGCCGCTCGCGGGTGTCGGCACCTCGGTGTCGGCCCATTCGGTGGCCCAGACCAGCCAGAAGCCGATCAGTGCCAGCACGAGCACCGAGCCGATGCGGACCAGCCAGGCGCTCATGCGGCCACGCCTTTCGGACTGCCGGCCGGCGCGGTCGCGGGCAGGTGCAGGTCGAACTCGCTGCAGACCGCCAGCACCTGTGCGGTGGAAGGCAGCCGCCCGCCGTACGCCCCCAGTTGCCAGGCCCCGACCAGCCGCACGAAGAAAGCCTGCGAGTCCGGCACCAGCCGGGTCGCGGAGAGCTGCATGCATTCGCCCTCGGTGCTCGCGGCCCGCACCGGCACTTCGTGCGCATGCACGAGGCGCGACAGCGCACCGCGGTACAGCAGCGACAGCGCGGGCCTGTGCTTGCCGCGCTGCCATAGCGCGGCGGCGGCATTGCCGATGTCGTCGGGCAGGCTTTCGGGCCGGATGTCGAGGCTGCCGACATGGCTGGGCAGCGGCGCCTTGCCGGGCCGCGCGCCGCCGGCACGCACCTGCATCCATCGGTGAAGGCGAATCGCCAGCCAGGCCAGCGCCAGCGCGCCCAGCCCCCACACGAGCCAGCGCGCCCCTTCGGCCACCGCCTTCACGAAATCGCGCAGCCAGTCGAGGCTATCGGACTTCTTCTCGGCTTCGTCTTCCTCATCGTCCCGTTCCTTGAAGCGGAGCTTCTTCTCGGTTTTGGTGCCGGGCATGTTCGGATCGGCGCGCACCTTGTCGACCGCAGCCTTCACCTGCTCGCGCGTCGGCGATGCCTCAGCTGCGGCCACGGCTGCCGGCAGCGCCCCTGCGCCCCACAACACGAGCAGTGCGACGATCAACCCTCTTCCAGGGCTACCGCGGAACCGGCTTTGCCGGGCCGCCGGTATCGCCCCCTGAAAGGGGGAAGGCGCAGCGACACGAAGTGCGCGAACCCTGGGGGTGTCACAGGAACCCACGGCGGAACTCCTGTTCGATGTCCCAGGCCTCGAGCTCCACCCGGCGGTTGAGGTACATCGCGAAACCCGCCGCCACGTAGAACGGCTCCAGCACGCCGACGACCAGCGCATAGGCCCCAGCGGTCAGCAGGCTCTGCAGCGAACTGTCCGATTGCGTGAGCCAGCCGAACAGGTCCCTCACGCTGCCTTCCGGCGCAAACCAGAACAGCAGCGACAGCAGGCAGATGTCGAGCGACATTTCCACGTTCGCGAACACCAGCTGCATTCCCGTGGCCGCGCCGCGCCGTCCGTGCAGCAGCTGCGTGCGCCGCTTGCGCCGGGCGCTGCCGCGCTGGCCTTCGAGCTGCTCGATCGCCTGGGTGAACGAGCGCCAGGGCGAGAAGCGCCGCCACACCAGCGTGCGCAGCAGCTGCCCGCCCCACACGGCGCGGCGGTTGTGCCACAGGTCGGCCCAGCGCGTCTCCTGCCCGAACACCGCGCGCGAATGAACGAACAGCAGGCTGCGGTCGAACCAGGGCTTGAGCCAGAAGATCAGCAGGCTGGGCAGCCAGCCGGCGATCTCGAACGTGCACAAGGCCAGCAGCACAGTCACCACATACACCGGCAGGAAGGTGCGCCACACCGAGCGCGCATGGTTGCGCACCAGCTGGACGCCCAGGTCGGCGGCCTCGGCCATGGGGCGCGGCCGCAGCGCAATGGCGAGACCGTCAACCTGCATGTTCATCGGCCTTTGCGACAGCAGCAGCAGCGCGCGGCCGGCCCTGCCAGCCCAGGTATGCCAGCACCAGCGCCCAACAGGCGCCGCCCACGCCGTACTTCACGGCCGGCGCGATCCAGCGCGCCGACGACCAGAAAGCCTCGACCGCGGCAGCGATCAGCAGCAGCCCGATGACGCCGTAGACGATCACCACGGCATGGCGCGCGGCCAGCCGCAGGGCCTCGAGCCGCGTGTGTCTTCCGGGCGCGACCCACGAATAGCCGAGCCGCAGGCCGGCCGCGCCGGCCAGCACGATCGCCGTGAGCTCGAAGGCCGAGTGCGTGACCACGAAGGAGCAGAAGTTCCCGGCATGCCCCGAGGCGATCAGGTAGCCGCCGACCGCTCCGATCTGGACGCCGTTGAACACCACCACCGCGGCGCTGCCCACGCCGGCGAAGATGCCGGCCGCGAAGCAGCGAAAGCCGATGCCGATGTTGTGCATCACGTAGAAGCCGAACATCTGCCAGTCGTCGCTTGCATTGCGCGTGCGGCCCAGCGACTCGGCGCCATCGCCGTACATGGAATCGAACTGCCGCACGGCGCTGGCGTCGAGCAGGTGCAGGATGAAGCCGGGGTCGCGATAGGCCGCCCAACCGGCGGCCAACAGGGGCAGCACGAACATCAGCGCCGACACCAGCAGATAGCCGCGGTGCGCCCGCACCGCCTCGGGAAAGTCGACCAGCGCCAGCCGGGCGAAGCGTGCCAGGCCGTAGTCGTGCTGCCGGTAGATCAACCGGTGCGCGCTCTGCGTCAAGCCCTCGAGCCGCTGCGTGAGGTGGATCGGGTAGGCGCGCGCCTGCGCCAGCGCCAGGTGCTCGCACACGCGGCGGTACAGCGTGGCGAGCCGCGCGCCGTCGAATTTGCGTCGGGTCTCCGCGACGCGGACGACGGCTTCGAGTTCGGCCCACAGCGGCGCATAGGCGGCTTCGAAATCGATCGGCGTCATGGCCCTCTTCCTTCTGCTGCTCCTCGCGCATCGGCGCCGGCGCGGCGGCCCAGCACCCACTGCGCCACGCCGAGCAGGCGCTGCGACGCGGAAGCGCCGGAAGTGTCGGGGCCCAGCACCGGTTCGGCGACGCGTGCGAGTTCGTCGAAGCGCTCCGGGGTCAGGCGCGTCGCGCGCCCGGCCCACGACACGATGGCCACCTGCTCGCGCGCCGTCAACGGCCGCGCGGGCGCCTGCGGTTCGGCCGCGGGCACGCTGCCATGCAGGCTCACCTGGTCGCTGAACACCACCAGCGTGCCGGCGGCGAGATCGCCCAGCCGCTTGCTGTCGCCCCGCCACAGCATCGACACGATGCCCGCGCCATAGAAGGACGGCACGAAGTCGGCCGCGCGCAGCAGGTTGCGGGTCAGCGCGGCGGCGGGCGTCACCGGCAGGCCCGAGTCCATCACCACGCGCAGCCCCATCGCGCGCTTGCCGGGCGTGGCCGCGGCGCGCGTGAGCTCGAAGACCACCGGGTAGAGCCACTCGAGGCAGAAGTAGCTGATCAGCAGGATGCCGACACCCATCTTGCCCAGCATGCCGGCGGTGATCGAGATCGCGACGAAGATGCCGAGCCGGATCGCGAAGTCGATCAGGTACGCCAGCCCGCGCGCGACCAGGCCGGCCGGGCGCAGCGAGAGTGCGATGCCTTCCGGGGTCTCGGCGGTGTAGAGCGTGTCGAGGCGCACTGGCGTGGCGCTCAGCTCAGGCCTGCAGCACGACGGTGTCGGCGATCTGGTCGTGCAGGCAGCGGCGCGATGCACGGAAGATGAAGAGGCAGTCGACGAGCATGTAGATCGGCCCGAGCAGCGGCCAGATGCTCATCACGAACATCGGGCTGTCGCGCAGGCCGAGGATGCGGCCGATCGGCGCCTGCGTTCCGTCGGGCCGGGCAATGCGGATCCTGAACAGCGCCTTGCCGATGGTCTGGCCGCGTGTGACCAGCAGGTAGCCGTGCAGCACGAGGTAGAGAACGATGCCGGCGGCCGCGTCGGCGGGCCTGGGCACCCAGAGGCCGAGGCCGTCGTCTTCCCAGAGATTGATCGGCGTGAACTTCGCGAGGAGCCATATCGCGGCGATGGAGATGCCGCCATCGAGCATCGCGGCCAGGAAGCGCCTGCCGCGCGATGCAAGTTCTCCGGGCTGCGCCCGGCCCGGTTGCAGCACGTCCTCCACATGGGATTGCGGCGGTGCGTAGCGCGCATCCTGCGACTGGTCTTCCATGCCCGTCCCTCTCCGAAACGATTGATTTTCGGAAGATTCTAGGGCTTGGGTCCGTCAGGCGGATGACGGCGAGCGGGCTCCGAGCACGTGCTGCAGGCGGCGCAAGTCGTCGAAGAGCAGGCTCAGCGGCGCGGCCAGGAGCGCATTCGACGGCACGCTGCGCGACGCCTGCGCACAGCGGCCGAGCCCGTCGAGGTCGGGCGGGGTGCTCCTTCCCGCGAGCGCATCGGCCATGCCGGCGATGGCGGTGCCGGCAGCCTGTGCGGCTTCTCGCCACGTGGCCTCGGCCGCCGTGTCCCGCGCTTGCCGGAACACGCGGTCGAGCACCACGGCGTCCTGGAAGATGCGCGCCGCCAGCCGGGCCTTGTCGCGGTAGGGGCCGCGCGCCGTGGCATCACCGCGGCGCCACCACCGCGCCTCCAGGTCCGCGCCGTCGGCCAGCACGGCCAGCCGGCCCAGCGCGACGCGCGTGCCTGAGTGGATGCGCTCCGCCTCGGCATCGGCGGGCTGCCGCGCGGCCACCATGCGCTTCGCGATGCCGTGCAGCAGCGCGGCGCAGCTCTCGTCGAAACGCGCATCCGCGTGGTATTCGGACACGACCGTGGAGACCGCCAACGCCACCCCCACCCCGATGCCGATCTGCGCCATGCGCAGCAGCGCCACCTGCAACGCCGATTGGCCGGGGATGCCGCCGGCCGACAGGATGATCAACGCAGCCACCGGCGCGCTGCGCAGGCCCGGCGCGGCCGCGCTGGCAAAGGACAGCAGCATGACGACGGCCAGCGTGCTCGCGAGCGCCGGTGTGCCGTGGTGCTGCATCCAGACGCCGGCCAGGCCGCACAGCGCACCGGCGGCCGTACCGCGCACCCGGTTCCATCCGGCGTCGAGCGTCGAACCGGCGCTCGGGCGCATGACGATCAGCACGCTCATCACCGCCCAGAAACTTTCGGGCAGATGCAGGACGACCGCCACGCCCCAGGCGATGGCCACTGCCGCCGCCAGCTGTACGCCCGGACGCCAGCGGCCGTGGCGCCAGGGGTCCGTCAGGCGTTGGAGAGCCGGGGCACCGATCATGACTCGGCTGCCGCTGAATCGCTGTCCAGCGCGGCTGCGATGCCATCGATGAGCCCGCAAGCCTGCAGCAGCAAGGCACGCTGGCCGGCATCCAGCGTGGCGCCGATCGCCTCGGCCAGCGCCGCCTCGCGCCTGCGCATGAGCGCCTGGAGACGGCGCACGCCCTCGGCCGTGAGCGACAGCAGCCATTGGCGCCCGTCGCTCGGGTGGGGTGCGCGGCCGATCCAGCCTTCGGCCTCCAGTTCGGCCAGCAGCCGGGTCAGCGATTGGAGCTTGACGCGTTCGAGCCCCGCCAACGCGGTGGGGGTGCACGGCCCGTGCCGATGCAGCTGGCCGAGCACGCTGAGCTTGGCCACGCTCGGGCCATCGGGCCCGGCGCTGCCGCTGCGCAGCTGGCGCGACAGCAGCGCCACCGAGGTGCGCAGGCGCGAGGCGCATTGCGCCGGATCCGGGATGGGGGAAGCCATGCCCAGATTGTAAGACGCATCTTTGTACTTTGGCGTCCGAGCGTCAGCCTCGATTGGGTGACGAGTTCACGGGATACGTGACGGCGGGCGCCGCGGCGGGCGGTGAAGCGACCGGCGTTTCCGCGGGTGCCGCGGCTTCGCCCTCTCCTTCCGGGCCGTCGAGGAAACGGTCGAGCAGCGCGAAGAAGCGGTCGTAGAAGCGCTCGTCGGTCAGCGTCTCGCTCGCGACCTTCACCATCGCGTCGTCGCTGCTCGAGAACGGCAGCGAGAGCGAGCCGATCGCGCCCACGCCGAGGCTGGCGGAGTTGTTCACCTTCTTGATGCCGTAGCGGTCCTGCAGCGCGGTCGCGAAGGCCACGGTGCTCTTGCTGGCCTTGCCGCTCCTCGTGTTCTCGCGCGCGCAGACCACGCGGAACTCGACCTCCACGTGCACCTCGGCCGCAGGCTGGAAGCTCTTGCGCCCGGTGACGAGGTCGGTGTTGGCGGCCGTGATCATGTAGCCCTGGCTCAGCAGCGCGCGGCGCGCGGCCTCGCAGGTCTGGGCCTCGGTGGCCTCGTAGTCGCGGGTGTGGGTGGTGGTCGAGCCGAAGGCCTCGGGCTCGTATGACACGCGGTGCGAGGCGCTGCCGCAGCCGGCGAGCACGAAGGCGGACAGCAGGCCCAGCACGAGGACCGGGGCGCGGGCAAGAGAGAAGCAGGTGGGGTGCGTGGACGGCATGGAGCGGCGAATGCTAACCGGCGGCTCGCCGGCATGGCTTCGAGCGCGCCGCCGCGCTTGCGTTCCCTGTCGCGCGGGATTTTCAGGACCAGGGCAGCACGTGGTGCGCGCGCATCCGCGTCGCCGCGATCAGGCGCGCGTTGGGTGCGTCGGTGCTCGCCACCCAGGCGCGCGCTTCCTCGGCGCTGCGGCCGAACTGCTGGTGGCGCCGCACCAGGCGCTCTTCGCGCACCGCGTCGTCGATGTCCACGTACCAGACCTCGTCGAGCATCGCCGCCGCGCCGGCCCAGGGGCCGTCGTCGTGCAGCAGGTAGTTGCCTTCGGTGATGACCAGCTGCGTCGACGGCAGCACGGCAATGGCGCCGGCGATCGGCTCCTCGATCTCGCGGCGGAACTCGGGCGCGTAGACGATGCCGCCGTCGGGCCGCTGCTCGCGCAGGCGCTGCAGCAGCGCAACATAACCGGCGCTGTCGAAGGTGTCGGGGGCGCCCTTGCGGGCAGCGCGGCCGAGCCGCTGCAGCTCGACGTTGGCCAGGTGGAAGCCGTCCATGGGGACGACCTGGGCGCGGTCGGCGCCCACCGAGCGGAGCAGCGCTGCAGCTAGCGTGGACTTGCCTGCGCCCGGCGCGCCGACGAGGCCCAACAGCTTGCGCCGCCCGCTGGCCATGAGAGCCTGCAGCCGGACCAGGCCATCCGCGGGAATGGAAGGGAGGTTCTGCGCGGGCATGGTGGTCATGCCCCGAGCGTACTGCCTCTTCCTGTCAAAAAATCATGGGTACAGACCGCGTTCCTGGCGTGCCATGAGGATTCGTTCGCAGGCCACCGCATAGGTGGCCGTGCGCAGCGTGATCTTGTGCTTGTCCGCCGTGTCCCAGATGTGGTTGAGCGCGTTCATCATGATGCGGTCGAGGCGCACGTTGATCTCGTCCTCGTCCCAGAAGAAGGACGAGAAGTCCTGCACCCATTCGAAGTAGCTCACCGTCACGCCGCCGGCGTTGCAGATCACGTCGGGCACCACCAGCACGCCGCGCTCGGCGAGGATGTCGTCGGCGATCGGCACCGTGGGGCCGTTGGCGCCTTCGAGCACCAGCTTGGCGGTGGTCTTCTGTGCGCGTTCGGCCGTGAGCTGGCCTTCGAGCGCGGCCGGGATCAGGATGTCGCAGGGCGTTTCCCAGAAGTCCTCGTTCGGCACGATGTCGCCGCCGGCCTTGAAGCCGACCACGCCGTCGGTGCGCGAGATGGGCACCAGCTTGGCCAGGTCGAGGCCGTTGCTGTTGACGATGGTGCCGGTGTGGTCCTGCACCGCAACGATCTTGGCGCCGGCTTCGGCGAAGAGTTCCGCCGCGACCGAGCCCACGTTGCCGAAGCCCTGCACCGCGATGCGCGCGCCGCGCAGGTCCATGCCCAGTCGGCGAGCGGCTTCACGGCCGGTGACGAACACGCCGCGGCCGGTGGCCTTCACGCGGCCCAGCGAACCGCCCAGGTGCAGCGGCTTGCCGGTGACGACGCCGGTGGCGGTGCCGCCGACGTTCATCGAGTAGGTGTCCATCATCCACGCCATGATCTGCGCGTTGGTGTTCACGTCGGGCGCGGGGATGTCGGTGTGCGGGCCGATGATGATGCCGATCTCGCTGGTATAGCGGCGCGTGACCTTCTCCAGCTCCTGCAGCGAGAGCTTCTTCGGGTCGACGCGGATGCCGCCCTTGGCGCCGCCGTACGGCAGGTTGACGGCCGCGGTCTTGATGGTCATCCAGGCCGACAGCGCCATCACCTCTTCCAGCGTGACGTCGGGATGGAAGCGCACGCCGCCCTTGCCCGGGCCGCGGCTCATGTTGTGCTGAACGCGGTAGCCCTCGAAGTGGGCGATGGTGCCGTCGTCCATCTCGATCGGCACGTCGACGATCAGCGCGCGCTTGGGGCGCTTGAGTGTCTCGACCCAGCGGGCCAGCGGGCCGAGGTACGGCACGACGCGGTCGACCTGCGAAAGATACGTGCCCCACGGACTGTTGGCGGTCGGGCTGACGAAGGAGAGTTTTTCGCTCATGGGATATCCCTTGGTTTGTTCGGGTGGGCGCAACGATAGACCTCTACCGCGCGTCGCGCCATGGCTTATGCGCGCCGCGCTGACGGTTATGCAAGAGACGTTGGGACCACGCATTGCGCCGATGTAATCGCGGCGTGCGGCACCTGACGGCCTGCCTCCCTAGATTCGACCGGCATGCCGGCCCAGGCCTGGCATGGCTGGCGCCATGTCGGCGACGGCGAACAACCAAGGGACATCCATCACCATGCTGCACCGCACACTTCTCTTTCCCCTTCTCGCCGTGGCCGTTTCGGCCGCCGCGCTGGCGCCCCTGGCCGCTTCGGCCGCGAGCGAATACCACTTCGCGCCGACCGAGGCCGGCGTGACGCGCCACCCCGACCACGCCAGGCTGGATCCGTCGCGCGATCGCGTCGTCGCCGAACTGAAGACGGCGCGCAACCAGCCCGCATGGAGCGCCGTGAGCCGCGGCGCACCCTGGCCCGTGGCGCGCACCGGCCAGCCCGCCACGCGCGAAGCCGTGGAGGCCGAGGCCATCAAGGCCATGCGGGAGGGAACGATTCCGTCCGGCGAGCGATAGGCACCGCGGCTCATCGACCCCGCAGATGCGGCGCGTTGGGTAGGCAAGGGTAGGCCGCCGGCAACTCCCTGGTTCTATTTCCTATGGCCAGCGCCCATAGGCCGCATCTTCTGCAAGAAATTGACATTCGAGCCGGATAATCCTCCGATGCTCGACCTGGACCGCATCGATCTCCGGCTGCTGAAGATCCTTCAGGAGGATGGCCGCATCACCAACCTCAAGTTGGCCGAGGCGGTGGCGCTCTCGCCCACCGCGGTGCTGGCGCGGGTGCAGCGGCTCACGCGCGACGGCTTCATCCTGGGCTACGAGGCGCGGCTCGATCCGCACAAGCTGGGCCGCGGCTTCACCGTCTTCGTCGAGGTGCTGCTCGACCGCACCACCCCCAACGTGTTCGACCAGTTCAAGGCGGCCGTGCAGGTGCGCGACGAGATCATGGAATGCCACATGGTCGCGGGCGGCTTCGACTACCTGCTCAAGACCCGCATGGCCGATATGGCCGCCTACCGCGAGTTCGCCGGCACCGTGCTGTGGCAGTTGCCCGGCGTGCGCGAGACGCGGACCTACGCGGTGATGGAAGAAGTGAAAAGCAGCGCGCGCCTGCCGCTGGGGATCTGAAACACGGGCCGGTCAGGCCGGCTTGCCGTACGAGCGGCCGCCGAAAATGGCCGTGCCGACGCGCACCATCGTGCTGCCGGCGCTGATCGCTGCTTCAAGATCGGCGCTCATGCCGAGCGACAGCGTGTCTAGCGCGATGCCCGCGTCGCGGATCGACTGGTACACCGCATGCGCGCGCAGGCACAACGCGCGCTGCGCTTCGAAATCGGCCGCCGGCTCGGGGATCGCCATGAGCCCGCGCAGCCGCAGATGTGGCAAGACCGCCACAGCGCGCGCCAGCGCGAGCGCCTCTTCGGGCGGCACGCCGGATTTGTTCGCGCCGCCGTCCACATTAACCTGAAGGCATACATCGAGCGGCGGCAAGTGCGCCGGCCGCTGGGCAGAAAGTCGCTCGGCGATCTTCAGCCGGTCGATGCTGTGGACCCAGTCGAAGTGCTCGGCCACGGGCCGCGTCTTGTTGCTTTGCAGGGGGCCGATGCAGTGCCACTCGAGGGAAGCGCGCAGGTCGGCGAGGGCTTCGATCTTGTCCAGGCCTTCCTGCACGTAGTTCTCGCCGAAGGCCGACTGGCCCGCCGCATGCGCCTCGCGCACGGCCTGCGGCCCGAAGGTCTTGGACACCGCCAGCAGCCTCACCTCGGCGGGCGCGCGGCCGGCCGTTACACATGCCTTTGCGATCCGGTTGTTTACTTGCTGGAGGTCGTCGCCAATCATCGTCATAATCGTCCAAAATCGTATCAAAACGTCACCAGAACCGAGCCGAGGAGCCCCGTGGACATCACCCAATTGCTGGCGTTCAGCGTCAAGAACAAAGCCTCCGACCTGCACCTTTCCGCAGGGCTGCCGCCCATGATCCGCGTCAACGGCGACGTGCGCCGCATCAACGTCGATGCGCTCGATCACAAGGGCGTTCACGCCATGGTGTACGACATCATGAGCGACACGCACCGCAAGCACTACGAAGAGTTCCTGGAGGTCGACTTCTCCTTCGAGATCGACGGCCTCGCGCGCTTCCGCGTGAATGCCTTCAACCAGGCGCGCGGCGCGGCCGCGGTGTTCCGGACCATTCCCTCGAAGATCCTGACGCTGGAGCAGCTCAATGCGCCGAAGATTTTCGGCGAACTCGCCCTCAAGCCGCGCGGGCTGGTGCTGGTGACGGGCCCCACGGGCTCGGGCAAGTCGACCACGCTGGCGGCCATGGTCAACTACCTCAACGAAAACGAGTACGGCCACATCCTCACGGTGGAAGACCCGATCGAGTTCGTGCACGAATCGAAGAAGTGCCTGATCAACCAGCGCGAAGTGGGGCCGATGACGCTGTCGTTCTCGAACGCGCTGCGCTCCGCACTGCGCGAAGACCCCGACGCCATCCTGGTGGGCGAGCTGCGCGACCTGGAGACCATCCGCCTCGCCATGACGGCGGCCGAGACGGGCCACCTGGTGTTCGGCACGCTGCACACCTCGTCGGCGGCCAAGACCATCGACCGGATCATCGACGTGTTCCCCGGCGAGGAAAAGGAAATGATCCGCGCCATGCTGTCGGAGTCGCTGCAGGCCGTGATCTCGCAGACGCTGTGCAAGACCAAGGACGGCCAGGGCCGCGTGGCGGCGCACGAGATCATGCTGGGCACGCCGGCCATCCGCAACCTGATCCGCGAGGCCAAGGTCGCGCAGATGTACTCCACCATCCAGACCGGCCAGGGCTCGGGCATGCAGACGCTCGACCAGAACCTGACGGAACTGGTGCGCCGCAATACCATCTCGGCTGCAGAAGCCCGCGGCAAGGCGAAGATCCCAGAAAACTTCCCAGGCTAGCCATGAAGCCCCCCGGCTTTTCACTTCGCTGCGCTGCGTGTAACTCCACCCCCCAAGGGGGAGGCGCGGCCGCCTTGGGGCGGCCCGGCGGTCGGCCGCCGGCAGCATCAAACTAAACAGATCAAGGAGCGCTCTCATGGAACGCGATCAAGCCAGCCAGTTCATCAACGACCTGCTCAAGCTCATGGTGAGCCGCAGCGGCAGCGACCTGTTCATCACCGCCGACTTTCCGCCGGCCATCAAGGTCGACGGCAAGGTCACCAAGGTGTCGCAGCAGGCGCTGGGTGCGCAGCACACGCTGGCGCTCACGCGCTCGATCATGAACGACCGCCAGACGGCGGAGTTCGAGCGCACCAAGGAGTGCAACTTCGCGATCTCGCCGACCGGCATCGGCCGCTTCCGCGTAAACGCCTTCGTGCAGCAGGGCAAGGTCGGCATGGTGATGCGGACCATCCCCGCCAAGCTGCCGACCATCGACGGGCTGGGCATGCCGCAGATCCTGAAGGATGTGTCGATGACCAAGCGCGGCCTGTGCATCCTGGTGGGCGCCACCGGCTCGGGCAAGTCGACCACGCTGGCCGCGATGATCGACTGGCGCAACGAAAATTCGTACGGCCACATCGTCACGGTGGAGGACCCGGTCGAGTTCGTGCACCCGCACAAGAACTGCGTGGTGACGCAGCGCGAGGTGGGCATCGACACCGACAGCTGGGAAGCCGCGCTGAAGAACACGCTGCGCCAGGCGCCCGACGTGATCCTGATGGGCGAAATCCGCGACCGCGAGACCATGGAACACGCGGTGGCCTTCGCCGAAACCGGCCACCTGTGCATGGCCACACTGCACGCCAACAGCGCCAACCAGGCGCTGGACCGGATCATCAACTTCTTTCCCGAAGAGCGCCGCGCGCAGCTGCTGATGGACCTGTCGCTGAACCTGCGCTCGCTGGTGTCGCAGCGCCTGGTGCCCACCGAGGACGGCACGGGCCGCGTGGCGGCGGTGGAAGTGCTGCTGAACACGCCGCTGATTTCCGACCTGATCTTCAAGGGCGAGGTGGGCGAGATCAAGGAGATCATGCGCAAGAGCCGCAACCTGGGCATGCAGACCTTCGACCAGGCGCTGTTCGACCTGTTCGAGAGCCACTCGATCAACTTCGAGGACGCGATCCGCAACGCCGACTCGGCGAACGACCTGCGGCTGCAGATCAAGCTCAACAGCCAGCGCGCGCGCAGCACCGACCTGTCGGCAGGCACGGAGCACTTCGCAATTGTGTAAGGGCTCGCCCCCAGGCTTCGCGCACTTCGTGTCGCTTCGCCTTCCCCCTGCCGGGGGCGACACCTGCAGCCCGGCGAAGCCGGTTCTGCGGTGTCTCGCGACTGGATCGCGCGGGTTTCATGCCTGATGGGATCGGCTTTCTTGGCTTTAAGCTGTCGGCCATGAGCAGCATCAACCCCCGCACCTACGAATCCGTTCCCGCCCAGACGGTGGCCTTCCTTGGCCTCGGCGTCATGGGCGGGCCCATGGCCGGACACCTGGCCAAGGCCGGCCATACAGTCACGGTCTACAACCGCACGCCCGCCAAGGCGCAGGCCTGGGCCGCCGAATTCGGCGCACCCGGGCGCCACGCCCCGACGCCGCGCGAAGCCGCGGCCGGCGCCGACATCGTGTTCTGCTGCGTCGGCAACGACGACGACCTGCGCTCCGTGGTGCTGGGCGACGACGGCGCTTTCGCCGGCATGAAGAAGGGCGCGGTGCTGGTCGACCACACCACCGCCTCGGCCGACGTGGCGCGCGAGCTCTCCAAGGCCGCTCAGGCGTTGGGCCTGCACTTCATCGACGCGCCCGTCTCGGGCGGACAGGCCGGCGCGCAGAACGGCGCGCTCACCGTGATGTGCGGTGGCGATGCGGCTGTGTTCGAGCGCATCAGGCCGGTGGCCATGGCGTTCTCGCGCGCGGTCACGCTGCTGGGCGACAGCGGCGCCGGCCAGCTCGCCAAGATGGTGAACCAGATCGCCATCGCGGGCCTGGTGCAGGGCCTGTCGGAAGCCATCGCCTTCGGCCAGCGCGCGGGGCTCGACATGGAGGCGGTGCTCGGCGTCATCAGCAAGGGCGCAGCCCAGAGCTGGCAGATGGAAAACCGCGGCAAGACCATGATCGAAGGCAAGTTCGACTACGGCTTCGCCGTCGACTGGATGCGCAAGGACCTGGGCCTCGTGCTCGACGAAGCCAAGCGCAACGGCGCGCGCGTGCCGGTGACGGCGCTCGTCGACCAGTTCTACGCCGACGTGCAGCAGGCCGGCGGGCGGCGCTGGGACACGTCGAGCCTCATCATCCGATTGAAATAAGCTCGCCCCCAGGCTGCGCG
>NZ_AKIW01000047.1 GCF_000282635.1 Variovorax sp. CF313
CCCGAAGCGAAGCGAAGGGTCGCAGACAGCAGGGTCGCCTTTCTTTTGCCTACGTTTCTTTGGCGAAGCAAAGAAAAGTAGGTCGCCCGCCGGGGCGAGACCCGGCCTCGGGAAGCAAACCAAAAGCACAGCTCAAACAGGAGCCAGTCAATGACCGACTCCAACGATGACCGCACCCGAGTGGTCCCCAACAAGCCTGCGCAGCCGACAACAACCGGCGACACATCAGCCACTGTCATCACAGCCGGTGCAGCCACGAACATTCCCGTCACCAGCCCTGCCACGGGCAGCACCGAAGCCGGCCTCCTCCCCGTAGGCAGCCGCCTCGCAGAATTCGAAGTCACCAGAGTCATAGGCCAGGGCGGCTTCGGCGTCGTCTACGAGGCCTGGGACCACACCCTCGAACGCGTGGTGGCCATCAAGGAATACCTGCCAACGTCGCTATCGACAAGACAGCAGGACGGCACAGTGGTCCCCCTGTCGGAACGACACCGCGAAACCTTCGACCTCGGCATGCGCAGCTTCATCAACGAAGCGCGATTGCTGGCCCAGTTCGACCATCCGTCGCTGCTCAAGGTCTACCGCTTCTGGCAGGAGAAGGGCACCACCTACATGGTCATGCCCTTCTACCGGGGCGACACGCTGAGAGAGGCCCTGGTGGCCATCCCCGCCGGTGTCGACGAGGCATGGCTTATCCGCATCATGGACGGCGTGACGCAGGCGCTCGCGGTGATGCACAACGCCAACTGCTACCACCGCGACATCGCCCCCGACAACATCATCCTGCTCGAAGGCTCCGGGCGTCCGGTGGTGCTCGACTTCGGCGCTGCGCGCCGCGTGATCACCGACAAGACGCAGGCGATCACCGTCATCCTCAAGCCCGGCTATGCGCCCATCGAGCAGTACGCCGAGATGCCCGACATGTCGCAGGGCGCGTGGACCGACGTCTACGCACTCGCAGCCGTGATGCACGTGGCCGTATGCGGCCGCGCGCCGCCGCCGTCGGTGGCGCGGCTGCTGTCCGACAGCTACGTGCCGCTCGCGGGCAACGAGATCCTGCGCCAGCGCTACAGCACGCGGCTGCTCGAAGCCATCGATGCGGGCCTGGGCGTGCGGCCCGAGCAGCGGCCGCAGTCGATGGCCGAGCTGCGCGCGGCGCTCGATCTCGAGGTGGGGCACAGCGTCGCGCCGACGCCGCGCACGCAGCCGCCATCGGGAGCGCGGGCCACCACGAATGCCGATGCGGCGACGGTCATCGCCAGCGGCAGCAAGACCGGCAGCGGCAAGGCGCCTGCACCCGCCCCCGCCAGCGGCGGAAAGGGCAGCAGCAAGACGGTCGCCGCACTCGCATCGGTCGCCGTCCTCGCGGCCGCGGCAGGTGGCGCCTGGTGGTGGTTCCAGGGCCGCGCAGGCGGTGAAGCGGGCAGCGGCGCCGGCAAGCAGACCGTCGCCGCCACGCCGGCCCCGCCGCCCGACACCAAGGTTGCAGAGGCACCACCTCCTGCGCCTCCACCGCCGCCGCCGCCTCCGGCCCCGCGCACCCCTGCCGAGTCGCTGCAATCGCTTGCGGCCG
Source organism: Variovorax sp. CF313 (assembly GCF_000282635.1). Classification (GTDB taxonomy): domain Bacteria; phylum Pseudomonadota; class Gammaproteobacteria; order Burkholderiales; family Burkholderiaceae_C; genus Variovorax. The sequence goes on from NZ_AKIW01000047.1 coordinate 1,574, forward strand.
GTGCAGCCCCGGGCTTCGACGTGACGGCCACACCGAAGAAGGCCGAGGTCGCCATCGGCAAGGACCGCCTCGCTTTCGAGGTGCGCAGCAAGCGCGAGGGCTTCGTCTACGTTTTCCTTCTGTCCAGCGGCGGCGAGATGTTCCTGCTGTTCCCGAACCTGCTCGACAAGTACAACAAGATCACCGCCGGCGGCTCGCTCTCGCTGCCGCGCGCCTCGTGGCCGATGGACGCGGGCGGCCCGGCCGGCACCGACCAGTTCGCGGTGCTCGTGAGCGAGCGCGAGCGCGATTTCAGCGCCGCCGGCGTGCAGAACGACGGCGTGTTCCCGGTGTTCCCTCTGCCGGTGCTGGCCGCGCTCGAAGCCACGCGCGGTACCGGTCCGACGCCGCTGCTGGGCAAGCCCGTGTGCGCGCCCAACACCCCGTGCAACGACGTCTATGGCGTTGCGAATTTCAAAATCGTCGAGAAGTAATCGTCTGTAGGGCGTTGGCCCCTCGGGCCGCCACTTGCTGGACAAGGAGACTTTCATGACCGCTTCACAACCGCAACAGCAGCCCGAACAGCGCCTCGCCTGCGCGCTCCGATGGGCCGTTGCCGCCGCCATCGCGTCGCTGGCGGGCTGCGCCGCACCACCGCCGGCCGCCACGGGTACCGGCGCGGCCACGACCGACGCCGCGGGCAGCACGACCGCCTCGCGCCCGCCACCCGATGGCAGCAGCGTGGCCGGGCAGGCGCGCACTTTCTCTACGCAGCTCGCCACCTACACCTCGGTCGGTTTCGACTCGGTGCCGGGCTGGGCGCGCGACGATTTCTCCGAAAGCTGGCCCGCCTTCCTCGGCAGCTGCAAGGTGCTGACCGGGCGCGGCGCCGAGTGGAAAGAGGTGTGCGCCCGCGCGCTGAAGGTCGACGGCAAGAGCAACAACGCCATCCGGGGCTTCTTCGAGGGCGAGTTCTCGGCCTACCAGATCCGCGACGACGACCGCAGGCCCGACGGCGTGGTCACCGGTTACTTCGAGCCCGAGATCGCGGGCGCCCGCCAGTACGGCGCACCCTTCATCTACCCCGTCTACGGCCAGCCCGAGGACATGCTGTTCGCCGACGCGCGCAAGCTGCCCCCCGGCAGCGGCACGGTGGCGGCGCGGGTCGAGGGTCGCAACGTGGTGGTGCAGACCGGCCTCAGCACGCGCGACATGGGTGCACCGGGCCTCTATGCGCTCGACCTCTCGGCCATTTCGCGCGACACGCTCGACCGCAAGGTGCGCCTGCGGGTCGAGGGCAAGCAGCTGCTGCCGTACTACACGCGCGAAGAGATCGAGACCAAGGGCGCGCCCAACGCCAAGGTGCTGGCCTTCGTGAGCAGCGCCACCGCGCTGTACGAAATGCAGATCCAGGGCTCGGGCCGCATCAGGATGGCCAACGGCGACATCGTGCGCGTCGCCTACGCCGAGCAGAACGGCCAACCCTTCCGTCCGACGCTGGCGCAGGCCGCCAACGGCAAGCCGCGCAGCCCGGTGAAGGTGCGCGGCTCGTCCATCGAGCTGCAGTTGGACGACGGCGACGAGGACGACACCGGTGCCGTCGACAGCGGCACCATCCGCACGCGCGGCTTCACGCTCGTGCGGCCGGTGGCCAGCGGCCCGGTCGTCGTGCCGGGGCGGCGCGCGGCTGGCGCGGTGAGCGGCTCGGGCATCAAGGACCCGAGCTACGTGTTCTTCAAGGAATCGATCTCGCCGGTGGGCGGGCCGGTGGGCGCCTTCGGCGTGCCGCTGTCGGCGGGGCGTTCGATTGCGGTCGATCCGCGAAGCACGCCGCTGGGCTATCCGGTGTTCGTGTCGACGCGCACGCCCGGCAGCGGCGCGCCGATGCAGCGCCTGACCATCGCGCAGGACACCGGCGGCGCCATCCGCGGCGCGGTGCGGGCCGACTATTTCTTCGGCAACGGCCAGCAGGCCGCGACCAACGCGCGCCGCATGAAGGAGCGCGGGCAGCTGTGGATATTGCTGCCGCGCGGCCTCGCTGTGGCGCAGGCCGCGGTGTCGTCGGCTATCCGCACGCGCGGCGGACCGGTGGGGGCGAACCTGCCGCAGTGCCTGGTGCCCTCGGAAGGCAGCTGCGTCGACGATTGAAGGATTGAAGGATGCAAGCCCACGGGCCAATGGTCATCCCGCTGGCGGGCGAAGCGAGGCCCGTTCGGGGAACACCGCGGAACCGGCTTCGCCGGGCCGCCGGTGTTGCCCCCTGCAAGGGGGTGGGCGAAGCGACACGAAGTGCGCGCAGCCTGGGGGTGAGCCGATGATCGAGACGTTGTCGTCCGCGGAGAGCAGCGAACTCGTCCGCCTTTGGCGACGGCGCCAGACGCTGTCCCCCGGCGAGATGGGCGCCATGTACCGCATCGTCGGCGAGGCGCTGGTGGCCTGCAATCCGCCCGAGCTGCAGGTGCTGGGCGAGGGCCGGCAGGAGCTGGTGGCGCAGTTCATCTACGTGAAAGTGCTGCGGCTCGATGCCGACCCCGACGAGGCCGACGAGCGCGCGGGCCACAGCGCGCCGTCCACCGCCTTCGCGCTGTGCGCCTACTTCCGCCGCTACCTCATCGACTGCACGCGCGCCAGCTCGTTTCGCCGCAAGCTCTCCATCGGCGACCAGATCACCGAGGCGCAGCTCGAGGACGAGATCGGTGCCGGCGAAGACCTCGACGGTTGCCTGGCCGAACACGGCCTGAGCGCGCAGGCCGTGCAGCTTGCCGCGCGCGCCTTCATCGCCGAGCTGCCCGAGCCCGAGCGCCTGCTGCTGTGCGAGGGCTTCGGCAAGGAGGCCGAGGGCGGGCTGTCGGGCATCGCCTCGCGCCATGCCATTGCGTCGTACCACTACCGTGCGGGGCGGCTGGGCCTCGTGCACAAGCGCGAGGGGCTGACCGCGGACTACGCCAGGACCCGGCTCGGCGGCTGGCTCCAGCAGACGCTGGGCATCGCCATCGAGCCCGACAACATGGCCGTGATCCTGCAGGTTTTCAAAATCCTCGGTGCTGAAGCGTCTTATGCCTGAAGACATAGCCATTCAGGAACAGATGCCATGACCCCCGACCTCTGGCCCCCGCTCAGCGTGATCCGCCACGCGTTCGAAACGGGCGCGGCCGTGCCCGACGACGCGTCGCCGCCCGGCATGGCCACCGTGGCCATGCCGGGCTCGTCCCCCGGAACGGGCGCCGAACCCGTTGCTGCAGCCGCTGCATCCGACCTGCTGCTGCCCCTCACCGATCTGGCCCGGCGCCGCGAGGCTGTCGCCCAGCGTGCCTTCCCGGCGCGCTGGGCGCCGGGCCGCCTCGTCAGCGTGGTGCACGAGGGGCGGCTGCTCGGCGTGCTGCTCGACCGCCGCATCCACGGCGAACTCTGGCAAGGCTGGATGGCCGCTGGCGAGGCCGACTGGGCATCTGCCTTCGACGTGCTGCTGGAGCCCGAGGACGAGCCCTTCGAGCCGATGTTCGGCGTGATCCAGGCCTGGAACGTGCTCACGCTCGAGCCGAGCCCGCAGCTGTGCGCGCGCGTGCAGGGCGAGGTGTCGGCCACGCGTCTCGCCGCCATCCGCGCGGTGCACGACGAGTGGGCCGCGCACGCCTCGCTGGCCATTGCGCCCGAACCGGGGCGCATCGCGCTGCGCAGCGTGGGCGGGGTGTTCTCGGTGCTGTCGGGCACGCCGCTCGGTCCGCAGGACCCGCGTGCCGACTACCAGGCGCTGTACCGCGACGCGGGCCTGCGGCTTGGGGCGGCGCTGGCGCGGCCGCAGGGCGATGCATCGGCTTCCTCGCCTTCTTCTTCATCTTCGCGTGCGCAGCCGCAGTCCCGGCCGGAAGACGGCTGGTGGGGCAGCATCCGCCGCTGGTTCGGCGCGGAAGGCTGGGCGCGCCCGGCCTTCGCGGTGCTGGCGCTGTTCGTGGTGATCCAGAACATCGGGGTGCTGGGCGGCCGCGATGCGTCCGAGGAAGACGAGGTGCGATTCCGCGCCGTGCCTGCCGCACCTGCGCCGACGCGGGCCGATCTCGTGGTGCGTTGGAAATCCGGCATACGCATGGACGAGGCCGACCGGCTGCTGCAGTCGATCTCGGCCGATGTGGTGGGCGGGCCGGGCGGCGAGGGCGCGTGGCGCCTCCGGGTGCCGGAGCCCGTCGATGCGCTGGCGGTGCTCGCGGCTTCGCCGCTGGTCGAGTCGGCCGGGCCGGTCACGGGGCAGCGGCCATGAGTCGCATCGTGCATTTCTCTTTCTCCCTCCCCCACTGGGGGAGGGCCGGGGTGGGGGCAGGCGGCGTATCCGATGGGCGCTCTGCCCGCCCCCATCCCAGCCTTCCCCCAAAGGGGGAAGGAGCAATGCAAACGCGCCGTGTGCGAATGCTGTCGGCATTTTTCTCCCTCCCCTTCCGGGGGAGGGCCGGGGTGGGGGCAGGCGGCGTATCCGATGGGCGCTCTGCCCGCCCCCATCCCAGCCTTCCCCCAAAGAGGGAAGGAACAACACAACTTCGCGTTCTGCAGGTGCTGCTCGTGCTGTGGCTGCTCGCCTGCTGCACCCTTGCTTTCGCCACCCCGCGCGCGCTGCTCGTCGGCGTCTCCGAACTCGCCAACCAGCCGCAGGCGCTGTGGCTGCAAGCGCCGCGCAACGACGTGATGCTGATGCGCGATGCGCTGCTCAAGCAGGGCTTCGCGGCGTCCGACATCGCCATGCTCGCCGATGGCGTGAATGGCGCCGCATTGCCCGAATCGCAGGCCATCCACGAGGCTCTTGCCAAGTTGCTTGCGCAGTCGGGAAGCGGCGACTTCGTGCTGCTGTACTTCTCCGGCCACGGCACCCGGCTGCGCGACATCGCCAAGCGCTACCAGGAGCCCGATGGCCTCTCCGAGAACTTCCTCGCGCGCGACGTGCGCGGCACGCTGGGCAGCGACAACGTGCTCACGGGCGACCTGCGCGACGCCGACTTCGATGCATGGATCCAGTCCTTCCTCGCGAAGAGCGTGTTCGTCGCCTCGGTGTTCGACACCTGCTCTGCCAACTCCATGACGCGCGGCACCGCCGATGCACCCGCCACCGCCGAGGGCCCGAGCGACGACGAGGTGCGCTGGCGCGGCCTGCGCGCGACCCAACTGACTGGCGGTGCAGCGCCGGTACGGCCCCTGACGCCGCCCATACCGGCCGAAGCCGTGCCGCGCGCCCGCTACGTCGCCTTCTTCGCCTCCGAGAGCCACCAGATCACGCCCGAGCTGCGCCTGCCCCGCAAGGCGCGCAACGCCCGGCCGCAGGGCCTGCTGACCTGGGCCATGGTCGAGGCGCTGTCGCGCAAGCCCGCCACCTGGCGCGACCTGTTCGACGGCGTGCTCGCGCTGTACCCGCCGGTCATCGACGAACTCGCACAGCGCTTTCCCACGCGCGAGCTGCCGTCCCCGGTGGCCGAAGGCAACCTCGATGCGCCGCTGTTCGCCAACGGCGGCGCGCCCGCGTCCACGCGCCCCGTGTGGCGCGCGCAGCGCAGCGGCGACAGCCTGGCCATCAAGGCCGGCCTGCTCGATGGCCTTGCACAACAGCAGGAGCTGCGTGTGATCGCGACGCTCGACGACGGCGCCGTGCGCAGCGCGCCGGCCACGGTGGCGCAGATCAAGCTCGGCGGCGCGTGGCTCGCTGTACCCGCGGCGTTGAAGGACGTGTCGGGCAGCGCGTTCTGGAGCGTCACGCCCATGACCGAGCCGGCCGCCACCGCCTTGCGCGTGCGCGCCGACAAGCCCTTGCCCGCCGGCCTCAGCCTCGACTATCCGGCGGCGATCCGCCGGGCCGACGACGCAGCCACCGCCGACGTGCGCTGGACCGACCTCGGCCCCCCGGGACAGCGCCTCGAGCTGCTCGCGCCGATGCTCGGCGCGACGGTTTCCACCGTGGTGCTGCCCGACACCGCTGCCCTGCGCCGCCGCCTGCAGGCCCTGGCGCAGCTCAAGTGGCTCGCGCAGCTGCAGGCCTATGGCAAGGACGGCCAGCTCGACGGCTTCGATGCGACGCTCGAGGTCTGGAGCGCCGATCGGCTGCTGCGCAGCGTGCCCGTCGTTCAGGCTGCAGCCATGCTGCCATCGCCGCGCGCCGGGGAGCGCGTGCGCCTGACCGTGCGCAACACCAGCGGCCGCTCGCTCGACCTCGTCATCGCCGGCATCGATGCGCGCGGCAACCTGCAGTCGGTCTACCCCGACGAGCTCGGCGAAACCAACCGCTTCAAGCGCGGCACGACCGAGCAGCCCTCGGTCAAGCGCTTCGACCTGCCCTGGCTCGACGCCGCCGGCGATGCGCGCCTGCTGGTCATGGCCGTGCCCGCCACGCCCTACAGCGCGCCACGCCTGTTCGGCGTGGCTTACGCACAGGCCGAGGTGTCGGAAGTGCGCGTGCGCGGCGGCCAGCCGCCGGCCGAGAGTGGCGAGCGGCAGGTGTTCGCGGCCTTGCTGCGCAGAAGCGGCGCTGCGGACGGCGGAGCCCGGCCATGAAGCCGGCGCATGCGATTTCGGTTCAACCTTTTTTCTTTCGCACCCCGGAGGTGATATGGCATTTCTCGACGACGGCTCCTGGAGCCCTGAAGACGCCCGGCAGTTCTACGACCTGATCGGCACCGGCTCCGCGGAAACCGACCTTGTCATGCTGATCGAGAACAAGGGCGCGCCCGTCGAAGCCGAGCTCGACCGCTCCTTCGACGACGGCAAGGCGCGGCTGAACATCGGCGGCTACTACTGGTCGGTGCAGGTGCCCGAGTCGTCCAGCCAGAACCAGGTCGTGCCCAACAACCTGATCGTCGCGCGCCGCAGCGACGCGGCCACCGCCACGCTCGCCAGCCTGCTGCGCACGCAGGAGAAAGACCTGAAGGTCGTCATCAGCGCCTTCAAGGCCGGCGGCGACGAGCGCTCGCCTGATGCGCAGTCGACCTTCGAGCTGGTGCTGGAGAACGCCCGCATCTGCCGGCTGGTGCTCAACTCCGGCGGCCACTGGGGCGTGCCCTCGGAGCTGGTCTCCATCAGCTACCGCACGGTGAAGGTCAAGTCGGCGCCGCAGAAGACCACCGGCTTGCGCGGCGCGGTGCGCGAATGCCAGTTCACCCGCGCCTGAACGCCGCCACATCCAGGAGCCGCACACCATGACGACCGCCGCCGAACTCCTCAAGGCCGCCGACCCGGCCGCCGCCCTCAAGGCCCTGAGCGACGACGTGCGCGCCAGGCCCGCAGACAGCAAGCACCGTGTCTTCATGGCGCAGCTGCTGTGCGTGCTCGGCCAATGGGAGCGCGCGCTGAACCAGCTCAGCGTGGCGGCCGAACTCGACGCGCTCGCCGTGCCCATGAAGCAGGTCTACGGCGAGGCCGTGCGCTGCGAGGGCCTGCGCGCCGAAGTGTTCGCCGGCACGCGCACGCCGATGATCTTCGGCCAGCCCGACGAGTGGCTGGCGCTGCTCATCGAGTCGCTGCTGCGCCAGGGCCGCGGAGAAAGCGAGCTGGCCGAGGACCTGCGCCAGCGCGCCTTCGACGGTGCGCCCGCCATCAGCGGCACCATCGACGGCGCGCCCTTCGAGTGGCTCGCCGATGCCGACATGCGCCTGGGGCCGGTGCTCGAAGCCTTCGTCAACGGCAAGTACTACTGGATTCCGTACGCGCGCCTCGCGCACATCAAGATCGAGCCGCCCGAGGACCTGCGCGACTGCGTGTGGATGCCCGCGCACCTGCAGTTCGAGAACGGCGGCGAAACGCTTGCGCTGATTCCCACGCGCTACGAAGGCACCGAGAAGACCGAGGACGGCGAGCTGCTTCTTGCGCGCAAGACCGAGTGGCGCGAACTGCGTCCCGAGGTCTGGGCCGGCCATGGCCAGCGCGTGCTCGGCAGCGACGCGGGCGAGTACGCGCTGATGGACGTGCGCGAGATCCTGTTCACGCCCGAGGGCGGCGAAAGCAGCGCCGGTGGCTGAACTCACCGCGCAGGAGCGGCTGCAGCCTTCGTTGCTCGACCGCCTCGTCGACAACGCGCCCGACGAGAAGCGCGAGAGCGACGAGAAGCGCACGCTGACCAAGCAGGCGCTGCGCCAGGCCGTGCTGCGCGACCTCGGCTGGCTGTTCAACGCCACCGGCTACGGCCTTGCGATGGACGACAGGCAGTACCCGAATGCCGCACGCTCGGTCATCAACTACGGATTGCCTATGCTGTCTGGCCAGTTCACCTCGTCGGTGCAGCGTGTCAGCATGGAACAGGCTTTGAAGAACGCAATCCTGCAGTTCGAGCCGCGCATTTTGTCCCGCACACTCGAAGTGGAACTCGTCATGGAAGGCCCGGCACTGGACTCCCACAACAGCATCGGCCTGCAGATCCGCGGCATGCTGTGGGCGCAGCCGGTACCGCTCGAGTTCCTGATGCGAAGCCGCGTAGACCTGGAAGAAGGACGCATCGAGATCGTGGACATGGCGCAGAAGTTATGAGCCCCCCGGCTTTTCACTGCGCTGCGCTTCGTGTAATTCGCCACCCCCCGAGGGGGAGGCGCGGCCCGCCTTGGGGCGGCCCGGCGGCGGCCGCCTTCCCGGAGTGAAGAGATGGACCCCAGGCTGCTGAGTCTGTACGAACAGGAACTGCGCTACTTCCGCGAAAGCTCTGCCGAGTTCGCGCGCGCGTTCCCGAAGATCGCGCACCGACTTGGCATCGAGGGCCAGGAGGTGGCCGACCCTTACGTGGAGCGGCTCATCGAGGCCACCGCGTTCCTGTCGGCGCGCGTGGGCCTGAAGCTCGACGCCGAGTACCCGCGCTTCACGGGCCACCTGCTCGACATCGTCTATCCGCACTTCCTCGCGCCGACGCCGGCGATGGTGATCGTGTCCTTCGTGCCCGACCCCGACGACGCGAACCTCGCGACCGGCCCGAGCCTGCCGCGCGGCAGCGGCCTGCGTGCGCGGCAGGCCGTGGGGCAGAACACGCATTGCGAGTTCCGCACGGCCAGCGCGCTGCGCGTGTGGCCCATCGAGATACAACGTGCGCAGTACTTCACCTACGCCCCCGACCTGCCGCTCAACACGCACCCGCAGTCGCGCGCCATCCGCGGCGGCCTGCGCATCGCGCTGCGCGCCACGGCCGGCCTGAACTTCAGCCAGATCGCGCTCGACGACCTCGTGCTGCACTTCGGAGGCGCCGAAGACGTGGCCTGGCAGCTGCACGAATGCGCGCTGGGCCAGCCCGTCGGCGTGCTGGTGCGGCCGCTGGCACCGAGCGGTGCCTTGCAGGGCGCGGCACAGAGCCTGCCCGCCAGCGCCATCGGCGCGGTCGGCTTCGAGGACGACGAGGCGCTGCTGCCCGCCACTGCCACCGGTTTCTCGGGCTTTCGCCTGCTGCAGGAGTACTTCGCGTTTGCGCAGCGCTTCCAGTTCGTGCGCATCGGCGGGCTCGAGGCGCTGCTGGCCACGATGCCGGTGACCGATGTCGAGATCGTGCTGCTGTTCTCGCGCGGCGACGCGGCGCTCGAAAAGCTCGTGAGCGCCGACAACGTGCATCTGCATTGCGTGCCCGCCGTCAACCTTTTCACCAAGCGGCTCGACCGCGTGGCCATGACCGAGGGCGTGAGCCAGTTCCACCTCGTGCCCGACCGCACGCGGCCGCAGGACTTCGAGGTGCACACCGTCACCGAGGTCATCGGCCATGGCGCGCCCGGTGCCGATGCGGCGGCGGTCGAGCAGCCGTTCAGGCCCTTCTACTCGGCCTTCCACGGCAGCCGCACGAGCCACCCGGCCTACTTCACCACCACGCGCGAGCCGCGCATGCTGTCGGTGCGCCAGCGCACCGAGGGCAATCGCAGCAGCCACATTGGCTCCGAGGTCTACATGCAGATCGTCGATCCGCAGCAGGCGCCGTATGCGGCCACGCTGCGGCAGCTGGCGGTGACCGCGCTGTGCACCAACCGCGACCTGCCGCTGCTCATGCCGCTGGGCCGCGAGAACGACTTCGACTGCGTCGATTCCTTCCCCGTGCAGCGCGTGCGCATGGTGCGCGGGCCGTCGCGGCCGGTGTCGCCGGTGGTGAGCCAGGGGCTGGGGTGGCGCGTGGTCGACCACCTCGCGCTCAACTACCTGTCGCTGTCCGACAGCACGCCGGAGCAGGGCGCCGCCGCATTGCGCGAGACGCTGATGCTCTATGCCGTGCATGCTGACGAGATGCGCCAGGGCCAGGTGCGCGGGCTGCTGTCGGTGAAATGCAAGCCCGTTGCGCGCAGGCTGCCGCTCAAGGGGCCGATCGCCTTCGGGCGCGGGCTCGAAGTAACGCTTGAAGTCGACAAGGACGCCTTCCACGGCCACAGCGCGTTCCTGTTCGGCGCTGTGCTCGCGCGCTTCCTGTCGCGCCATGTAGAGGTGAATCATTTCGTCGAAACCGTGCTGCGCATCGCAGGCAAGGGCGAGACCATGCGCTGGAGGCCGCTGTGCGGGACGCGCCAGATTCTGTGAATGCGCGGGTCGACGCCGCACTGCGCGAGTGGTCGGCGCAGCCGTGGGCCTTCGACTATTTCGCGGTGATGCGGCGGCTCGAATCGGTCGCGAAGACCACGCCGCGCTGGGGCCGTGCCCTGTTGCCGAACGCCGAACCGGTGCGTGTGGGGCAGGAGCCTTCGCTGTCGTTCGCTCCCGCGAGCTTCAGCCGCTTCGAGCCCGCCACTGCGCATTCACCGCCACGCTTGCGCCAGCAGTTCTTCGGCTACATCGGCCCCAACGGCCCGCTGCCGGTGCACCTGAGCGACTTCATCCGCGAGCGCAGCCTGAACCACGGCGACCCGACGTGGCTGGCCTTTCTCGACAGCTTCTCGCACCGCTTCTCGCTGCACTTCTATCGCGCCTGGGCGCAGTCGCGGCCGGCCGTGGCGCTCGACCGGCCGGGCGAGGACCGCTTCCGCCTGCAGATCGGCGCGCTGATCGGCATCGGCACGCCGGGCCGCGTGGACCGCGACGAGATCCATGACGACGCGCGCCTGCATTTCTCGGGCTGGCTCGCGCGCCGCGTGCACAACGTGGAGGGCGTGGAGTCGGTGCTGTGCAGCTACTTCGGCGTGCCCGTGAAGCTGGAGCGCTGGGTCGGCCACTGGATGAGCCTGCCGGCCGGAGAGCTCACGCGGCTGGGGCAGGGCGAGAGTTCGCGCTCGATGGGCATGGGCGCCATGCTCGGCACCCGCGCCTGGGACCGCCAGCACCGCGTGCGGCTGCACCTGGGGCCGCTCACGCTCGACCAGTACCGCATGTTCCTGCCGATCGGCAACGCACGGCCCGTGCTGCAGCGCTGGATGCAGCAGCTGCTGGGCGACGAGCTGGAGTGGGACGCCGAACTCGTGCTCGAAAAGACGCAGGTGCCGCTCACGCGCCTCGGCGATGCGAAGGGCAACGGGCCGCGCCTGGGCTGGGTCTCGTGGCTCGGGCAGCGCACACGTTCGCGCGACGCGGCCGACGTGCGCATCGGCAGCCAGCCTTTCAATCAACCCATCTTCATTCGTTCAGAAGAGATACGGAGTCCCTCATGAGTGAAATCAGCCGCACCGCCCTTTTCGGCAAGCTCAACGCGCTGGCCTACAAGGCCATCGAGGGCGCCACCGTGTTCTGCAAGATGAGGGGCAATCCGTACGTGGAGCTGGAGCACTGGTTCGCCCAGCTGCTGCAAGTGCAGGACTCCGACCTGCACCGGGTGATCCAGCATTACGGGCTCGACGTGTCGGTCATTGCGAAAGACATGACCGCCGCGCTCGACCGCCTGCCGCGCGGCGCCACCGCCATCAGCGACTTTTCGCCGCACATCGAGAACGCCATCGAGCGCGCCTGGACCTACGCCACGCTGCAGTTCGGCGAGGCACAGGTGCGCACCGGCTACATCCTGGTGGGCATGCTCAAGACGCAGAGCCTGCGCAACCCGCTGTTCGGCTTGTCGAAGCAGTTCGAGAAGGTCAAGGTCGAAGACCTGGCGGACAACTTCGCCAAGATCTGCGATGCCTCGCCCGAAGCGCAGATGCGCGCGCAGGACGGCACCGGCATGGGCAGCGGCGCGCCCGGCGAAGACTCGGGCGCGATGGCGCCGGCCGCCATGGGCAAGGGCGACGCGCTGAAGAAGTTCGCGGTCGACCTTACCGAGAAGGCGAAGAAGGGCGAGATGGATCCGGTGACCGGGCGCGACGAGGAGATCCGCCAGATCGTCGACATCCTCATGCGCCGCCGCCAGAACAACCCGCTGCTGACCGGCGAGGCGGGTGTCGGCAAGACGGCCGTGGTCGAGGGCTTCGCGCAGAGGCTCGCGCGTGGCGACGTGCCGCCGCAGCTGAAGGACGTGAAGCTGCTCACGCTCGACATCGGCCTGCTGCAGGCCGGCGCGAGCATGAAGGGCGAGTTCGAGCAGCGGTTGCGGCAGGTGATCGACGAGGTGCAGAGCTCGCCCACGCCCATCATCCTGTTCATCGACGAGATCCACACGCTGGTGGGCGCGGGCGGCGCGGCCGGCACCGGCGACGCGGCCAACCTGCTCAAGCCGGCACTGGCGCGCGGCAACCTGCGCACCATCGGCGCCACGACGTGGGCCGAGTACAAGAAGTACATCGAGAAAGACCCGGCGCTCACCCGCCGCTTCCAGGTCGTGCAGGTGCCCGAGCCCGATGAGACCAAGGCCATCCTGATGCTGCGTGGCGTGGCCAGCGTGCTCGAGAAGCACCACCGCGTGCAGCTGCTCGACGAGGCCATCGAGGCGGCGGTGAAGCTGAGCCACCGCTACATTCCCGCGCGCCAGCTGCCCGACAAGGCCGTGAGCCTGCTCGACACCGCCTGCGCGCGCGTGGCCGTGTCGCAGCACGCGACGCCGCCCGAGGTGGAAGACTGCATGCGCCGCATCGAGGGGCTCACGGTCGAGCAGGAAATCATCGGCCGCGAGGAAGCCATCGGCATCGATGTGACCAAGCGCGCGGCGCAGGTGGCGGCGCTGCTCGACGAATCGAAGACCCAGCTCGAAGGGCTCGATGCGCGGTGGAAGGAAGAGAAGGGGCTGGTCGACCGGCTGCTGGAGCTGCGCGCCAAGCTGCGCGCGGGCAACAAGCCGGTGGACTCTTCACTCCCTCCCCCGCTGGGGGAGGGGGGGGGGGGGGGCATCGGCGCATCGAAGGTCGACAGCCATGCCAAGGCCGACGTGCCCCCACCCCAGCCCTCCCCCAGCGGGGGGGTGAGCGAAGACAGGGCGGCGCTGCTGGAAGAACTGCACACGCTGCAGGCCAAGATCCACGCGGTGCAGGGCGAGTCGCCGCTCATCCTGCCCTCGGTCGACGAGCAGGCGGTGGCCTCGGTCGTCGCCGACTGGACCGGCATTCCCGTCGGCCGCATGGTCAAGAACGAAGTCGAAGCCGTGCTCAAGCTCGCCGACACGCTCAACCAGCGCGTGATCGGACAGAAACACGGCCTGGAGATGATCGCGCGCCGCATCCAGACCTCGCGCGCGCGGCTCGACAACCCGCAGAAGCCCATCGGCGTGTTCATGCTCTGCGGCACCTCGGGCGTGGGCAAGACCGAGACCGCGCTCGCGCTGGCCGAGGCGCTCTACGGTGGCGAGCAGAACATCATCACCATCAACATGAGCGAGTTCCAGGAGGCGCACACCGTCTCCACGCTCAAGGGCGCGCCGCCGGGCTACGTGGGTTACGGCGAGGGCGGCATCCTGACCGAGGCGGTGCGCCGCCGTCCGTACAGCGTGGTGCTGCTCGACGAAGTGGAGAAGGCCCACCCCGACGTGCACGAGATCTTCTTCCAGGTGTTCGACAAGGGATGGATGGAAGACGGCGAGGGCCGCATGATCGATTTCAAGAACACGATCATCCTGCTGACCACCAACGCCGGCAGCGAGCTGGTCATGAGCATGTGCCGCGACCCCGAGCTGCTGCCCGATTCCAATGCGTTGGCCGATGCGCTCAAGGCGCCGCTGATGAAGGTGTTCCCGCCCGCGCTGCTGGGCCGCATCGTCACCATTCCCTATTACCCGCTGTCGCCCGAGATGATGAAGAAGATCGTGCGGCTGCAGCTGGGCCGCATCAAGAAGCGCGTGGAGACCAACCATGGCGTGCCTTTCGAGTACAGCGAGGCGGTGGTCGAGCAGGTGGTCGCGCGCTGCCAGGACCCGGAGTCGGGCGGGCGCGTGATCGACGCGATCCTGACGAACACCGTGCTGCCGACGATCTCGGTCGAGTACCTGCAACGGCTGGCGTCGGGTGGGGAGATCCGCCGGGTGGCACTCGACGTGAAGGATGCCGACTTCACTTATGCCTTCGACTGAAATGAAAGTCTGCTCTTCAGTTTGCGTTGTGCATTGGTCGGGGTGGGATCACGCCGACGGGGTACCTTG
>NZ_AKIW01000048.1 GCF_000282635.1 Variovorax sp. CF313
CGCCATCCGCTCGACCGTCTCACGATCGAACAACTCGTCCGCATACAGGAAGCTCGCCTCGACCCGCCCGTCCTCGAACTCCAGCGTCTGCAGCGTCAGTTCGAACTGCGCGTCTTCTTCCTCGAAGTCCAGCCGCTCGACCGACACGCCCGGCCACTCGGCCAGCGAACGGTGGTCGCGCCGCACGTGGTTGAACATCACCTGGAACAACGGGTTCGCGCTCAGGCTGCGTTCGGGCCTCAGCGCACCGACCAGCTGTTCGAACGGCAGGTCCTGGTGGGTCTGCGCGCCGATGGCCGTGTCGCGCGTCTGCACCAGCAGCTGCGCCAGCGTCGTCCTCGCATCGATCTGCGAACGCAGCACCTGCGTGTTGACGAAGAAGCCCACCACGCCCGCCGTGTCCGCGCGGTTGCGGTTGGCAATGGGCACGCCCACGCGCGCATCGGTCTGCCCGGTGTGCCGGAACAGCAATGCGTTGAAGCCCGCGAGCAGGGCCATGAACAGCGTCGCGCCTTCGGACGCCGCGGATTGGCGCAGGCGGTCAAGCGTGTCGCCGGGCAAGGCGACGGTGACGCGCGCCGAGCCGTAGCGGCCGTCGGCGTTGCGCGGTCGATCGGTTTGCAGCGAGATCACCGGCTGCCCGGTGCCCAGCTGGTCGCGCCACCAGACGAGCTGCCGTTCGCCCTCGCCGCCGTCGAGCCACTGGTTCTGCCACACGGCGTAGTCGGCGTACTGGACGGGCAGCGCAGGCAGCACCGCGGCCTGGCCGTGCACGCGCGCGGCATACAGCGCGGCCAGTTCGTCGAGCGTGAGCTGCACCGACCACCCGTCCGACACGATGTGGTGCATCACCACCAGCAAGCGATGCGTTCGCGCATCCGTCTTCAGCAGCACGGCGCGCATCAGCGGGCCGTGCGTGAGGTCGAAGGGCTCGGCGCGAATGCGGTGCTCCTCGCGCCGGATCGCGGCGTCGCGCGCGTCGGCGTCGAGCGTGCTCAGGTCGATGCAGGGCAACGCGACCTCCACCGCTTCCCGGATGACCTGCTCGGCCTCGCCATCGCCCGCCTCGCGGAACACGGTGCGCAGCGACTCGTGGCGGTCGACCAGCGCCTGCAAGCTCGCGCGCAGGGCGTCGGTGTCGAGCTGCCCGCCGAGCACGAGGCCGCCGCTCAGGTGGTAGGCCGTGCGGGCCGGGTCCAGCTTCCACAGGAACCACTGCCTGCGCTGGGCGAAGGACAGCGGCGCGCGGTCGCGGTGCGGGCGCGGGGGGATGGTGCTCGTGCCGGCCTGCTGCTGCATGCCGGCGCTTGCGCCGCGCAATCGTTCCTTCAGCCTGGCGCGCTGTTCCGCGCTCAGGCTGGCGCGACGCTCGGAGATGTCGTGGAGTTCGGGCATGGCGGGTTCTTCAGGCGGTGGCGGGCAGGCGATCCGTGGCCGCGGCGACGGCATCGGCCAAGTCGGCGTTCTCGATCTCTTCGATCAGGCGGGTTTCGACCAGCAGGGCCAGGTCGGCGATGGTGGGCGCCTTGAAGAAGGCGGCCGGATGCAGTTCGATGTCGTAGGCCTTGCGCACGCGCGCCAGGATCTGGATGGCCAGCAGCGAGTCGCCGCCCAGCTCGAACAGGTTGTCGTTCACGCCGACGGCGGTGATGCCCAGCATGTCCTGCCACACGGCGGCCAGGCCGGTTTCGAGATCGCCCCCGGGCGCGACATAGGGCGTGTCGAGCGCGGGGCGGGGGTGGTTGCGGCGCGTGGCGCGCGCAGCGTGAGCCAGGGGGCTGTTCTCGATCAGCGCCAGCATGCCGCTGTCGAGTTCGCCGAGCCGCTGCGCGAGGTCGGTCGTCGAGATCACGACCTGCGCATGCGCCGGCCCGTTGACGATGCGCTCCAGCGCCAGCGCGCCTTCGGGGCCGTCCATGCCCACGCCCTCCGGCAGCACCATGCCCGCGGCCATGCCCAGGTCGCGCCAGGCGTCCCAATTGACCGAGAAGACCGCGTGGCCGGCGCTGCGCCGCGCCTGTGCGGCCAGTGCGTCGAGGTAGGCGTTGGCGGCGGCGTAGTCGCTCATGCCCAGGCCGCCGGCCATGCTGGAGATCGATGAACAGAAGAGCACGAAGTCGAGCGGCTCGCCGCGCACGGCCTCCAGCAGGATTTGCGTGCCGCGCAGCTTGGGCGCGAACACGGCCTCGACCATGGCGCGCGTGCGCTGGCTGATCATGCCGCTGCTGGCATGGCCCGCCGCGTGGATCACGCCGTGGATGGCGCCGAAGCGCTGCCGGGCCTGCGCGGCCGCGGCCTGCATCTGCGCGGCATCGGCCACGTCCGCCGACAGCACGAGCACTTCGCCGCCCAGGGCTTCGAGTTCGAGCAGCTGCAGCAGCTTCTGGCGGAGGGCCGCGGGCTGCTCGGGCGAGGCTGCCAGCGATTCCCACGCGGCGCGCTCGGGCAGCGGCGAGCGGCCGAGCAGCACCAGCCTGGCCTGCCACGACCTGGCGAGGTGCCGCGCCACCGACAGGCCCACGCCGCCCAAGCCACCGGTGATCAGGTAGACGCCGTGCGTGCGCAGGCGCTGTTGCGGCCCGGCCCCCTGCGCCGGCAGCGCCAGCGGCTCGTAGCCCTTGACCCAGCGGTGCGGCCCGCGGTAGGCCACGAGCGGCTCGTCGCGCGCGGCAGGCGCGTCCGCCGCGAGCTGCGCCACCAGCCATGCCTCGGCCTGGCTGCCGGACACGGGCAGCACCACGTCGACGACGCGGCAGCCGATGTGCGGATACTCCTGCCCGATCACCTTGGCGAGGCTGAACAGCGTGGCCTTCTCGGGACACAGCGGCTCCAGGCCCGACACGTCTTCCATCCGGTTGGTGACGACCTGCAGCAACAGCTTGCGCTCGCGCCCGCCCGCCGTGCTGTCCAGCGCCTGCGCCAGGGCCAGCAGGCTGAAGAAGCCGCGCTCCAGCAACTCGCTCGACGAGGAAGGCGCAGCGAACTCGCCATCCACGCCCCACAGGTGATGGATGTTCGACACCGGGCCGATCCCGCCCTGCACCTTGCGCAGCAGCTGCTCGTGGTCGGCGCGCTCGCCAGGGCGCACGGCGTAGTGGCGCGGGCCGATCTCGACGAAGCCCGGGCCCTGCTCCACCCACACGACGGGATGCGCATCGGCGCTTTCGCGCAGATGGCGGACCAGCTGGCCGGCAAGGCCGCCTGCCTCGCCGAAGACCAGCGTGCAGGTGCCGGCCGGTGCGGGGCTGCGCACGGCGTGCAGCGGTTCGGTGCGCTTCCAGGTCGGCACGTGGAACGCGTCGGCCGCCGGATTCGAAAGCCTGGAGTTGGCGCTGCCCTCGAAGGTGCCTGCCTCCACCCAGTACGACTGGCGCTGGAACGGGTAGCTCGGCAGCGGCACCTGGCGGCGCGGCTGGCCCGCGCGGCAGGCGGCCCAGTCGATCTCGACGCCAGCGCACCAGAGCGCACCGGTCACGCTGGCCAGCTGCCGCTCGTTGCGGGCCTGTTGCTGCGGATGCGCCTGACTCGACCAGATGCCCACGGCCGAATCGGCTTGCGGATGCTGCCGCGCCAGGCCGGCCAGCGTTTCGCCAGGCCCCACCTCGAGCACGACGCGCCCCTTCACGCGCAGCAGCGCGGCCAGCCCGTGGGCGAAGCGCACCGTGCCGCGCAGATGGCGGCCCCAGTAGGCCGGGTCGGTGGCCTGCGCGGCGGTGATCGGTTCGCCCGTGACGTTGGAGATGAACGGAATGCGCGGCGCATGGCGCGGCACCGAGGCAATCACCTTCTGCAGCTCGGCCACGATCGACTCGGTCATGGCCGAATGCGACGCGATGGCGACATGCAGGCGGCGCGGCAGGAGGCCGCTTGCGAGCAGTTGCTTCTCGACCGCCTCGATGGCCTGCAGCGGCCCCGAAAGAACGCAGAGCTGCTCGCCGTTGACCGCGGCGATGTCACAGCCGGCGCCGACGAACGGCTTCAGCCCGGCTTCGCTCAGCGTGATGGCCGTCATCGCCCCGGCGGGCATCGACTGCATGAGGCGACCGCGCGCGGCGACGATGCGCAGCGCGTCTTCGAGGCTGAACACGCCGGCCAGGCAGGCGGCCACGTACTCGCCGAGGCTGTGGCCCAGCATCACGGCGGGCCGCACGCCCCGCGCCATCCATGCGCGGGCCATCGCGTACTCGACGACGAACAGCGCCGGCTGCGTGTACTCGATGCACGAGAGCTTCTCGTCGGCCGCGGCCTCCGCTCCGGCTGCGGGGTACAGCAGCTGGCGCAGGTCCATCCCCATGGCGTCGTTCAGCAAGGCGCAGCAGCGGTCGACCTCGCCACGGAACACCGGGTCGTCGCGGTACAGCGCGGCACCCATGTTCGCGTGCTGCGTGCCGCCGCCGGGGAACAGGAAGGCGAGCTCGGGCGCATTGGCCGGCGCGCGCATCACCTGCTCGAAACCGCCCTCGGGCGAGAGCAGCGCCTGCGCGCCCATCGCATGGCCGTTGGCGACGATGGCGGCGCGCAGCGGCATCGCGCGGCGGCCGCTTTGCAACGTGTGCGCGATATCCGCGAGCGATTGATCGGCGGATGCCTCGAGATGAGCGCCCAGCCGCTGGCCGGCCTCCTGCAGCGCGGCGGCATTCTGCGCCGACAGCGGCAGCACCTGCCAGCCGGAAGAGCTTTCGGCAGGCTTCGCGGCCGGTGCCTCTTCGAGTACCACGTGCACGTTGGTGCCGCCGATGCCGAACGAGCTCACACCGGCACGGCGTGGCGTGGGGCCGGGGGGCCAGGGCTTCGTCGCGGCGTTGACGTAGAACGGACTGGCCGCGAAATCGATCTGCGGATTCGGACGCTCGAAGTGCAGGCTGGCCGGCAGTGTGCGGTGCTTCAACGCCATCACCGCCTTGATGAGGCCGGTGACGCCGGCGGCCGCATCGAGGTGGCCGATGTTGGTTTTCACGGAGCCGACGGCGCAGTAGTTCGTGCGGCCGGAGCCGGCCTGGAAGGCCTGCGTCAGCGCGGCCATCTCGATCGGGTCGCCGAGCACCGTGCCCGTGCCATGCGCCTCGACATAGCCTACCGATGCGGCGCTCACACCCGCGATCAGCTGCGCCGCGCGGATGACCTCGGCCTGGCCGTTCACGCTGGGAGCGGTGAAGCCGACCTTGTCGGCGCCGTCGTTGTTGGCGGCGCTGCCCTTGATGACGGCGTGGATGGTGTCGCCGTCGCGCAGCGCGTCGTCCAGGCGCTTGAGCACCACGATGCCCGCGCCGCTGCCGATCACCGTGCCGGCGGCCTTCTCGTCGAAGGCGCGGCAGTGGCCGTCGGGCGAGAGGATGGCGCCCTCCTGGTAGAGGTAGCCGCCGTCCTGCAGCAGGTTGAGCCACACGCCGCCGGCCAGCGCCATGTCGCAGTCATAGCCCAGCAGCGCCTGGCAGGCGGTGTGCACCGCGGCCAGCGATGTCGAGCACGCGGTCTGCACCGTCACGGCGGGGCCGTGCAGGTCGAGCTTGTAGGCCACGCGGGTGCACAGCGAGCCGCCGGAGTTGCCGCTCATGAGGCCCAGCAGGTCGGCGATGCCGCGGCCGTCGCCCAGGCCGAATGCGGGCAACAGGTGCCGCATCAGGTACAGGTTGGGGCCTTCGCCCGCATACACGCCGACCTTGCCCGGCCAGCGCTGCGCGTCGCAGCCTGCGTGCTCGAGCGCGGCCCATGCGCATTCCAGGAAGATGCGCTGCTGCGGGTCGAGGTACTCGGCCTCGCGCGGCGAGTAGCCGAAGAAGCCTGCGTCGAACTGGTCGAAGCCCTTGAACCGGGTGCCTGACTTCACATAGGCCGGGTCGTCGAGCAGTTCCTGCGGGACGCCTTGCGCGCGCAGCTGCTCGTCGGTGAAGCTGTCCACGGACTCCACGCCGTCGCGGATGTTGCGCCAGAGCGCATCGACATCGTCGGCACCGGGGAAGCGGCCCGCCATACCGACGATGGCGATCTCGATGCCGGTCGCACCGGGTTGTTCGGGTTGGTCCGGCTGTTCGTCGAGGGTGTGCATCAGTTGACTCTTTCCGCGGATTGGCGGCGTTGAAGCAAGGCGGCGCGCTGGCGCAATGCGCGGTCGTCGCCGGCCGTGGGCGAGGACGCGGGTGCAGCAGCACCACGTGCCATCCACCGGGCCAGCGAATCGACCGTGGGGTACTTGAAAAGATGAACCAGCGGGACCGTGGTGCGCAGCCTGTCTTCGAGCAGGCGGTGCACACGGACCAGCAGCAGCGAGTGCCCGCCGAGGTCGAAAAAGTTGTCGTGGATGCCGACCTTCTCGACCTGCAGGACTTCGGCCCAGATGGCTGCGAGGGCCTGTTCGACTTCGCCCTGGGGCGCTTCGTACGCCCTGTCGCTGCTGAACTCGGGCGCAGGCAGCGCCTTGCGGTCCACCTTGCCGTTGGCGTTCAGCGGCAGTGCATCGAGCACCATCAGCACGCTGGGCACCATGTAGTCGGGCAACGCTTCACCCAGGCGCTCGCGCAGCGCCGCCGTGTCGATGCCTTGGCCCGATACGTAAGCGACCAGCCTTGCACCCGAGGGGCCTTCGTTCGCGACGACCACCGCCTCCCTCACCTCGGGCTGCGCCTGCAGCTGTGCCTCGATCTCCCCCAGCTCGATGCGAAAGCCCCGCACCTTCACCTGGTGGTCGATGCGCCCCAGGTACTCCAGCTGCCCCTCGTTGCTCCAGCGCACCAGGTCGCCGGTGCGGTACAGCCGGTTGCCGTTGTCGGTGGCAATGAAGCGCTCGGCCGTCAGGCCGGCTCGCCTCAGGTAACCCCGTGCGAGGTGGATGCCGCCCAGGTACAGCTCGCCGGCCACACCGGCCGGGACTTCGTTCAGGCTCGCATCCAGCACATGCGCCTGCGTGTCGCTGATCGGCCGTCCGATCGGCACCTGCGTGCTGCCGTCGTCGCGGCACGTCCACTGGGTGACGTGGATGGTGGTCTCGGTCGGGCCGTACAGGTTCTGCAGCGTGGCGCCGCCCAGGCGCTGCAGCGCTTCCTTCTGCGTGGCCGCGGGCATCGCTTCGCCACCGCAGATGATGTGCTTCAACTTGGTCGTCGCCTCGATGCCCTCGTAGGCCAGGAAGGCCTGCAGCATCGAGGGCACGAAGTTCAGCGTCGTGATCTGGTGCTTCCGGACCAGTTCGACCAGGCGCACCGGGTCGCGGTGGTCGCCGGGGTTGGCGATGACCAGCCGGGCGCCCGCGGTCAGCGGCCAGAACATCTCCCAGACGGACACGTCGAAGCCGAACGGGGCCTTGTGCAGGACCGTATCGGCACCTTCGAGCGTGTAGAACGCCTGCATCCAGGCCATGCAGCTGAAGAGCGCCGCGTGGCGGATGGCGGCGCCCTTGGGGCGGCCGGTGGAGCCGGAGGTGTAGATGACGTAGGCGAGGTGTTCGCCGTGAAGGGCGATCTGCGGATCGGCGTCGGACTCCGAAGAGGTATCGAGCGTGTCGAGTTCGAGCACCTGGAGGGCTTCGGTGCCAGGGATGAGGCTGCGCAGGTGGCGCTGGGTGAGCAGCAGCGAGAGGCCGCTGTCCCCGACCATGTAGGCCAGGCGCTCTGCGGGGTACTCAGGATCGAGTGGAACGTAGGCACCCCCCGCCTTCAGCACCGCGAGGATGCCCACCATCATCTCGGTGGAGCGCTCCGCGCACAGGCCCACCAACGTGTCCTGCCGTACACCCAAGGCGATCAGGCGATGGGCCAGCCGGTTCGCACGCGCATTGAGTTCCGAGTAACTCAGCGCCTCGTCGCCGAAGACCAGCGCGGGGGCCGAGGGCTTCAGCCTCGCATGCGCTTCGATCTGCCGATGCACGGGCTGTGCGCCTTCGTGGCGGTGCTTGTTCCCGCTCCACGCCGCCAGCTGTGCGCGCTCCGCCGCACCCACCAGCGGCACGTCGCCCACCGCCAGTTCGCGCCGCCAGGCCAGCGCCTGCAGCACCGCCACATAGTGCCCCGCCATCCGCTCGACCGTCTCACGGTCGAACAACTGCGCAGCGTAGACGAAGCCCAGCGTCAACGTGCCATCGGGCGTCTCGCGCGCTTCGAGCACCAGCTCGAATTGCGCCTCTCCATCGGGCAGTGCGTAGTGCGCCACTTCGAGCCCCGGCAATTGCGCCAGCGCCCGGTAGTCTTCGGCCAGGTGATTGAACATCACCTGGAACAGCGGACTCTGGCCCAGGCTGCGCTGCGGCTGCAGCACCTCGACCAGTTGCTCGAAAGGCAGGTCCTGGTGCGTCTTCGCGCCCAGCACCGCCTCCCGGGCCTGCGCGACGACCTGCGACAGGCGCATGCGCGCGCCGATCGGGTTGCGCAGCACCAGCGTGTTGACGAAGAAGCCGATGACGCCTTCGGCCTCGACCCTGCTGCGGTTGGCCACCGGCGCGCCGACGCGGATGTCCTCCAGTCCGGTATAGCGATGCAGCAGCGCCTGGAACCCGGCCAGCAGCACCATGAAGAGCGTCGCGCCCTCGGACGCCGCGGATTGGCGCAGGCCGGCCAGCAGCGCGGCGGGCACATCGACGCTGTGCCGCGCCGCGCTGTAGCCGATCTGCGCGGTGCGAGGACGGTCGGTCGGCAGTGCAAGCACAGGGTGCTCGTCGCCAAGCTGCTCGCGCCACCAGGCCAACTGCCGTTCGGCTTCACCAGCGGCCAGCCAGCCTCGCTGCCACACGGCATGGTCCACGTACTGGGCGCGCGCGCCGGCACGGCGCTGCGTGTCGCCTCGCAGCCGCGCGGCATAACCGGCCGCGAGTTCGTCGAGCAGCACCTGCATCGACGCGCTGTCCGAGATGATGTGGTGCATCACCACCACGAGCAGATGCGACGTGTCCGACAGGCGCACCAGCGCCACGCGCAGCAGCGGCCCCTGCGTCAGGTCGAAGGGCGTGGCGTGAAGGCGCCTCGCTTCCCCGGCGGCGCGCGCTTCGCGTTCGCCGGGCGAGAGGTGGCGCAGGTCGACAAGGCTCAACAACGGCTCCCACGACGGACTGATCAGCTGTTCGGCTGAGCCGTCCGCGCCGGCGAGGAACACCGTGCGCAGCGACTCGTGGCGCGCGGCGATGTCTTCGAATGCGGCGTGCATCGCTGCGGCGTCCAGCGCGCCCGACAGGCGAAGCGCACCGCTCATGTGGTACGCGGTGCTTTGCGGCGAGAGCCTCCACAGGAACCACTGGCGTTCCTGCGCATGCGACAGCGGCAATGGCTGCAGCCGGCGCTCGGCGGACAGCGGTTCGATGGCCGCGCCGGGCGCAGCAGAGACCGGGTTCGCATTGCGGCTGTGCACTGCATCCGCACAGGCGTTCAGCCGGGGCTGTTCGAACAGGTCGCGAATGCCGAACTCGATGTTCCAGCGCCGCGCGATGCGCGCGGCCGCCTGCACCGCCGCGAGCGAATTGCCGCCCGAAGTGAAGAAGTGAGCGTCGTGCGCCAGCGTGCGCCCTTCGGGCCACCTGAGCACTTCGCGCCAGATGGCCGCCACCGCCTGCGCGACATCGTCGAGCACCGGTGCCTCGGCCGGCACCGGCGCACCGCTGCCGCCGAGCGTGAAGGCCCCATGCTCGTGGATCGCGTAGGCATCGAGGCTGCGCGCCGCGAGCCCCGCGCGGCACGCCTGGCGCTGGAGCTTGCCGCTGGAGGTCTTGGGCAGCGCGCCGGGGTTCAGCAGCGCCACAACGGCCGGCGCTTCGCCGAACACCTCGCTCACGGCGGCGCCAAGCGCCTCGACGAGCACATCTGGCGCCACCAGCTTCTGCATGCTGCGCGACACCTCGGCCGCCACGCCGATGCCCTCGCCTTGCGGCCCCGCCACCGCGAACGCGGCGACGCGGCCCTTGCGCACGGCCTCGACCTCGGCTTCGATGGTGCGCTCGATGTCCTGCGGGTAGATGTTGTGGCCGCGGACGATGATCAGGTCCTTGATGCGGCCCGTGACGTAGAGCTGCCCGTCGTGCTGGAAGCCGAGGTCGCCGGTGCGCAGCCAGCGCCGGCCTTCATGCTCGGCGAAGGTCTCGCGGGTTTCGGCGGGCTTGCCCCAGTAGCCGGCGCAGATGCTCGCTCCGCTGGCCCAGATCTCGCCGACGCGGCCCGTGCCGAGCGCGGCCAGCGAGGCGGTGTCGGTGATGCGCACCTGGTGGCCTTCAGGCACGGCGCCGCAGCCGACCAGCAGGGCGCCTTCCGCGCTCTCAACGCCCTCGCCTCTTGCGAGCGCGCTGCTTGAGAAGCTGCGCGCGACCAATCCACCGCCGCGTTGTCCACCAGTGACGAACAGGGTCGCCTCGGCCAGGCCGTAGCAGGGGTACGCTGCGCGGAGGTCGAAGCCCACGGGCGCGAACCGCTCGATGAATTCGGCTTCGGTGTCGGCGCGCACGGGCTCGGCGCCGGTGTAGGCCACGCGCCAGCTCGACAGGTCGAGGCCCGCGAGCCGCGATCCCTTCACGCGGTCGAGGCACAGGCGGTAGGCGAAGTCAGGGCCGCCGCTCAGCGTGGCGCGGTGGCGCGAGATGAGTTCGAGCCATCGCACCGGGCTTTCGAGGAAGTAGCGCGGCGAGGTCAGCACGAGCGGAATGCCGCTGTAGAGCGGCTGCATGAGGCCGCCGATCAGGCCCATGTCGTGATACAGCGGCGCCCACGACACGAACTTGTCGTCCGGCCCGATGCCCATGCCCTCGCGGATGGCGCGCTCGTTGGCCATGAGGTTGCCGTGCGTCACGATCACGCCCTTGGGCGCGGAAGTCGAGCCCGAGGTGTATTGCAGGAATGCGGGGTCGTCCTGCGCCGGCGAGAACGGGGTCCATGCGTCGGCGAGATCGTTGTCCACCGCGTCCACGGCGATCATCGACGCCTGCGCGAACGACTCTGCGGCACGCTCCATTGCAGCCTGCATCGCCGACGAGGTGAGGATGCAGCGGGCCTGCGAATCGTCCGCAATGCCCGCGAGGCGCGCGAGATGCTGGGGCCGCATGGATTCAGGCGGAAACACGGGCACGGCGATCACACCGGCATAGAAGCACGCCAGCATGCTCACGGCGTAGTGGTCGTCGTTGTCCAGCATGACGAGGGCGCGGTCGCCTTTCGCAAACTGCTGTTGCAGGCGCGCCGCCAGCGCACGCACGCGCGTCTCGAAGACTGCGTAGCTGAAGGGCTTCTCGAAGCAGGCGCCGTTCGCTTCTCCGGCCACCGTGAGCCAGACGTCGTCGGGCCGCGCCCGCGCCAATGCCCGCAGGTGTTCCACGAAGTTCGCGGATTCGGGGTGCCCCTGGTTCGGTGCCACCGCGGTTGTCGTTGTGCGTGCCATCTCGCTCACTCCAGATAGTCGGAAAGTGCGCAGCCGGCGTCGGGCCGGCTGCGTTCGGGCAAGGCGTCATGCAACTGCATGGGGTGCATGCCGTCCTCCGGCCATGGCCTGGCCCACGCGCCGCGTCAATGCATCGAGGAAGGCGGCCTCGCGCTGGCGGATGAAGAAATGGCCGCCGTCGAACCAGTCGAGCGTGAACGCGTCGCCGGCATGCGCCGACCACGCCTCCATGCGCGGGGCGTTGATGTCGTCCCGGCGGCCCGCAAAGACATGCAGGGGCATCGGCAGCAGCGCATCCGCCGCGTACGCGAAGCTCCGGCAGACGCGGTAGTCCGCGCCCAGCGTGTCGAGGGTGATGCGCATCAGCTCGGCGCTGGCAAACACCTCTTCGGGGGTGCCGCCCTGCTTGCGCAGCTCGGCGGTCAGCGCGGCGTCGTCGTGCGTGCCGGGCAAGCGGCCGGGATCGCGCTGCGACGGCGCCGAACTGCCCGATGCGAGCAAGGCCCGCGGCAGCGGCCGGCCCAGCGCGCGAAGCCGCTGCGCGACGCCGTAGGCCAGCAACGCACCCATGCTGTGGCCGAAGAGCATGAAGCTGCCCTGCATCGCATCGGCCTGTTCGGCGCAGATGCGCGCGACCTGGGCGTCGAAGCTTTCGACGAAGCGCTCTCCCATGCGCATGCCGCGGCCCGGCAGCTCGACGGGCACGATCTCGATCCAGCGCGGCAGCAGGGGCCGCCAGCGCAGGTACATCGTTGCGCTGGCGCCCGCGCACGGCAGGCACAGCAGCGACACCCTCGCCGGCACGGCCATCAGAGCGCGGCAGCCTGCGCCGCCATCCAGTCGCGCAGCGACTTCGGACGCATGTCGGTCCAGTTCTTCTCGACGTAGTCGAGCGCCGTCTTCTTGTCGCCCTTGACGCCGTCGACGGCCACCCAGCCGCTGGGCACGGCCTTCCAATGCGGCCAGATGGAGTATTGATCTTCGTGGTTGACCAGGACGATGAAGGTTTCGTCTTCGCGGTCGAAGCAGCTGGTAGACATGGTGCGTCCTTGTGCGGTTATCGGGGAAGCGGCAGGAAATCGGGCGGTCGATTGCTGCGCTTCTGATCAACATGACGGTTCGGGAGCGAATCTGTTCACTCCCCCGGGGCGTCGCGCACGTCAATCGTTGATCAGGTGGCGCATGGCGCCGATGGCTTCATCGGCCTCGGCGATGAGCCGGTTCACGAGCCCGAGCGCGCAGCCCAACTGCGCCGCGATGCCGCGCTGCGTGAGGCCTTCGAGGCGGTAGAGCTGGAACGCCGCGCGCGTTCTCGCGGGAAGCCGCGAGAGCGCCTGCTCGATCAAGCCAACGGCCTGGCGGTCACGCATAAGGCAGTCCGGCGAAGATGGCCCGGGCACGTCCAATGTCTCGACATCGATGTCGAAGGTGCGGTAGGTGGCCTCGAGCGACTGGCGGCGGCAATGGTCGAGCGCCAGATTGCGCACCACCTGGCAGCAGTAGCCCATGGGCTTGTCAATCTTGCGGCAGGCGCCGTCGGCGATCCGGAGGTAGGCATCCTGCACCACGTCGTCCGCGAGATCGGTGGTGCGCACGATCCTGCGGGCAACGTGCCAGAGCTGGGCCCGGTTGGCGACGAAGACATCTCCCAGCGATGACTCGGGCGAAGACATGGGCTGCATATTTAAATAAGAATCATTACTATTTATGAAGAAGGTGACACCCAGGATTTGCGATGTGCCCTCACTTCCATAGACGTTTGGGCGCACCAAACAGAGACATCTAAAATCCCGCCCCTTTGCTCGCTTTTCCCGCCGCGTCCCCCTGCCCATGAACATCGTCGTCAACGAAGACCTCAAAGCCTATATCGACCCCCTGACGCCGGAGGAACACGAAGCCCTCGAACGCAGCATCCTCGCCGAGGGCTGCCGCGACGCGCTGGTGCTTTGGGGCGATGTGCTGGTGGATGGCCACAACCGCTACGGCATCTGCCAGAAGCACGGGCTGCCCTTCCAGACGGTGCAGAACACGCGCTTCAAGAGCATCGACGACGTGCACCTCTGGATGATCGACCAGCACCTGGGCCGGCGCAGCATCTCCGACTTCCTGCGCGGCGTGCTCGCGCTGCGCAAGAAGGACATCGTCGATCAGCAGCGCACCCGCGCGGTGGCGCAGCCGGCTTCGCCGCCGGACGCCGCGCACGATCCGTCCGCCCCGCCGTTCGACGTCGATCCGTCCGCCGACAGCGCTCCCATGCCCCCACCCGCCCCGCTGAACAGCCGCGAAGCCATCGCCCGCGCCGCGCGGCTGAGCAGCAGCCAGGTGGGCATGATCGAGAAGATCCAGAAGCAGGCCGCGCCGGAACTGGTGGCGGCCGTGAAGTCGGGCGTGATCTCGATCAACACCGCGGCCGCGGTCGCCACGCTGCCGGCCGAGGAGCAGATCTCGGCCGCGAACGCCGGCAAGGACGAGCTCAAGCAGGCCGCCAAGCGCGTGCGCGAGTCGAAGAAGAAGCCGCGAGAAGAGTCCGCCGAAGCGGATACGCACGACGCGCCTGACACGGTACAGGCGCTGCAGCAGCGCGTGGCCGAACTCACGGCCGAGAACGAAACCCTGCGCCGGCAGGTGGCCGAACTGCGGGCGCAGCTCGGCCATTGAGCGCATCGGCCTGCAGAGGCCGGCCGACGCGTTTTCCTACAGCTGGATCTCGCTGATCTTCGCGCCCGACAGCGAGACGCCGGCTTCCAACCCGACGTTCGTCATCACGAAGCCCACCACGGGCTGGCGCAGCGTGTTCGTGTCGATGCTGCCGTTGGCCCCGATGGTCGCGAGCGCCACCGTGGCGTCGGCACCTGCCGTCCAGCCCTTACTGCTGCGGAACTTGTCCAGCGCCGCCTGCGTGGTGAACACGTAGATCACCGCCTTCGACTGCGCACCTGCCTGGAAGCCCACCGATCCGGCGGTGGTGCTGTAGTAGGACTGCGTGCGACCGTTCACGCGCAACGCGCCTCGGCCATACTCGGCGCCCACGCCCATGCTGGCACCCACCACGGCGGGAAACACCAGCACCCCGCTCGACCTGGCGACCAGATCGCGCGAGCCCTTCACGGAGTCATACAGCTTGGACAGCGAGGCATCGACCTGGGCGTCGATGGAAGTGCGCGAAGACGCGCTGCTGGCCTGATCCTGCGGCCGCGTGGTGGTGCACCCGACAAAAGCCAGGCTGCACGCCGCCACGGCGGACGAAAGCGCCAGCGTGCGGAGATTCATGGTTTTCATGGCGGATTCCTTTGCAAAAAAAACATGGATCGGCAAACAAAGCTCTGCCGTCGGCGGCAGACAAGTTCCATGCTAAATCCGCCAAAGAGGGGCAAATCCGGCTTGCGACATCGGCCTACGCGAAGTCACGGTGTCGACGAACGGTGCCCCCCTTCTCGTCAGCCCGCTCAGGGCAGAACAGTGATGCGGCCGGTTGCCGGCGGCGCCAGCGGGCTGTTCGCCTTGATGTAGGCCTCCAGGGCGTCCACGTCCTGGTCGCCGCCGAGCGCGTCGGTGCCCTGGTTGAAGACGGTGAAGTTGTCGCCGCCGGTGGCCAGGAAGCTGTTCATCGTCACGCGGTAGGTGGTAGCGTCGGCCATCGCAGTGCCGTTGAGCGCCATGTTGCCGATGCGCGAACCGGCGGGCGCCGAGAGGCTGTAGCTGTAGCTCAGGCTGGCCGACGGCAGCAGCACCTTGGGCGAGGCCACCGTGTTGGAACCGCTATTGAACTGCTGCTCCAGCACCGCCTTGATCTGCGCGCCGGTCATGGTCTTCACCACCAGGCTGTTGCCGAATGGCTGCACCGCGAAGATCTGGCCGTAGGTCACGCTGCCGTCGCCGGCCGGTGCGAGGTCGGCGCGCACGCCGCCCGGGTTCATGAAGGCGATCTGCGCGGCGCCCTTGCCGGCCGGGCTCGTGGCTGCGAGCTGCGCGTCGGCGATCAGGTTGCCCAGCACGCTTTCCCTCGACGCAGTCTGCGTGCGCGTGGCCGTCGCGGTGAGCGATCCCACCACGCGCTGCACCAGCGGCCCCGCGATGGCGAGGTACTGGCCGATGAGCGCGGCCACTTCCTGGTTCTTGCCGAAGGCGGGGTACTGGTCGGTCAGCGCGACGGTAGTGGCGCCGCTGGTGTAGGACTCGCCCTGCACGATCACGTTGTCAGCCGCCTTGGCCGTGACCTTGCGGGTGCGGGTGTCGATTGTGATATTGATGTCCGTCAGCAGCGTGCCGTACTGGCCGGCGCTGGTCAGCAGGAAGGGCTTGGCCGGGTTGGTCTTGCCGTAGTCGCACACGTACGAGCGGTGCGTGTGGCCCGAGATCACGACGTCCACCGCGGTGTCGAGCTTGTTCAGGATCGGCAGGATGTCGCCGCTCAGGCCGGCGCAGCTCTTGTCGTTGTAGCCCACGGTGGTGGTGCCGCCCTCGTGGACCACGACGACGATGGCATCCGCGCCCTGCGCCTTCAGCTGCGGGATCAGCGCGTTGGCGGTGTCAGCCTCGTCCTTGAAGCTCAGGCCAGCGACGCCGGCGGGCGTGACGATGTTCGGCGTGCCCTTCAGCGTCATGCCGATGAATGCCACCTTCACCGTGGCACCATCCTTCGTGAAGGTCTTCATGCCGGTGGCGGGGAACAACGTGTTGCCGTCGCCCTTCACGGTGTTGGCCGCGAGGAAGCCGAAGTTGGCGCCCGGGAAATTCTTGTTCACGCGGCAGGGTTCGAGCGCGGTGTTCTTCGCGCAGCCGCCGTTCTTCATGCGCAGCAGTTCGGTCTGGCCCTTGTCGAACTCGTGGTTGCCGACCGCGTTGAAATCGATCTTCATCGCGTTCACGGCCTCGATGGTCGACTCGTCGAGGAACAGCGCCGACACCAGCGGCGAAGCGCCGATCATGTCGCCGGCCGACACCACCGCGTTGTTCGGATTCTTCTCCTTGAGCGAAGCGATGGCCGAGGCCAGGTAGGCCGCGCCGCCGGCCGGCACCGGCACCGTGCCGCCGCCCTTGGCGGGCGCGTTGATCGACAGCTTCGGCGGTTCGAGGTTGCCGTGCAGGTCGTTGAAGGCAATGAGCTTCACGTCCACGGTGCCGGGCACGGCAGGTGCGGGCGCCGGCGCAGGCGGATTGCTGGCCGCGGGTGGCGGCACGAAAGGAGCGAAATTGTTCGAACTGCCGCTGCCTCCGCAGGCGGCCAGGGTGGCGGCCACCACGCCCGCGACGGCAAGGTGCTTCAACGATGGATGCATGGACCTCTCCTCTGTTTTGGAATGCAGCCGATGCTGGGGACGGCACATGACGAGACCGTGAAGGCCCCTCGGCTGCGCAAGGGATCGGCCGCTCAGGGCAACGGCACCAGGCGCACCGCGACCCCGGGGCCGAAGGCGGCCTGCAGCAGCGCCCTCGCCTGCACGCTGCGCTCGTCGGTCAGCGACTGCACTGCGAGCCAGCCTCCGGTCGGCCCGCGCTGCAGGTGCCAGCCCTCCTGCCCGAGGTTGATGAGCCGCGCGAGCGACGCTGCGTCGGCCACGGGCAGCGCCGTGGGCGTGATGTCGAGCCAGTCGGTCACCTGGTCGCTCTCGCCGCCCAGGCGCGCGGCCGCGCCCTCGGCAAGCGCCTGCTGCGTGGCCGCGTCCTGCACCGCGCCCTGCAGCACGATGCCGCCGCCATGCCAGCGGATTTCCAGCGACGGGGGAGCTGCATCAGCCGTGCGGACCTGAGCGTTGCCGCCGGCGGTCGGGTGCCACGCGACGGCGGCCGCCAGGATCGCGAGACAGGCGATCGACGCCGCAAGAATTCTGCCGAGGGGATTCGTCATTTCGAGGCGCGAGCGTGCCACGCCACGCGTGACGCCGCTGTGACGGCCGCCCCGCCTACACGCATCGCGGCGCCGCGATGACCCCGAGCCGGGCCGGATCCGATACGCTCGAGGTCCGCCTCCCGCATTCCCCAAACATCCCGAGGAACGAACCCATGGCAGCGAACGCGAAAGTCACAGGAAATGTCGAATACCGGGCCGGCGACGGCCCCCTGATCCTCATTCCCCAAGGACCGATCGAAGTCGAGCTGGCACCCGACAGCGCGGTCATCAGTTGGGGCGATGCCGGCAACATTCAGACGACGGCCATTCCGCTTGCCGAATACCAGCGCTACCTGAGCGAGGGCGTGATCCAGAGCGACTGAAACGATGCGCATGCGCACCGCCCATGAAAAACGGCCCCGAGGGGCCGTTCTTCATTGTTCTGCATCCGCAGCGCGAGGCTGCGGTGCATCACTGCCGGTTCTTACTTCTTCTTCGCAGCCACGGCCTTCTTGGCGGGTGCGGCGGCCTTCTTCGCTGCGGGCTTTGCAACCACGGCCTTGTCGGCCTTGCGCTTTGCAGCCTTCGGGTCCACGGCGGCCTTGAAGGCGGCGCCCGGCACGAACTTCGGCACCTTCTGTGCAGCGATCTTGATCTTGGTGCCGGCGCTGGGGTTGAAGCCCGAGCGTGCGGCGCGCGCCACTTGCTTGAAAGTGCCGAAGCCGACGATCTGAACGGGGTCACCCTTCTTCACTGCGGCGACGATCGAGCCCGTGACGGTCTCGAGGATGCGCGCGGCTTCTGCCTTGCTGACGTTGTGGGCGGTGACGATTTTTTCGACGAGTTCGATGCGGTTCAACTGAGTTTCCTGATAGGTTTGATTTCGCCATGTTGCCTATGGCGGCGCAGCACGAATACAAGCTGCAAGCGGGGCGGAGTTTATTCGACTGCGAGAGGCCGGATGTAACGCGGTCGCTTCAGGCCTTGGTGGATCCGCCTTCGATCAGGCCTTCGGCCAGTATCGCGGCGCGAACGGCGGGGCGTTTCGCGGTCGATTCCATGTAGCGGACGATTGCCGGCCAGAGGGGAAAAGTCGAGCCCCGCGTGCTGACCGAGGCGCAGGATCAGGCCGACCAGGGACTTGACGAGCAGATCGCACTGCGCGTGCTGGGAGATCATCAAGGTCATGGGCCAGTTCGGTGCGCAGCGCTCGGAGCTGTTGAGAACGTGCCGACCGCGAGCGAAGGCAAAGAACTCAAGAACTTCGCATACAAGATCTGGAGCGGCTTCATGGTGCCGAAGAACACGCCTGAAGAGATGGTGCAGAAACTGCACAAGGCCATCGGTGCGGCCTTGAAGGACCCGGGCGTGCGCACGCGGCTTGCGGCTTGCGGCTTGC
>NZ_AKIW01000049.1 GCF_000282635.1 Variovorax sp. CF313
AGGTACCCCGTCGGCGTGATCGCGCCCCGAATGAACCCACGGGTTAAAACAGGTCGCCATGTCAGAACCTCGGCAGATCCGGATGCTGCAACTTCCCCCCGCGCACCACCTGCTTGCCGTACTCGGCGCAGCGCTGCAGTGTGGGAATCACTTTGCCGGGATTCAACATACCCTCGGGATCGAAGGCGCGCTTCACGCCGAACATCTGCTCGTTCTCGGCCGCTGTGAACTGAACGCACATGCTGTTGAGCTTCTCCACGCCTACGCCGTGCTCGCCCGACACCGTGCCGCCCATCGCGACACTGGTCTCGAGGATGTCGGCGCCGAACAGTTCACAACGGTGCAGCTCGTCGGGGTCGTTGGCATCGAACAGCACCAGCGGATGCAGGTTGCCGTCGCCCGCGTGGAACACGTTGCAGCAGCGCAGGTTGTATTTCTTCTCCATCTGCTGGATGGCCAGCAGGATGTCCGCGAGCCGCTTGCGCGGGATGGTCGAGTCGAGGCACATGTAGTCGGGGCTGATGCGGCCCGAGGCGGGGAACGCGTTCTTGCGCCCGCTCCAGAACTTCATGCGCTCTTCCTCGCTGTTGCTGCACGCGATGGCGGTGGCGCCACAGCCGCGCAGCACGGCGGTCATGCGGCCGATTTCTTCCTCGACCTCTTCGGGTGTGCCATCGGATTCGCACAGCAGGATGGCCGCCGCGTCGAGGTCGTAGCCCGCGCGCACGAAGTCTTCGACGGCGGCGGTCATGGGCTTGTCCATCATCTCCAGGCCCGCCGGGATGATGCCGGCCGCGATCACCGCGGCCACCGCGTCGCCGGCCTTTCGCACGTCGTCGAAGCTGGCCATGATGCAGCGCGCGAGCTGCGGTTTCGGTACGAGCTTGACGGTGACCTCGGTGGTCACGGCCAGCATGCCTTCGCTGCCGATGACCAGCGCGAGCAGGTCGAGCCCCGGCGCGTCGAGCGCCTCGCCACCGAACTCGATGGGCTCGCCCTCGGCCGTGAAGCCGCGCACGCGCAGCACGTTGTGCAGCGTCAGGCCGTACTTCAGGCAGTGCACGCCGCCCGAGTTCTCGGCCACGTTGCCGCCGATGGTGCAGGCGATCTGGCTCGACGGGTCGGGTGCGTAGTACAGGTTGAAAGGCGCGGCCGCCTCGCTGATGGCGAGGTTGCGCACGCCGCACTGCACGACGGCCGTGCGGCCCACCGGATCGATCTTCAGGATGCGGTTGAACTTGGCCAGCGACATGGTCACGCCCATGGTGTGCGGCATGGCGCCGCCCGAGAGCCCGGTGCCCGCGCCGCGCGCCACCACGGGCACGCCGAGTTGGTGGCAGGCCTTGAGCACGGCGGCCACCTGCGCCTCGGTCTCGGGCAGGGCCACCACCAGCGGGCGGGCGCGGTAGGCGGTGAGGCCGTCGCACTCGTAGGGCGTGGTGTCTTCGGCCTGCCAGATCAGCGCGTGGGCGGGCAGATGCGCCTGCAGCGCGCGCACCACTTCGGACTGGCGCTGTGTTTTCTGCAGCGAATCGTGCTGCGTGGGGGTGAGCGGCGCATTCATGCGGCGACCTCTTTCTGCTTTCTTCTGCTCGCGGGATGTCTCGGGGTTTATTTCACGCACTCTACGGAATTGCGGCGGCCCTGGGTTGACGGATTTTTGCCGGGTGCTTGAAAGAACTTCGCGAACGTGGTGATTGGTTCTTCAGCGCAGGCTCTGTTCCAGCCAATCGGTGAAGGCCGCGCACTCCCAGCGCTCCAGCGTGCCCGGCTGCCAGCAGATGTAGTGGCGGTGCGGCGACGGCACGGCCTGCTCGGACAGCGCGACCAGCCGGCCCGATTCGAACCACGCGGCGCCCATCTTCTGCCGCACCAGCGCAATGCCGAAGCCGCTGGCGGCGGCGTCGTACACGAGCCCCAGGTCGTTGAACTGCGCGCCGATGTTCGGCTCGGGCTGGTCGAGCCCGCAGCTCGCGAACCAGGTGCCCCAGGGTTCGAGCGGGCTGCGGATCAGCCGCGCGCTGGCGATCTCGGCCGCGGTGCGAAAACCCGTGAACGGCCCGAACTCGTTGAGATAGCTGGGGCTGCAGGCGGGCACCACCTGCTCCTCGAGCAACAGCCGGTGCTCGCAGTCGGCATACCCGCCGGGGCCGTAGCGCACTTCGAGGTCGGCCTGCTCGGCCGTCACGTCGAGCAGCGGGATCGACACCTGCAGCACCAGCTCGATGTCGGGGTAGATGTTGCGGAACAGCTCCAGTCGGGGCATGAGGAACTGCCGGCTGAAGGTGGGCGTGACGGCAATGCGCAGGCGAGTGGCGCGCTGCGCGGCGTTGGCGCCGAGCGGCATGGCCTGCAGCGCGGCGAGCCCCGTGCGCACGTTGGCGAGGCAGGCCGCGCCGTCTGCCGTGAGGCTGAAGTCGCTGCGGCCGAAGAGCTTGAAGCCGACGTGCGATTCGAGCTGGCGGATGCGGTGGCTCACCGCGCTGGGCGTGACGCACAGCTCGTCGGCCGCGCGGCCCGCGTGCCGCAACCTTGCGACGGCCTCGAAGGTCAGCAGGCATTGGATCGGGGGGATGTGCTGCGCAGCCATGGCGTCTTAGCTTCTTTGCGGGACGATCGCGTTCTGGGCGCGTGCACAGGACACCGGGTACTCCCCTCCGCGAATGTCCCCCGTCGGCGTGATCGCACCCCGAACAACGCGCTTCACGCCAATCAGTCCTCGAAGAAGTTCACAGGCAACCCTCGCGTCTCGACCTGCATCGAGATCACCGTGCCCGAGGCCGGCCGCTGCTCGATCTCGGCGGCGGGCCGACCCTTGCGGCCGCTGGTGACGAACAGCGTCTTCAGGTCGTCGCCGCCGAAGCAGGGCATGGTCGGGCACTGGACGGGCACCGGCACGGCCGCCACTTGCTGGCCCGAGGGCGAGAAACGCAGCAGCTGCGCGCCTTCGAACATCGCCACCCAGTAGTGGCCTTCGGCGTCGATGGTGGCACCGTCGGGGCGCCCCCCGTAGCGCAGCAGCGAGTCTGGCGACCAGCCCTCGGGCTTGGCGTCGAACTGCTGGAACACGCGGGCGTGCGAGAGCGAGTTGCCCTCGGCGTCCCAGTCCCACGCGCGCACCACGTGTGCGGGGGTGTCGGCCCAATAGAGCGTGCGGGCGTCGGGCGAGAACGCGAGGCCGTTGGCGGTGGTGGCCTGGTTGGCCATCTGCGTGATGGTCGGCGAGATGCCGGTGTTGCTGCGTGCGTCGAGGCAATAGAGCGCGGCATTGGCACGGTCTTTGGCCTCGTTGATCGAGCCGGCCCAGAAGCGGCCCAGCGCATCGCACTTGCCGTCGTTGAAGCGCATGGTGCTCACGTCATGCTCCACGCGCGCCATCGCGACCAATTCGCCACCCCATTGGCGCGCGCGGTAGATGCCGTCACGCAATGCGATCACGAGGCCGCCGCTGCGCGCCGGCGCCATGCAGCCGGGCTCGGTGGACAAGGGCCATCGCTCTACCTTCGCCTCCGGCGAGCCGATGTCGCCGCGCGTGCGCAGCACGGCACGCCCGGGAATGTCGAGCCAGTAGAGCGAGCGTTCTTCCGGGTGCCAGAACGGCGACTCGCCGAGCTCGCAGAGGCTGTCTTCGATGGAGGTCCACATGGTGTCGCGATTGTGCCCCCGGCCATCGCGGCGGCGGGCAAAAAAAAGCCCGCTGGCGCCGGAGCGCTCGCGGGCTGAACATCCAAAGGAGACCTCGCTTGAAAACTTTTTCTTCAATCGGTGGGCACCGCGGAACCGGCTTTGCCGGGCCGCTGGTGTTGCCCCCCGCAAGGGGGTTGGCGTAGCGACACGAAGTGCGCGTAGCCTGGGGGTTTACCTGTTATATGCGGTCTCGCCGTGCGAGGAGATGTCGAGGCCTTCGCGCTCTTCTTCTTCCGACACACGCAGGCCGAGGGTCAGGTCGGCGATCTTGTAGGCGATGAAGGCCACCACGCCGGACCACACGACCGTGAGCGCCACGCTCTTGATCTGGATCCAGACCTGTGCGCCCATCGCGAAGGTGTCGGGCGTTGCGCCGCCGGTGCCGCCGAGGCCCTTGGCCGCGAACACGCCGGTCAGGATGGCACCCAGGATGCCGCCCACGCCGTGCACGCCGAACACGTCGAACGCGTCGTCCGCGCCCAGCATGCGCTTCAGGCCGCCCACGCCCCACAGGCAGACCAGGCCGGCCAGCAGGCCGAGCACGATCGAACCCATCGGGCCGACGAAGCCGGCTGCCGGCGTGACGGCCACGAGGCCGGCCACGGCGCCGGACGCGGCACCCAGCATCGAGGCCTTGCCCTTGTGCAGGCTCTCACCCAGGATCCACGACAGCGCCGCGGCAGCGGTGGCGAGCACCGTGTTGATGAAGGCCAGGCCGGCGACGGCGTTGGCAGCACCGGCCGAGCCGGCGTTGAAGCCGAACCAGCCGACCCACAGCAGCGAAGCGCCGACCATGGTGAGCGTGAGCGAGTGAGGCGTGAACGCTTCCTTGCCGTAGCCGACGCGCTTGCCGACCATGTAGGCACCGACCAGGCCGGCCACACCGGCGTTGATGTGCACCACGGTGCCGCCGGCGAAGTCCAGCGCTCCGTCCTTGCCCAGCAGGCCGCCGCCCCACACGATGTGGGCGATCGGCACGTAGCTGAAGGTGAACCACAGCACCGAGAACAGCAGCACGGCCGAGAACTTGGCACGCTCTGCGAAGGCGCCGACGATCAGCGCCACGGTGATGGCTGCGAAGGTGCCCTGGAAGGCGACGAACACGTATTCGGGGATCGTGGTCAGCGCGCCGAAGGTCTCCTGCGTGATGCCCTTCATGAAGATCTTGTCGAAGGTCCCCAGGAAGTTGCCGTCGCCCGAGAAGGCCAGGCTGTAGCCATAGACGGCCCACAGGATGCTGATCAGCGAGAAGATCACGAAGACCTGCATCAGCACCGACAGCATGTTTTTCGAGCGGCCCAGGCCGCCATAGAACAGCGCGAGGCCGGGGATGGTCATCAGGATCACGAGAAGCGTCGAAGTCAGCATCCAGGCGGTGTCGCCGGAGTCGATCTTCGGAGCCGGTGCGGCTGCGGGCGCCGCGGGGGCGGCGGCGGCCGCAGCCGCGGCGGGCGCTGCCGCAGGGGCAGCCGCCGCGGGTGCGGATGCCGAAGCAGCGGGCGCCTCGGCCGTGGCCGCGGGCGTTTGTGCAAGGGCGGTGGTGCCGGCAGCCAGCACACTCAAACCGAACGCAAGAGAGACAAGCAGTTTTTTCATAATCGTTGTTCTTTCGGGCCTGGACTCGATCAGAGGGCTTCGCGGCCCGTTTCGCCGGTGCGGATGCGAACGACTTGTTCGAGGTTGTAGACAAAGATCTTGCCGTCGCCGATCTTGCCGGTGCGTGCCGCGCCTTCGACGGCCTCGATCACGCGGTCGACGAGGTCGTCCGAGACGGCCGCCTCGATCTTGACCTTGGGCAGGAAATCGACCACGTACTCCGCGCCGCGGTAGAGCTCGGTGTGGCCCTTCTGGCGGCCGAAGCCCTTCACCTCGGTGACGGTGATCCCCTGCACGCCGATGGCCGACAGTGCTTCGCGCACCTCGTCGAGCTTGAACGGTTTGATGATGGCTGTGACCAGCTTCATGAGTTTTCTCCTTCGGATGGAAATGAAATGGTGCGGCAGCTTGGGCCGCACCTCGTTGTTTTATTTACAGCGTCTTCGTCAGCGTCAGGATGAAGCGCGCCTTGTTGGGCGAGTAGGTCGTCTGGCCGAAGGGGCCGAAGCCCAGGTCGATGCCCGGGTTCGCGACCGCGACATA
>NZ_AKIW01000050.1 GCF_000282635.1 Variovorax sp. CF313
AAGCCTTACGACCCGAGCAAGATTGCCAATGATTCGCCGACGATGATGGCGACTCCGCAGAGCCAGGGGGGTGGGTGCGGGGGGCTCGGGCAGGTCATTGTGGCCATCGTGGCTGTCGTGGTGACCGTCTTGTCCTATGGAACGCTGTCAGAACTCGGCTATGGCATGGTGACTGCAGGCGCCGCTGCTGGCGCAGCAGGCTCAATTGCCAGTCAGGTAGTGGGCAATGCCATTGGCGTGCAAGATGGATTCAGCTGGAAGGGCGTGGCCCTGGGTGCTATTGGTGGCGTGGTGTCCGCAGGCCTGGGAGGTGCGAACATACTTCCTGACACGGGTAGCGCATTTATCAACGGAGCAATGCGCGGAGCTCTTGGCAGCGCCATCACACAAGGCGTTGCCGTCGTGACCGGATTGCAAGACAAGTTCAGCTGGAAGAGCGTGGCGGCCAGTGCAGTGAGTGCAGGTGTAAGCCAAGGGCTGAATTCGGCGATGCAGTACGACCCCAAGGCGCAGTTCGATTTCGGGAAGAGCTTCGTATCAGGATTCGGCGGTGCTCTGGCGGGGACAGTCGTACGGGGCGGCAAGATCAGTGGCGCGCAAATTGCGGCAGACGCGTTCGGCAACATCATTGGGGATGCTCTTGCAAAGGCCAACAATGTGCCGGGGGTGGTTGGTGCCGAAGAGAAGGCGCGCATCCTGGGTTACTTCGCAGATGGGCCTGGAACGGGATTCAACTTCGCCGACGACATGGCGATGCGTCGTGCAAGCATCAACCCAATGGGATTGCCTACCACGAGTGCTACGGGGAACGCCGACGGCCTCTACGCGCGCAATGGTATGGACGTCATGGATGACACCACGGATGCGAGTGGGCGGCGAGTTGTGACGGTTGGTCAGGACCAAGGGCCTCTGGCTGCATTCCGGTCCGCGGGCATGTCGTCGGCTGAGGCACAAGCGATGTATGGACAGGCTTTGGCCACAGGGCAGATCAGGCGTAACGCCATAGGTATGCCTATCGTCCAGCCTGGACAGACGTTGTATGTGGATTTGAACGACCTGAGCCAAGCCGGATACGGCGGTAATGCGATCGGTTTGGAGAGTCGCAACCGAGCAGCTATCGCCGAAGAGCAAATGAGGCAGGCTGCCCAAGAGGCCACTTATCGCAACGAAAACTACAGCAATGAAGGCCGCAGCAGACCAACCTATGTGGCAACCACCTATGACGACACCCAGAGGATGCTCAACCGCATGTGGGACACGCCGAGCGGGCAGTTTGCCAAAGCCTATTACGCTGCAGGCGCTGCGGCGATGGCACAGCCGGTCGATGGAGGAGGCTTCGGCGATAGCACAAACCGCTTCAGCAATGCGGGCGCCAACATTCCGCTGACGCAAGCGGCCAACTTGGCTGTGGGAGCCGCGGAACTGGCGATCGGAGGGACCTACAACCAAGTAGTCAGGATCGCCGGAGGCTTGGCGTCCATTCCCTACACTCTCGCAGGCACTGACGCAGCGGTCGGTGTGCAAGAGGGATTTGCGGAGAGTTGGAGCTACTCCCCGCGCAGTGATGGTGCTCAGACCATCATGCGTGGTTTGGCACCTGTGGCGCAGCGAGTCAGCAATGGACTACAGGCTGCACGCGACTTCACTGCCGGATACATTGGTGACGGCGCGACAACAATCCTCTTTGCGGGGACACAATTTGCACTGGAAGCTGGCGCAACTGTGACGGGATTGCGTACCGTTAGCAGCATGGGTGAGACGCTGTTAGCGAGCAGGGCGAGGGGCTTGAGCGGCAGCGGGCGAAGTGCCGCTGTGGAGTTCGCCGGTGGCACTCAAGTGTATGTTTCTGATCTTAGTCACGTAACAGGAAAGGCTGCTGCGTCGAGGAATCGGGCTATAGATGCAATTATTAAAGAAGATTTCCCCAATACCAGACTGACATACACTCCTGAATACAGTCCATTTATAGGGCACGGCGTGACACAAGAGGGGGCTGGAATTCAGATAGGGAAAAATTCATTTTCCTCCCGCGCCAGTTTACGGGACACGATTATTCATGAGGAATTGCACAATAGGTGGTGGTCGAGGGGAATTTACGACCACCACCCCCTTGGCAGCGCCAAGGAGGCAAGGTTTTACGAGACAATTGATCGCTACAATCGAATGAGAGGATGGTGAAATGATTGATGATAAAAATCAATTGCCTGAGCTTGAGGCGTGCCCAAGATGTGGGGTATCCAATGCTCTCCGCGTAGGGCAATCAAATCAAAACGGAAAGCTGAGATGGCACGAGGTGATCAATTGCTCAAGTTGCGGCTTGCATAGTGAGGCTGATGGCGTAGGCCTTGCACCATCAGAAATTAGAAATCTGCTGATCAAGATGCACGGCCTTTGGGCTATTCGAATTGATGATATTAAATCGACAGCAAATATCATCAAAGTGCTTAGAAATTCTCTTTCTTTGGACATGAAAGATGCGGCATCGTTGATCAAGATATTGCCAGGCTCCGTTTATTCCGGAACAAAAGCAGAAGCTGAGTGGCTGGCTGATTTGCTAATAAAAGCAGGTGAAGTGCCAACTCTTGAGCAGATAAGTGATGCTGCGATTGCTTAAGCCTGCATTTGGCAATCTGTTTTGGCGAATATTTTTCGTAGTTAGATTTTTCCTGCTTGGTTGCCAAGAAGAAATAAAAGCCTTCTTCACTTCAGTCGCTTTGGTCGGAGCGCGTAAGGGCCTCTTGTTGCGTAAGTTGTTTTTGCCATTCAGGTCCTCTGCGTTGCAGCACTGTTGACCTCGCGCTTGTGCTTCTGTTACTTGATGAAGGCAATGAGTCGCTGAGGGATCTGTCGCTTGACCTGGACATCGAGTTTCTCGATTCTGCTGCAGGCGGCACTGCATCGACGACGCGGGCGTGGGCAAGGTCACGACCTACGCCTATGACCTGGGCGGACGGCGCACCCGCGAGACCACCGTACAGGACGGCGTCACCTACCAGGACAACCAGATGGCCTACGACGCGCTGGGCCGCCTGCGCTGGGTGGCCGACACCAACGCCTACATCACCATCGACTACGACAAGGTCGGCAACCGCACCCACATCCACACCAAGCTCGCCTACAGCGCGCTGACCGCCCAGGGCCCGCAGGGCACACCCATCGAGGGCGGCGAGGAGACCGACCGCTACTTCGCCTACGACCAGATGAACCGCCAGACGCTGGTCGATTCGGCCACCGCCGACGGCAGCGTGCTGGGCGCCGA